>JAGWYS010000160.1 GCA_018969225.1 Gemmatimonadota bacterium | reverse complement strand
AGGTGCAGCACCACCGGCACCCGCCCGTCCAGCACCGCGGGGGATGTGGCGCACCCGAACAGCTCCTGCAGCTTCACCGCCAGCACCGGCCCCTCGCCGGTGGCCGCGCAGGCGTCGTAGTCCAGCGCGATGCGGCTCCCCGTGGGCACGGTCACGTGCGTGGGCGCCAGCCGCTCCACCGCCGCCCGCTGCTCCCAGGGCAGCCGCCCCAGGAGCGCGCCCGGCCAGTCCAGCTGCGCCACCCCCTCCCAGCTGCGCACGCCGTCCAGCCACGGCGCCAGCCACGCGTCGGCTTCCGCCGCCAGCGCCTCGTCGCCCCAGTCGGGGAACCCCTGGGCGGCCAGCACGCCGTGCGCCTGCACGAAGCGCAGCCGCGCCAGCAGCCGCCGCGCCCCCTCGGGCATGGGCCACCCCGGCACCCCCGCGCGCCGCAGCTGCGCCAGCACGGCCGCGCGCACCGCCTCGCGCAGCGCCTCCACCGGCGCGTCGCGCCACGGCCCCTCGTCCAGCACCAGCGCCCCCAGCCGCGTGCGCGCCACTGCGGACACCCGCCCGGCGCGCTCGTCCCACGCCACGGTGGTCTCACGCACCAGCTCCGCCGCGAACAGCGCCCGCACCGTGCCCTCGTCCAGCGGCGCCGCATGGGCAATGCGCGCTTCCCCGCGCGCGTCGCCGGTGCCCCCCTCCAGCTCCGCCACCGCCAGCCACGGCGCGTCTGCCAGCGCGTCCCCCGGCGCCAGCACGGCACCGCTCCCGTTGCGCAGCAGGTAGCGCGCCTGGCGCCCCGGCTCCCCTCCGAGTCGCCGCTGCGCCACGCGATCGGGATACGCCCGCGCCACCAGCGCCCCCACCTCGGCGTCGTCCCACCGCCACGCGTCGTCGCCTCGCGCCCCCGCGGCGCGGGCCAGCGCGCGCGCCTGCTCGCGCACGCGCCGCAGCGCGTCACGGTCCACGCTGGCAGCATGCCATCCCCCCTGCGCGTCGCCGTCACGGTGCAGCAGCTCGGTGCGCAACCGCAGGTCGGCGGGCGGGCGCACCGGTCCCTCGCCGCGCAGCACGTCGCGCTCCTCCAGTAGCGCCGCCAGCGCGCCCCCCAGCGCCCCCTGCCCCTCCGCCTCGGCCGCCATCAGCAGCGCGCCCAGCCGCGGCTCCACCGGCAGCCCCGCCATGCGCCGCCCCAGCGGGGTGATGCGCCCCGCCATGTCCAGCGCCCCCAGCTGCGCCAGCAGCGCGCGCCCCTGCGCCAGCGCCCCCGCCGGCGGCGCGTCCAGCCACCGCAGCTGCGCCGCATCGCGCACCCCCTGCTCCGCCAGCAGCAGCGCCAGCGGCGCCAGGTCGGCCTCCAGCAGCTCGGCGCGCGCGCGCGGTAGCAACGTGGCGTCCTCGTGCGGCTCCCACAGCCGGTAGCAGGCCCCGGGGGCCACGCGCCCCGCGCGCCCGCGCCGCTGGTCGGCCGAGGCGCGCGTCACGCGCACCGTGTACAGCCGCGTGAGCCCCGCCGCCGCGTCGAAGCGCGGCACGCGCGACCACCCGCTGTCCACCACCACGCGCACCCCCGGCACGGTGAGGCTCGTCTCCGCCACGCTGGTGGCCAGCACCACCTTGCGCGCGCCGGGTGCGGCGGGGGCCAGCGCCCGCTCCTGCGCCTCCAGCGGCAGCGTGCCGTGCAGCAGGTGCACCGTCGTGCGACACGCCGCCAGCGCGTCGTCCCCCTCCAGCAGCGCGGCCACCCGCCGCTGCTCCGCCGCGCCGGGGAGGAACACCAGCAGGTCCCCCTCGTGCGCCGCCAGCGCCTCACGCACCACCCGCGCCACCACGCGCTCGGGGCGCTCGTCGCGGCGCGGCGGGCGATGGTGCGTCTCAATGGGGTACATCCGCCCCGCGCTGCGCACCACCGGCGCGGGGCCCTCCGCGTCGGCCAGCAGCGCCGCCACCGCGCTGCCGTCCAGCGTGGCCGACATCACCAGCACGCGCAGGTCGGGGCGCAGCGCCTGCTGGCTCTCCAGCACCAGCGCCAGCGCCAGGTCGCCGTGCAGGCTGCGCTCGTGGAACTCGTCCAGCAGCACGGCACCGTAGTCCTCCAGCGCGGGGTCGTCGGCCAGCAGCCGCGCCAGCACCCCCTCGGTCACCACCTCCACCCGCGTGCGCGCCGACACGCGCGTGTCGCCCCGCACGCGATACCCCACCGTCTCCCCCGCGCGCTCGCCGCGCTGCGCGGCCATGTAGTGCGCCGCCGAGCGCGCGGCGAGGCGGCGCGGCTCCAGCATCACCACGCGACGCCCGTCCAGCCACGGCGCGTCCAGCAGCGCCAGTGGCACGCGCGTGGTCTTGCCGGCCCCCGGCGGCGCCTCCAGGACGGCCACCGACCGCGCCGCGAGCGCCGCCACCAGCTCCGGCAGCGCCTCGTCAATGGGAAGCCGCGCGCCCCCGCTCACTCCCGGCGGCGCGCCGGGGGGCCGTCCAGCGCCTGCCGCAGCCACTGCACCGCGCGCTCCAGCACCTCGTCGCGCCCCGCACGCACGCCGCGCACGGTGCGCTCGGCGGCCACCTGCGGCGTGATCCCCACGCGCTGCACCGTGGCGCCGTCGGGGCGGCGCCACTCCGCCAACGGCACGGTGGCGGTGAGCCCGCCCGGGAGCGGCAGCACCATCACCTCGGAGGGGGACCCGGCGCTGGGCGCCCCCACGAACGTGGCGTCGGCCAGCGCCTCCAGCCGCATGGCGAGCCGCTCCATCGCCCCCTGCGTGCGCGCGTCAATGAGCGCCACCACGCGGGGGGGCGCCGCGCGGTCGGCGGCCGCGCTGTCCATCGATGGCGCCCCTCCCGCCTCCGGCAACCCCGTTCGCGAGACCGCCAGCAACCCCTCCAGCAACCCCTCCAGCGACACCTCCAGCGGGCGCTCCTCGCGCTGCTCGGCGCACTGCTGCGCGGCCTCGCGCCACGCGGCCACCAGGCACGGCTCACGCCGCCACCGCAGCACCTCGCGCGCCACCGTGGCGCGCGCACGCACGGCCACCGGCGCCACCGCGCGGTCCAGCGCCTCGCTGGCCACCGGCTCCGGCAGGCGGCCGCGCAGGTCCAGCACCACGGCGCGGCCGCCGCGCGCCCGTTCCAGCCATGCGCGCACCGAGTCCAGCGGCAGGCGCTCCACGTCGGCGTACCACACCCCCGGCGCCACCTCGCGCACTGGCGGGGTCAGCGGCCGCTCCAGCACGGGGAGGCGGTCGCGGTACGCCGGCCTCCGCGGGACGTTGAGCTGGCGCTCGCGCCCCCCGGGATCGCGCAGGCGGAACAGCGCGCCGCCAACGGGGCCGCGCGGCAGCAGCCGCAGCAGCCGCTCCTCGCGGGTCCACGGGTTGGGGGCCGCCAGGTCGCGCTGGTGCTCGGTGCGCCACGCCGCCAGCGGAAAGCCGTCGGCCGCCGTCACCTCCTGCCCCTCCTCGATCCCCAGCGCGCGCGTCAGCGAGTCGCGCACCACCGCCGTCACCAGCGCCACGTGCTCCACCGCCTCCACGCGGAAGGGTGCCGACGCCTCGCCCGCGAGCGAGTCGGCCGACGGGCCCGTGAGCGCGACCTGCGCGTCGTCGAAGGCGGCCACCAGCGGGCGAAGCGCCGCCGCGTACTCCGTGGCGTTGCGCGCGCGCTCCAGCGCCGGGAGGGCCTGCGCGAATGCCGCGTCGAGGTCGTCGTCCAGCTGGTCGCGCCCCGCGTGGCGCCCGCGCAGCGCGGCCCACAGCCGCGCCCCCGCCAGCACGCGGGCGCCCAGGAAGGGGTACGGCTCCTCGTCGAAGAAGCGCGGCAGGCGCGGCGCGGCCGCGGGCGCGACCGGGCGGCGGGCAGGCCACGCCCCCGCCCGACGCACCCACTGCCGCGCGGCCACCATCGCCGGCGCGCTGTCAGGCGCCACCGCCGCCGCCGGCGCCGGCACGATGGTGTCCATGGGGATCCCCACGCTGCCGTCGGCGTGCACCAGCTGGCCGGTGCGCACCCGCACCGACACGCCGGGCGCCAGCGGCACCGCCACGCTGGACACCAGCGCGTCATCGCGCACGCCCCCCTCCGCCACCAGCACCGCCTGGCGGCTCCCCACCAGCGCCAGCAGGGCGCGCGGCACCGTCGTGCCGGGGTTGGCCACCACCACCACGCGGCGCGGCGTGGCCCCCTGCGGGGTCAGCAGCGCGCCGTCCTGCTGGCGCCAGCCGTCCTGCGGCACCACCGCCCCCTGCACCGAGCGCGACCCGCCCACCACGCGCGAGCGTTCCACCGGCAGGCGCGTGCTGCGCCAGGCCAGCGCCGAGGCCAGCCCGGTGCGCTCCACCAGCCGCTCCAATTCAGCGCTCCAGGCCGCCGGCACCTCGGCCGGCGTGGCGACCACCGAGGCCGCACGCAGGTCCAGCACCACCCGGTCGGTGGCCGCGCGCAACGCCTCGCGCAGCGCCCCCTCCACCGCGTCGCCGTATGCGGGCGCCGGGGGGAGGCGCACCAGCAGCACGCTGTCGGCGGTGCGCGTCACCGCGGGCGCACCCGCCGCCGCGGGCGAAACGGCTCCCCCGTCCACCTCCACGCGCGTGAGCGGATCGTCCACCGCGTGCAGCAGCCGCGTGTAGGCGGCGGCCAGCGCCTCGGGGTCGGCGGCCGAACGCACGCGCGGCACGGCGCGGACCAACGCCGAGTCCCACGGGACGCTCCCCGCAGCCACGGCGGGGTGATGGCCGGCCACCAGCTGCCACACGAACGCCAGCTGCTGCAGCCGGGCCACCCCGTCGGCGTCGGAGGCGGCCGCTGGCGGATCGGGGTCCACCGGATCGGAGGGCGCGGGGGGCACCGCATCCAGCGGGCGCTCCACCGGCTCCGCCACGGCGATGGCGGCGGGCTTGGCGAGGAACGGGGGAAGGGCCATGCCGGCGCACCCGGCGGCGCTTCCGGCGGCGGCGACAGCCAGCAGGACGCGCGCGCCCCGCGTGGCGCCGCGAAGGAGGGCGGAAGCCATCATATTCCGCCAATTCTAGCACATCCCCCGCACGCCACCGGCATGACCGACCGCCTGTACCACACCGACACCGCCCTCCTGCGCTTTGACGCCACCGTGCGCGCGGTGGAGGCCGGTGGGCGTCAGGTGGTGCTGGACCGCACCGCCTTCTACCCCACGTCAGGGGGGCAGCCGCACGACACCGGCACGCTGGGCGGCGTGCGGGTGGTGGACGTCACCGAGAACGACGACGAGACGGTGGTGCACCACCTGGAGGCCCCGCTGGCGGCACGGCCGGGGGACGCGGTGGCGGGGGCGGTGGATGCGGCGCGGCGGCACGACCACCGGCAGCAGCACAGCGGCCAGCACCTCATCTCGGCGCTGGCCGAGGACCGCTTCGGGTGGCGGACGGTGTCCATGCACATCGGCGCCGACGGGTGCACGGTGGACCTGGAGGTGGCGGCGCTTGGCGACGAGGGGCTGGCGACGCTGGAGGCGCAGGTGAACGAGGCGGTGGCGGCGGCGCTGCCGGTGTCCGTGTCGTTCGAGGACGCCGCCGTCGCGTCGGGGCTGCGCAAGCCCAGCGCGCGCGGCGGGACGCTGCGCATCGTCACCATCGCGGGGGTGGACCGCAACGCCTGCGGAGGGACGCACGTGGCGCACACGGCGCAGATCGGGCTGGTGCGGCTGCTGCGCACCGAGGCGGTGCGCGGCGGGACGCGGGTGGCGTACCTGTGCGGCGATCGCGCGCTGCGCCAGGCGCGGCAGGCGCAGGCGTGGCTGCAGCAGGCGGCGCGTCAGCTGTCGGCGGCCCCGCACGAGGTGCCGGAGCTGGTGGCGCGGCAGGGGGAGCGGTTGCAGGCGCAGGAGCGCGAGCTGGCGCGGCTGCGCGAGACGCTGGCGGCGCACGAGGCGCGGCAGTGGCACGCGGAGGCGACGCCTGGTGCCGACGGGGTGCGCCGGGTGGTGCGCCATGTGGAGGGGGCGGTGAAGGGGCACGAGGCGCTGGCGCGGGCGGCGGCGGCGCTATCGGGGTGCGCGCTGCTGCTGCTCAGCCCCGGCACCGGGGGGGTGCTGCTGGCCGCCTCGGCGGACAGCGGGGTGGACGCGGGGGCGGCGCTCAAGGGGGCGCTGACGGCGCTGGGGGGACGCGGGGGCGGGACGCCGCGGCTGGCGCAGGGGGCGCTCGCGGCGGGGACCCCGCTGGCGCCCGTGGAGGGCGCGCTGCGGGCGGCGCTGGGGTTCGGGGGCGCGTGAGCCCTCGGGAGCGGGTGTCAAGGGGTGTGGGGGCACTTTCGGAGCACCCCGGCGCCCCCCGAATCCGGTAAATTGCTGGGCTGGGGCGCTCCGGCACGCGGGGCCGTCCCCGCTTCCGCGCCTACCAGGAGACCCCGCTTCGTGCCTGCCGCCACTCCGGTCATGACCGACCCGGTCCAGCTGGCCATCGACACCATCCGCACGCTGGCCATGGACGCGGTCCAGGCGGCGGAGTCGGGGCACCCCGGCACCCCCATGGCGCTGGCGCCGCTGGCGTACGCGCTGTACGCGCGGCACCTGCGGCACGATCCGGCGGCGCCGCACTGGATGGATCGCGACCGGTTCGTGCTGTCGGTGGGGCACGCCTCCATGCTGCTGTATGGCGCGCTGCACCTGAGCGGCTACGACCTGCCGCTGGAGGAGCTGCGCCGCTTCCGGCAGTGGGGGAGCCGCACCGCCGGCCACCCCGAGGTGCACCACACCCCCGGGGTGGAGACCACCACGGGCCCGCTGGGGGCGGGCGTCGCGAACGCGGTGGGGATGGCGCTGGCCGAGTCGATGCTGGCGGCGGCGTTCAACCGCCCCGGGCACGCGATCGTGGACCACTACACGTACTTCATCGCCGGCGACGGCTGCCTGATGGAGGGGATCTCGCACGAGGCGGCGTCGTTCGCGGGGCACCACGGGCTGGGGAAGCTCATCGGCTTCTTCGACGACAACGGCATCACCATCGACGGGAGCACGGCGCTGTCGTGCAGCGACGACGCCGCGCAGCGCTTCGCGGCGCTGGGGTGGCAGGTGCTGCACGTGGCCGACGTGAACGACCTGGCCGCGCTGGACGCGGCCATCGCGGAGGCCAAGGCGGACACGGCGCGCCCCACGCTGGTGATCACCAAGACGCACATCGGGTACGGGTCGCCCAACCGGCAGGACAGCGCGAAGGCGCACGGCGAGCCGCTGGGGGCTGCGGAGATCGCGCTCACCAAGGCGGCGTACGGGTGGCCGGGGACGGAGCCGTTCCACGTCCCCGAGGCGGCGCGCGCGCACTGGGCGGCGCAGGTGGCCGAGCGGGCGGCCTCGCACGCCGAGTGGCGGGGGCGGTGGGCGGCGTACGAGGCGGCGCACCCCGAGCTCGCGGCGGAGCTGCAGCGGCGGATGCGCGGGGAGCTGCCGGCGGGGGTGGCGGCGGCGCTCCCGACGTTTGACGAGAAGTCCGGCGCGGTGGCCAGCCGCGCGGCCAGCGGCGTGGTGCTGAACGCGCTGGCGCCGGTGCTCCCCGAGCTGGTGGGGGGGTCGGCCGACCTCTCGGGGTCCAACCTCACCGTGGTGAAGGGAGCGCCGGTGCGCTCGGCGTCGGAGCCCGGCGGGCGCAACCTGCACTTCGGGATCCGCGAGCACGGCATGGGGGGGATCATGAACGGGATGGGGCTGCACGGCGGCTTCATCCCGTACGGCGGCACCTTCCTGGTGTTCAGCGACTACATGCGCCCGGCCATCCGCCTGGCGGCGCTCATGGGCGTGCACGCCATCTACGTGTTCACGCACGACTCCATCGGGCTGGGGGAGGACGGCCCCACGCACCAGCCGGTGGAGCACCTGGCGGCGCTGCGGTGCATCCCCAACCTGCTGGTGCTGCGCCCGGCGGACGCCGACGAGGTGGCGGCGGCGTGGCATGTGGCGGTGACGCACCGCGGCGGTCCCGTGGCGCTGGTGCTCACGCGGCAGAAGCTGCCATGGCTGGGGGCGCCGGCGCGCGCGCACGCGGGGGTGCCGCAGGGCGCCTACGTGGTGGCCGAGGCGGAGCGGGGCGCGCCGCAGGTGGTGCTGCTGGCCACGGGCTCGGAGGTGGAGGTGGCGCTGGGGGCGCAGCGGCTGCTGGCGGCGGAGGGGCGGCGCGCGCGGGTGGTGAGCTGCCCGTCGCTGGAGCTGCTGGCGGCGCAGCCGGCCGAGGCGCGGGCGGCGCTGCTGCCGGCCGGGGTGCCGCGGGTGGCGGTGGAGGCGGCGCACGGGATGTCGTGGCACCGGTGGGTGGGGGACACGGGCGCCATCGTGTCCATTGACCGCTTCGGGGCCAGCGCGCCGTACCAGGTGCTGTACCGCGAGTACGGGATCACGGCGGAGCGGGTGGCGGAGGCGGCGCGGGGGCTCTGCTGAGGGGGATCAGCCGACGTCCTGCAGCTCCGCCAGCTGGGCCAGCCCGACCACCCGCAGCACCAGGTCCCCCACGCGCCGGCGGGACGGGCGCTTGACGTCGGCCGCCACGAGGATGTTCTCCCCGAGGGGGTAGCGGGACCGGAAGGCGCGCATGCCGTGCGGCTCGAACGCGTCCTGCGACCACTTGGCCTCGATGGCGGTGGGCGCCCCGCGGCGGGAGGCGAGCACGAAGTCCACCTCGTGCCCGCCCTTGGTGCGCCAGTAGTGCACGTCGCGCCGCTGCCGGGCCGCGTGCAGTTCGTTGAGGACGAGGTGCTCCCAGAGGGGCCCGAAGTCGTCGTGCCGCA
>JAGWYS010000159.1 GCA_018969225.1 Gemmatimonadota bacterium | reverse complement strand
GGCCACCTGCGCCGCCGTGGAGGCGCGCGCGCCCGGCACCGCGGCTGCCGCGGGAGGCGTGGGGGGCGTGGGCGTGGTCAGCTGGGTGGCCGCGGGGGCGGGGGCCGTGATCGGTGCGGCGGCCGTTGCGGCGGACGTTGTGGCGGCCTGGGCGCGGGATTCCGCGCGCGGGACCAGGAGGAGCCCCAGCAGGAGCAGCGCGGGGAAGGGGGCGCCGTGCGTGCGGCGGGGTGCCGTGAGGAACCCGGGAATCTCGCGCGGCTCGTCCTTGCGGAAGCGCGGCAGGGGGCCCGGAGCCCGTCGGACGGGGTTGGGACGCGGTGCGAACGCAGCAGCGGGCGCGGTAGACATCGCGGCGGACATGGCGCCGGGCGCCGGGACGGGGGCGGACGGCGCGCCGAGCGCCCGCGGCCCCATGGCCTGCGCCAGGCTGGCGCCGAACGAGGGCGCGAGGACGGGCGCGGGCGCGTGGGCGTCCATCGGCGACGGGGTCGCCATGCGGTCGATCCCCGCCTGCGCGGCCTCGCTGGAGGGGAGCGGCACCGGCACCGTGCTGCCGGCCAGCACCCGCTCCCGGTCTTCTGCCGCCAGCTCGAAGAGCGCGTCCACGCGCCCCTCGCCCAGCGACACGGCCATCACCTTCTCGCCCACGCGCACCACGGCCAGCTGCATCCGGGGGCCCAGCGACACGCGCTGGACCACCTCCATGGGCAGGCGCCCCCGGCGCCCCAGCGTGGCGCCCCCGAAGCGGCGCAGGGCCCACAGCGCCAGCGCGCCCAGCCCCAGCACGAACGCCAACGCGGCGGCCATCCCCACCCCGGCAATCAGCATGGATCCCATTCCTCCGCGGGGCGGCCGCGCGTCAGACGGTGGCTTCGGTGGCGGCCACGGCGGCGGACGCCGCCAGCACGCGGCGCACGCGCACCCCGAAGTGCTCCCCCAGCAGCACGACCTCGCCCTCGGCGAAGCGGCGGCTGCCCACGAAGATGTCGATGGGCTCCCCCGCCAGCCGGTCCAGCTGGATCACCGAGCCGCGCCCCAGTCGCAGGAGCTCCTGCACGGTCATCGAGGTGCGCCCCAGCTCGATCGACACGGGGAGCGTGAGGTCCAGGATCGCGCCGATCGGGATCTCGACCCCGCCGGCCCCCGTCAGGTCCAGTTCGGAGAGCTGCGGCGCCAGCGGGTCGAGGGCGCCGTCCTCGTCCATCAGCGACGTGAGCGGCTGCCCGGCGGCCTTGGCGGCCTTGGCGCTGGCGACCAGCGCGTCGATCTCGGCGGGATTCATGCGGAGGGCAAGCTGAGGGTGTCGGGGAGGTCGGGGATGCAGGATTCCGTGACGCGCACGGCCAGCTTGCCGTTCACGCGCCCGGCGTGGCCGCGGAAGCGCTCCTGGCCGTCGGTGGACAGCAGGATCGGGGCGTCCCGCGTGATGGTGGTGGGGATGATCATCCCCTCCTTCAGCTGCGCGAGCTGCCCCAGCGACATGCGGAAGGTCGGGAGCGTGGCCCGCACCTCCACGTCGGTGACGCGCACCGCGGCCTCGCTGCGCTGCCGCGCCGCCTCCCGGTCCACCTCGCTGCCGTAGTGCAGCGCCAGGAGCTGCCGGCTGCTGGCCATGAAGAACCGGTCGAGCACGGAGAACGGCAGGCAGATCACCAGCAGGCTGCTGACCGTGTTGGTGCGGAACTCCAGGTTGGCCACCAGCACCGGGTCCTCCCGGTTGATGACCTGCAGCATTTCCGGCGACGACTCGAAGCTGGTGATGTTCAGGTCGAGCGTGACGTACTCGCGCCAGATGTCCTCGAGGAGCGTGGCGCACCGGTCGGCGACCGACCGCACCGCCATGCGCTCGATGGGGGTGAGCGCGCGCGAGAGCGGCCGCCCCACCCCGGTGCCCCCGAAGAGGCGGTCCACCAGGTACGTGCACAGCTCGGGGCCGATGTCGATGACCCCCTTCATCCCGGTCTCGGCGATGTCGAAGATGAACGCGCTGCACGGGACGGGCTGCGACAGCGTGAACTCGCCGAACGAGAACTGCTCCACGTTGATGAGGCGCACCTCGGCCTGCGCGCGCACGCGCGAGACCAGCCACGACTCGAGCCCCTTGGTGAGGCGCTCGTACATGGCCTCGAGGGTGCGCAGGCTTTCCTTCGACGCCCGGTGCGGGCGCCGGAAGTCGTAGACGCGCACGTCGCGCCCCTTCGGGCCGGCGGTGCGCATGTCGAAACCGCTGAAGCTGGTGCTCACCGGGCGCTCACTGGATCACGAACTGGGGGAAGTACATCTGCCGCACCGTCTTCTTCCCGAACCGCTCCCGCAGCACCGTCTCGAGCTCCTTCTTGAGCGAGTCGCGCGCGCTGACGGCGGTGAGCTGCTCAAGCGTCATGGCGCCGATGCGGGTGAGGATCACGTCGCGCAGCTCGGCGTCGCGCTCCTTGAGCGTGGCCAGCGCGGCGGGGGAGCCCACCTCGAACGCCACCGAGAAGAGGAGGAAGCGCCCGCCGCCGCTTTCGGCGGGGTTGAGCACGAGGTTCTCCACCAGGTGGATCTCCGGGGCCGCGGCGGGCGCCGCCTCCTCGCCGTCGTGCTCCGCGGTCCCCTCGGCGGCGTGCTCCGCGGCGGGGGCGTGGGCGCTGTCCGGGGCGGCGGCCACCACCTTCCCCATCTTCTTGGCGATGGTGGGGCCCACCAGCGTGACGCCGGCGGCCATGCCAAGGCCGAGCCCCACGGCCACCATCCCCACGAGAAGGGGGATCTTGAGTTTCTGCGGGGCGTCGCCTGCGGGTGCGGTATCGGCGGACATGGGCGGTGAGGTGCGGGGTGAAGGTCTGCCCCTCCCCAAAGCATGGTCGGTGCCATGCGCCGCGCCGCCGGCGGACCTCGGGGGCCCGGCGTCCAAGCTGTTGCCGTGCAACGGGTTTCCAACGCATTCCCCGCCACGACGGCCGCCGCGCCGTTCGGCCACCCGGGCGAACGACGCGGCAGGAACTGCGCGCCCCGGCAACTCCTGCCGGGGCGGTGGTGCCCGGGGCGCGACCCCCGGGCGCCCAGGTTACCGCTTCAGCTGGGTGATGTCCTGCAGCATTTCGTCGGCGGAGGTGACCACCTTGCTGCTGGCCTGGAACCCGCGCTGGGCCACGATCAGCGCCGTGAACTCCTGCGACAGGTCCACGTTGGACATCTCCAGCATCCCCGAGGAGATGGTGGACTGCGTCCCCTCCTGCGCCAGCCCCAGCACCGCCCCGCCGGAGTTGGCCGACTCCTGGTACATGTTGTCCCCCACGCGGAGCAGCCCCGAGGCGTTGTTGAACTCGGCCAGCGTGATGCGCGCCAGCGGGGTGCTGGACCCGTTGGAGAAGACCCCCGTGATCGTCCCCAGCGCGTCGATGGAGAAGTCCTGCAGCACCCCAGAGGAGAAGCCGTCCTGGTCGCGCAGGATCGGCGTGGAGCGCGTGGTGGCCCCGGCGGAGAACTGCGTGAGCCCGGCCGCGCCGCCGCTCAGGTCGAGGACGATGTCCATCGGCTCGGCGCCGGGGATCGCGAACTGGGCCCGGGCGCTGGGGCGCCCCACCAGCATCCCCGCCTCGTCGAAGGTCAGCTCGCCGCTGTTGACTCCCGCGGCGGGCGTCGTGGGGCTCATGAAGTACGAGATGTTCACGCTGGTGCTGGACGGCATCGCCGCGGTGAAGTTCACCTGGGCCGGCGGCCCGGCCGCCACGGTGTAGTCACCCGGGGTGCTGTAGGCGTCGCCGGTCATGGAGGTCACGCGCACGTTCGCCGGCTTGATCTCGAAGCCGGCCGGGGCGGCCGGGAGGGCGATCGGCGCCGGCGGCGAGGCCGCCGAGGTGGTGAAGCGCTGGACGGTGGCCGACGCCGTGGGGTCGACGCGCCAGCTCCACTTGTTGGCATCCGTCTTCCACATCTGGATCTTCACGCTGCGCCGCTCGCCCAGCGAGTCGTACACGCCGATCTGGGCCTCGGCCACCGAGATGGCGTTCTCCGGCTTGGCCCGGTCCGCGGCGCTGTCGATGCTGCCGGAGAACACGGGGGCGGCGGCGTTGAGGTTCCCCGCCAGCCGCGTGCTCGTGGTCTGCTTGGCCGCCAGCCGCAGGCCGAAGGGGATGGTGATGTCGGAGACGCTGTCCTGCAGGACGCCGTCCTGGTAGACGCGCCCCTGCACCATGAAGCCGTTGGTGGCGGAGATGAGCCGCCCCTCGGGGTCGAGCTGGAAGCCGCCGTCGCGGGTGAACATCCGCTCGATCCCGCGGCGCACCACGAAGAACGCGTCCCCCTGGATGGCCAGGTCGGTCGCGATCCCCGTGCTCTGCAGGCTCCCTTGGTTGAAGTTCTGGTCGATGGAGCCGATCTGCATCCCCAGGCCGACCTGCTGCGGGTTGGTGCCGCCCTGGCCGCCGGGGGGACGGCTCGCCGCCTGCAGCGTCTGCGCGAAGGCCTCGCGGAACTGCACGCGCGACGACTTGAAGCCGACGGTGTTCACATTTGCGATGTTGTTGCCGATAACATCCACACGCACCTGGTGGTTGCGCAGGCCGGAGACGCCGGCAAAGAGGGAGCGAAGCATGGGTGGTCCTCGGGGTTGGGGAAGGGGAGGGTCGGAGTGTCGGGCGGAATCGGGGGGGACGGGCGGATGCCGCCGCCGTCAGCCCCGGAGCTGCGTGAGGCTGGTCATGGGCACGCGCAGGGTGTCGGCGATGAGCAGCATGGGCGTGCCGTTCTCCAGGCGCATGCCGGTGATGCGGCCGGCGGTGAAGGTGGTGAGCGGCTGGGCGGGCGCCCCCTGCGGGCGCAGCTCCACGGCGAACTGGTACTGCCCCGGGGCCAAGGGCGGGGTCCACGTGAGGTCCTTGAGCGACAGCTGCTGATCGCCGGGGCGGATGGTCGTGTCAGCCTCGGAGACGGTCCGCCCCATCGCGTCGCGGACGATCACGCGTCCGGGGCCGCTGGCGGAGGCGCCGCCGTACGCCAGCACCCCCTCGCCACCGGCGCCCACCAACAGCTGGTTGCCGGCGAGGATGCCCACCTTGCCCACCATGGCGGCGGCGGATTGACCCTGGATCAGCCGGGTCACCTCCGCCTGCTGCTCCTTCTGGGCCTTCCCCAGGTCGGTGATGGCGGTGGCAATGGCTTGCTGGGCCTCCTTCTGCTCGGCGATCGACGCGTTCATGGCGATCAGCTGCTCCAGCGAGGAGAACTGCGCCATCTGGGCGGCCATCTGCTGCCCGTCCATCGGGTTCATCGGATCCTGGTGGCGCAGCTGGGCCATGAGCATCTTGAGGAACTCGTCGCGCCCCATCCGGTCGTTCTTCTTGGCTTCGGCCACCTTGGGAGGCGTCGGCTCCGCCTTCCCCACCGGGGGGGAGGCGCCGGCGGGCGCGGTGGCCGTGGGCGGGGTGGTCGGCGTGACCATGGTCGTGCGCAGTGCGCCGGTGATCATCCGTTGCGCTCCTGAGAGGGGTGGCGCCGGCCGCGGCGGCTGGCGTCCTGCTGGTCGCGGGCCCGGGGCTGGTCCCGGGGCTCGTCGCGGGCGGCGGACTCGCGCCGCGGCTCCTCACGGGCGCGTTGCTCGCGCCCGCCCGCTCCCGCGTCCTGCCCCGCCGGGGGGGCGCTGACGCGCAGCAGCTCGCCGTCCAGCCCGTGGCGGCTGAGGGCGTCCTGCAATTCGGCGGTGCGCAGGCGCAGCCGCTCGGCGTTGCCGGCGTCGGTGGCGATGCGGGCCTCCACCTGGGCGCCGCGCAGCCCCACCGTGATGCGGTCCTCGCCACCCGCCGCCCCCGGCATGGAGACCGTGAGGCGGTTGAGGGGCGCGGCAGCCGCCGCCTCCCGACGATCCTGCAACTCGGTCACCCGTTCCCGCTGCAGCGCACCGGGCGCGGGCTCCGCGCCGCGAACGTCGGTCGGCTCCGCCGTGGGCTGGGACGCGGTGGGCTGGTGCGCACCCTGGGTCGCGGGCGCGCTCCGGACGGATCCCTCGGCAGCCCCGGGGGCGGCGGCGACGGCCTGCTGGTCGCGCGCCGTGTCCGGCGTGGACTCGTGGCGCTCCTCGCTGGGGCCGCGCCCCTGCCGGCCGTTGGCGGCGGCGTGGTCCGCGAGCAGGCTCCGGAGCGGCGTCTCCCCCCCGCGCGGGGACGGGGCGGCGTCATCGCGCGGCGCGGGAGCCGATGCGGGCTCCGCGTCGGCGGTGATGGCGCTGGCTGCGGTCAGGACCGACGCCAGCGCGGCATCGGGGACGGCGCCCGTGGAGCGCCCCGGCTGCGCCGCCGCGGGCGCCACGGGGGCTCCCTGCTGCCGCGCCCCGGGGGTGGCCAGCGCAGGCTCGCCGGACACGGCGGGCGCCGGCGTCGCAGCGCGCTCCGGCTGGGGCACGCGGGGGGTGAAGCGCTGCGGCGCTGACTCGGGCACCGCGGTCAACGCACTCGCCGACATCACGGCGGGCATCACGGCCGGAGCCGCGTGTGCCTGGGGAACCGTCTCACCCACGGGAGTGGCGTCGCGCGGCTCGCTGATGAGGGGCGCGGCGACGGCGCGCGCGGTAGGGGCCGCACCACGCGCCACGCCTCCCATGCCGGTCATCGCCGTGGCGGTCATCGGCGTGGCGGTCATCGGCGTCGCGGTCATCGGCGTCGCGGTCATCGGCGTCGCGGTCATCGGCGCGGCGGTCATCGGCGCGGCGGTCATCCGCGCGGCCGAGGCCACGCCCGCGACGCCCGCCACCCCGGCCACGCCCGCCACGCCGGCAACACCGGCCGCCCCAGCCACCCCGCTGTCCGCCATCCCCGGCACCCGGGCGGGCGCGGGCATCGACACCCCGCGGGCTGCGTCACCCGCGCCACGGGTCGCCGACGCGTCGGCCAGCTCCAGGTGCCCCGGGTCGCGCATCCCCAGCGTGCGCAGCCCTTCCTCGCGAGCGATGCGCTGGAGGCGCGCAAAGCCGCTGGGGTTGTCCCACGAGCCGTCCACCAGCACGTCCACCGCGCGCCCGTCCGTGTGCGCGGACTCGCGCGCCCAGGTCACCACCGGACCGGGGCGCGTGCGCCCCTGCGCGAACAGGTAATCCTGCCGCTCCTGGCTCCGCACGGTTTCCACCACCGACACCTCGTGTCCGTACTCCTGGCGCATCCGCTCGATCACCCGGCGCACCTTGGCGCGCAGGGCGGGATCGACCGACTCCAGGTCGCTGCGGGGCTCGGTCACCGGGCTGGTCGCCGCGGCCGGGGTCCCGGCTGCGGTCCCGCTCGGGAGAGCACCGGCCATCAGGGCGCGCAGCGCGTACTGCAGCGACTCATCCGACGTCCCCTCGTCCGACGCGTCCTCGGTGGGCAGGGGCGCGTCCGCGCCGGCCAGCGCCTCCGCGGGAAGCGCCGCCAGCAGCACCTGCCGTTGCTGCGGCGTCGCGCCGGACAGCAGCGCCAGCAGGGCGCTGAACTCCCCGGCCTCGTCCGGCGCGCGGGTGCCGTCGGCCATGGCGCCCCGTGCGAGGCGCCCCGCCAGGAGGCCCCCCTTGGCGGAGAGTGCCGCGCGCGGTGACACCAGCCCGCCACCGCCCGGCGCGGGGGGGATCGACGGAGCGGCGTCCGCCGGGAAACCGGGGAAGATGGACACGGGATTCATGGCGTGACCTCGGGCGTCTTTGCGGTGCCGCGGGTGACGGCGGCGGCGCGGGCCGGGGAGAGCAGCGTCAGGATCTCCGCCGCCTTCCGGTCGCTCATCAGGCCGAGGATGGTGCGGACGTCGCGGTCGGACATCTGGTCGAGCACCTTGGCCGCCTCCTTCGCGCGCATCGCCGCGAAGATGTTGGCGAGGCGCTGCTCGGGGATGCTTTCCTTCAGCGCGGCGTTGCGCACGTCGCGCATGGCCGCCGCCACTTCCGGCGCGGCCGCCGCCATCCGGGCCATCGGATCCTCGTCGGTGACCCCCTTGGTGACCCCCTTGGTGGTGCCGACCGCCGGGGCCTTGCCCTCCGTTGCGGCGGGGGTGGGGGCGCCCGGGGCGTCCCTGGCGTGTGCGTCCTTCGCGGGCGCGTCCTTGCCGTGCGCAGCCGAGGCCGGCGCCTCCTTGGCGTGCGCGTCCGTGGCATGCGGGGGCGCGGCCTCGCCGCGCAGCGCCGCCCGCGCCGCGTGCTGGGCCCGGATGGAATCGGCGGGGGTCAGCGGGCCGGCGGCACTGTCCGCCCCGTGGGCTGCCGCGTCGTGCGCCGTGGCGGCCTGCGCCGTCGAATCGCGCGCCACCGAGTCGGCGACCACCGAGTCGCGCACCGCCTTTTCCTGCGCCATGCGGGTGGAATCCACCACGTAGCGGGAGGAGAGCTGGAAGTAGGCAAACCCCGAGCCCCCTCCCAGCCCGGCCACGAGGCCGATGATGATGGGGATGATGAGCTTCTTCATGCGGAACGGGACTCCGGGTTGGGGCGGGGCGCCGACGGGGCGCGCCCACCGGGGCGGGATGAGGCGCGGCCATGGCGGCCGAGCGCGATCTCGTCCATCAGTTCACGGTCTTGCCGCGCTTCCTCGGCGCGCCACGCGTCGGCATGACGCGCCTTGAGCCGGTCCAGCACCTGGCGGTCACGGGCCTTTTCCTCCAGCGCCCGGCGCGCCTCGGCCACCGCGTCCTCGGCCGCGGACACGGCCGAGCCGGCGACGTCCACGCGCGCCTCCAGGGCGTCCACCACCACGCCGAACTGCCGCAAGTGCCCCACGGGCGCCGCCGACGCCGCCTCGCGCGCCTGCGCGTCGGCCTCCGCGTGCCGGGCGGCCAGCGCGTCGC
>JAGWYS010000158.1 GCA_018969225.1 Gemmatimonadota bacterium | reverse complement strand
GAAGAGGCGGATCTTGGGGCCGCTCAGGACGAACGGCTCGTCGGGGGTGTACGGAAGGACGGGGCCGCGCCCCAGCCGCGTGAACGTCTCGCCACCGTCGGTGCTCTCCGCGACGCCGATGGCGACATTGAAGGGCACCGACACGCACCGCGTCCAGCCGGCGTAGTACGCCCGCAGGCGGTCGCCGTGGCGCGCCACCGACATCGGGTAGGTCCCGAACTCGTCAAACTCCCCCAGGGCGCCCAGCGCCAGCACCGGCCGGTCGGCCACGCGACGCACCCGCGTCAGGTCGGCGCGGTCGAGCTCCACGAACGCCGACCGGCTGACGTACTGCCCCTGCGCATCCGCCGGCGGACGGCAGGAGAAGTACACCCGGACGACGTCGTCGAGGAGCAGCGTGGCCGGTGCCTGCGCGAACTCGCGCAGCCACGGGCGCCCGGTCACCGCCTGCGGCACGAAGACCCGCCCCAGCTTCCGCCAGGTGAACACCGGTCAGGCGACCGCGGCGGCGCGGAACACCATCGCCCGGGCGTCGGCCAGCGCGTTGAACATCAGCACGTCGACGATGGACAGCGCGGGGACGAACGGCGCGCCAAACTGGGGATACGGGTCCAGGCGCGGCTCCAGGAATTCCAGCCGGATCCCGCGCGCCGCGAACGCCCCGGCATCGTACAGGGCGCGCCCCCCCGGGGGATTGAGGTAGGTGGTGGCCCCGAGCGCCTCGCAGATGGCCAGCACCCGCTCCTGCCCCCGCAACGCGTGGTTGGCGGGCACCGCGGACGCGACGTGCAGCGCGGTGGCAATCGCCAGGTGCCCGCACACCGCGCGGATGGCGTGCAGCAGGTAGCGGAACAGGTTGTCGTCCGGATGGCGCACCACCCGCTCCACGAGGGGAAAGGCGCTGGCGAAGTGGGGGGCGCGCGCATACGCCCCCCGGAACTGGCGCAGCAGCTTCTCGCGGTCGAACGTGGGAGCCAGTTGGCGCTGCACGACGTCGAGGTGGTCGCTCCCCGCCGCGAGCGGCAGGGTGAACGGGGCGTCCGCCCCGTCACGCAACAGGCGGTTCCGGTTGATCCACCCCTTCTTCGTGTGCTTGATGGTGTCGTACACCACGAAGGCGTCCACCGCCGCGATCAGCTGGAAGTAGCCGAGGTACGGGAGGAAGTACGGCTGCATGATCGCCACCCGCCGCTGGGCGCTCACGCGTGGCGCACGGCCGCGGTGTCGCCCCGGCCGTCTCCCCCGGGAAGCGCCGCCTGCGGCGACCGCCGTCGGGGCTTGGTGAGCAGGGGCAGGAGGAAGTGCTTGGCAAACCGCGCCTCCGTGCGCAGCAGGGCCAACGGCGCGTGCCGGCTCAGCCGCCCCGCGTGGAGCGCCCAGCGCATGCGTTCGAGCGCGGGCAGCTCCGGCGCGAGGCTCGAACGCTCGGCCAGCCATCCGGCCGCCTCCAGCGCCAGCCGGTGGCGGTGCCGCCCCGGGGGGAAGAACGGAACCAGGGCCGTCGTGATGCGGGCCAGGAAGTCGACGTGCCACCGCGACGTGGCGCCGGTGTAGATCCCTCCCGCGTGCTTGCGGTGGCGGGTCACGACGGCATCGTGCAGGCGGATGGCCGCCTCCCCCCGCAACCCGGCGGCGATCGTGTAGAGGGCCTGCCCGAGGTCGTACGCCCCCACGTCGCCCGGGAGCGCCGACCGGATGCGGTCGAAGAACGCCGTGCGCCACACCCGCGTGGAGGTGGGGGGCAGGTGGCGCCGCTCGAGGTAGGCCGCGGGGGGCAGCGTGGCGGCCTCCGCCGGCGTGCTGTCCGGGGCGATGGCGTAGGGGCACGCGTCTCCCTCGCGCCAGATGTAGGCGCGCGCGCCCACGAGCACGCAGAGCGGATCCGCCTCGAGGAGCGCCACCTGCCGCTCCAGCTTGTCGGCGCGGATCCAGCGGTCGTCGCCGTCGCACTGCGCCAGGTACCGCCCGCGCGCGAGTGCCGGCAGCCACGGATGGATCCCGCGGCTGAACGCGTTCTCCTGGTGCAGCACCGCCACCACGAGCCCCGGGTGCCGCTCGGCATGGCCCCGCACGATCGCGGCGGTCCCGTCGGTGGAGGCGTCGTCGTGCACGATCACCTGCACCGGGAAGGTCGTCTCCTGCGACAGGATGCCGTCGATCGTCTCCCCGATGAAGCGCCCATGGTTGTAGGTGTGGCACAGCACCGTGACCAGCGGGCGGGTGCCCGCGGGCCAGTTGTGCGCCACCACCGGCACCGGCGCGGGGAGCGGCACATGGTCCCATCCCCCGCGCGCCGGCGGCAGCGCGTCGGGCGGCAGGTCGAAATCGGGCGGCGGAACGACGATCGTCATGGACGGTGCGGCAGGGGTCCGGGTCAGTGGGACGCCGGCGCGGCGGGCGCCCCGACGACGATGGCCTCGCGGATCAGCGCGCACACGGCGGCGATCGCCGCGGGCGACGTCTGCTGCCCGGTCGGC
This sequence comes from Gemmatimonadota bacterium, assembly GCA_018969225.1. GTDB lineage: Bacteria > Gemmatimonadota > Gemmatimonadetes > Gemmatimonadales > Gemmatimonadaceae > Gemmatimonas. The sequence goes on along the minus strand of JAGWYS010000158.1, from coordinate 6,312 downwards.
AGCACCAGCACCCGCTCCGCCACCCGTTCCGTGTGGGGGAGCAGCATCCGGGCGTTGGGCTGCTCCGCGCGGTAGGGCTGCATGCGGTGCACCCCCGGCCAGAAGTACTTGCGGGCCATCACCTGGTGGGCGTGCAGGTGGGCGACCAGCGCGTCCCGGTCCACCGCACAGGCGTCGGGATCGACCTCGACGACCACGTACTGGTAGTTGTTCCGCTCCACGGGGTCGTACCGGATCACCTCGACCCCCGTGATCCCGGCCAGCCCCTCCCGGTACGCGAGGTAGTTCCGGCGGTTGACCGCGACGATCTCCTCGAGCGCCTCCAGGCTGGTCAGCCCCATGGCGGCGCACACCTCGGTCATCTTGCCGTTGGTCCCCAGGTGGGTCACATGGTCGAAGCCCTGGAAGCCGAAGTTGCGCATGAGGCGCATCTGCTCGGCCAAGGCGTCGTCATCGGTGGCGACCGCCCCCCCCTCGAAGGAGTTCAGGAACTTCGTCGCGTGGAACGAGAACACCTCGCAGCGGCCGAAGCCCCCCACCATGCGCCCGCGGTGCGTGCACCCGAACGCGTGCGCGGCATCGTACAGCACCGGGAGCCCGTGCCGCCGCGCGACGGCCTCGATCCCCTCGATGTCGCAGGGGCGTCCCCACACGTGCGTCCCCACGATCGCGCTCGTGCGCGGGGTGACCAGCCGCGTGATCGCGTCCGGGTCGAGGTTGTGGGTGCGCGGGTCGATGTCCGCGAACACCGGGACGATCTCCTGCCAGCGCAGCGCGTGCGCCGTGGCCACGAAGGTGAAGGCGGGGATGATCACCTCGCCGCGCAGCCCCAGCGCCCGCACCGCGATCTCCATGGCGATCGTGGCGTTGCACGCGGTCACGCAATGCCGGACGCCGACATGCGCCGCCAGCGCGCGCTCGAATTCCTGCACCAGCGGCCCGTTGTTGCTGAACCAGCGGCGGTCGAGCATCTCCGCGATCCGGGCCATCAGGCGGTCGCGATCGCCAAGGTTGGGCCGTCCGACCAGCAGCGGCGCGGCCAGCCCGTCCACACGCGGCGCCATGCCGTCGGGTCCGTCGGTGGGGGGCAGCGGACGGAGCGGACGCGTCGGCACCAGGTGCGGCAGGGACGGGGCGGCTGAGGTGGCCATGGGGCAGCCGGGCAGGAGCGCGGTCGGGGTGCGGGGACGCCAGCGTTGCCCGCCTCGTGTCTCACGTTCCGTGCCACGTCGTCCTCCGCGCGCCGTGCCGGTGCGCGCGGGACACTTGACCCTCGGGAACCCGGGCCTATGATCCTCCCGGCGAGGTGCCTGCAGCGCCGGGTCCGGTGCCGCACCGCAGCGACACGCCACCATTCCATCCGGGGACAGGCTGATGCCCACGCGTCACGAGGCAGTCGTGCATGAGCGGGCGCCAGTGGCGCCGACCCCGTGAAGGGGGCCTGGCGCCTGGTGGCGCTGGGCGCGCACGTCCGGCTCGCCCTCCAGTCGCTGCGCTTCAACGCCCCGCGCTACGCCACCTTCCTCGCCCGCCGCCAGGCACCAGTGGTGGTCCTCGACGTGACCCACTTCGGCGGCGTCGGCGGCGCGGAACGCCTGCTCCACGGGGTGCTGCACTCCATGCCCGAGGTGCGGTTCCTGGTGTTCTGCCGTACCATCCTCCCCACGGGCTACCGCTTTGCGGGGCCCAACGTGCTCCTCAATCCGTGGTGGCTGCTCCGCGCCAGCCGCGTCGCGCTCCTGCTGCACGTGTCCGGGGTGCAGGGAGCGCGACTCGCGCGGGTGGCGGCCCGCAAGCGGATCCCGCATCGGGTCTGCTTCCTCATCGATCCGCGCACCCCCATCCCGGTGGAGGCCACGGAGGTGATCGTGGAGTCGGACACCACGCGGCGCCAGCTTCCCGCTCCGTGGGACGCCCGCGCCACGGTGGGGTTCCTCGGGGGCGGGCAGTTCGACGAGGTGGCCAGCGAGCCGGTGGACGGGCTTCCGCCCATCTTCGCCCTCACCGTCTTCAACCCCTACGGGAGGGTGAAGGGGTTTGACCGGCTGCTCGAGGCGCTCCCGGGGCTCCCGGTGCCGCTGGTGATGGCCTGCGACGACACCACGATGCCTTTCGAGGACGATCCGCAGCGGCATGCGGGCCCGGGGTTCGTGGTGTGCCGCAAGCTGCGCCCGGGGCAGATCAAGTACCTGTACGAACGGGCGTCCGCGTACATCTGCTTCTCGCGCTTCGAGGGGTTCGCCTTCTCCGTGCTCGACGCCTACCTCATGGACCTGCCGGTGTTCTCCGGCGAATTCGGCATCGTCACGGTGATCAAGGACCAGCCCGGGGTGCACCGGTTCGCCGACATCCCGGAGCTGGTGGCGACCTTCACCGTGGCCTCCCCCGTGGCGCCGCGGGCGAAGCGGTTCCCCGCGTACGACCTGCCCACGCGCCTGCGCACGCTCCTCGCCGCAGGATAGGCCCGACCGGGCGCGTGACGCCGCGGCCGCTCACGGCCACGCCGTGAGCCCCGATCCGCCGCGCGTGCGGTCGCCGGCGCGGCCGTCCAGCAGCGGCTGCGCGGTGAGGATGGACACGCCGCCGATGGTGAATGTGAGCCGCCCCCCCGACTCGCGCACCGCGGGGGCCACGCGGCCGGTGCGCACGGTGCGCACCGCGTCCAGCGCCGCCGCCAGCCGGTCGGGCGCCACCCGCGCCGTGTTGTGCGCCGGGAGCAGTTGGCGCAGCGCGGGGGCCAGCCCCGCCAGCCGCGCCATGGAGCGGTCGTACGCATCCAGGTCGGTCTCCGGCACGAACAGCCAGATGGCGCCGTCGTAGTACGAGTCGCCGGTGAACAGGAGGCCGTTGGCGCGGTCCAGCAGTGCCACGGCGTCCGGCGTGTGCCCGGGGACGTGCAGCACCTCCAGCGTGCGCCCCCCCAGGTCGATCGTGTCCCCGTCGCGCACGGAAGCCGTGGCCTGCCACGGGCGCGTGCGGAACGCCGCCGTGTCCAGCTCCGCCGGGGCGCCGCGGCAGAAGGCGTCGGCCGCCACCTCGGTGGCCAGCTCCGCATGCGGAAACCCCGCCATGTTGGCGCGCGTATACGGCGTCTCCAGCGCCAGGATCCGGTCGAACTCCCAGTTCCCCCCCACGTGGTCGTAGTGGGTGTGCGAGTTGAGCACCGTCACCGGCAGCCGCGTGAGCCGCTCCACCAGCGGGCGCAGCGGCACCAGCCCCAGCCCGGTGTCGAACAGCAGCGCCTGGCGCGTGCCCACGATGAGGTACGACACCGCCTCCTGGAACTGCTGCGGCTCGAGGAACGCGTACACGCCGGGGGCGGCCTCCACGATGGCAAACCAGTCGCTGGCGATCGGCGCCCGCGGCAGCGCCGTGTTCGCGGGGCGCGGGATCTTGCCGCACCACCCCTGCAGCGTGGCGGTGGCGGTCGGCGGCGCCACCGCGGGAGGCGCCTGGGCCGGCGCGGGCGATTCGGCGCGGGGGGCGCACGCCGCGCCCGCCAGCACGACACCGAGGATCAGCAGCGAAGGGGCGTGACGCATGGGCCCAAGCTCCCCCCGGCGCCGGGGGAAGTCAATCGTGAGACCGACGGGCTACCGCGGCCGCCGGTCCACCACGCGCCGCGCCTTCCCCTGCGAGCGCTCCAGCGCCCCGGGGTCCAGCACCTCCACCCGCGCGGTCACGCCGCACAAGGTCTTGATCCGCCCCTGCAGCGCGGCCCCCTCGGCCGCGCGGTCCGCGCCCCCCGCCTCCGGCCGCAGCTCGCACCGCACCAGCAGCTGGTCCAGCAGCCCCTCGCGCGACACCTCCAGCTGGTAGTGCCCCGACAGCGCCCGCTCCTGCAGCACCAGCTCCTCCACCTGCGAGGGGAACAGGTTCACCCCGCGGATGATCAGCATGTCGTCGCTGCGGCCGCCAATGCGCCCCAGCCGCCGCATGCTCCGCGCCGTGGGCGGCAGCAGCCGCGTGAGGTCGCGGGTGCGGTAGCGCACCAGCGGCATCGCCTCCCGCGTGAGCGTGGTGAACACCAGCTCGCCGTCGCTCCCGTCGGGGAGCACCGCCCCGGTCTCCGGGTCGATGATCTCCGGGTAGAAGTGGTCCTCCCACACCACGGGACCGTCCTTGGTCTCCACGCACTCGCACGCCACCCCCGGGCCCATCACCTCCGACAGCCCGTAGATGTCCACCGCGTCGATCCCCGCGGCCTGCTCGATGTCGCGCCGCATCGCCTCGGTCCACGGCTCGGCGCCAAACACCCCCGTGCGCAGCGACAGCGCCGCCGGGTCCTTCCCCTGCCGGCGCACTTCCTCGATGAGCACCTGCATGTAGCTGGGCGTCACCATGATGAGGTCGGGACGGAAGTCCTCAATGAGCTGCACCTGCTTCTCCGTCTGCCCGCCCCCCATGGGCACCACGGTGCACCCCAACCGCTCGGCGCCATAGTGCGCCCCCAGCCCGCCAGTGAACAGCCCGTAACCGTACGCCACGTGCACCAGGTCCCCCGCCCGCGCCCCCGCCGCGCGGAGGCTGCGCGCCACCAGGTCGGCCCACCGGTCGATGTCCCCCGCAGTGTACCCCACCACCGTGGGGCGCCCCGTGGTCCCTGACGAGGCGTGCACCCGCGCCAGCTGCGCGCGCGGCACCGCGAGGAAGCCGAACGGATACCCCTCGCGCAAGTCGGCCTTGGTGGTGAACGGGAAGCGCGCCAGGTCCTCCAGCGTGCGGCACTCCGACGGATGGACGCCGGCCGCGTCGAAGGCGCGCCGGTAGTGCGGCACGCGGTCGTACGCGCGCTGCACCGTCTCGCGCAGCCGCGCCAGCTGCAGCGCGGCAATCTCGTCGCGGCTGGCGCGCTCGATGGGCTCCAGTGCCATCGGTGCGCCCCCCGTCATCCGCGCGCCGCGCCCTGCGGCCCCATGGGCGCCCCCGGCACCAGCGGCGTCCCCTTCATCGTGTGAGACCGCCCGCGGAACGCCGCCACCCGCTCCCCGCGCTGGTTGGTCACGGTCACATCGTACACGCCGCTCCGCCCCCCCTTGTGCACTTCCACCGCCTCGGCGGTGAGCACATCCCCCAGCCGCGCCGCCGCCAGCAGGTGCACGTCGAACCCCGCCGCCACGGTCACCTCGTTGTAGGCGTTGCACGCGAAGGCGAAGGCGCTGTCGGCCAGCGTCGCCACCAGCCCGCCATGCGCCACCCCGTGCCCGTTCACCATCTCCGCGCGCACCGTCATGCGCACGGTGGCGGTGCCGGGGCCCACCGCCACCACCGCCATCCCCAGCCACTGCGAGGCGCGGTCCCCCCGCCACATGGCGTCACGGCACGCCTCAGCCACCTCCTGCGGCGTCATCGCGGGCCCCGGACGGCCGCGGCGGTCACCCCTGCCCGGCCGCCTTGGCCATCACCGCCTGCTGGCGCGCGCGGAACCGCGCCGCCACCACCTTCCCACGCTCCGTGTGCGTGGCCACCCACTCGGCGTTGGCAAAGGCGAACGGCCCCGACTTCTCCCGCAGCGCCGCCAGCCACGGCTCCACGCGCGAGTAGATCAGCAGCCCCTCGCCGTTGCTCTCCAGCATGTAGTCACCGTGCACGATCCCGTGCTTCACCAGGCCGTACGCCATCTCCCAGTAGGTGGAGCACTGCCGGTACGCCGCGTTCAGCGGGTGGTCACCGCTGGTGATGGCCAGGCACTCCTCCTGCGTGGCGGGGACCCAGCCGGCGATGAGCGCCTTGCGCGACTCGCGCATGACCGCCTCGCGGCGCATGTCGTACAGGCGGAGGACGAGGTCGGCGTCCTGGTAGTCGGGGGTGTCCTTGAGGGGCATGGGGGAGGGTGGGATGGATGGGAAGGTGAATGCGGGACCAGGACGACAGGGTACCGTGGTGCGCGCGGGACGCCTACGCCTCAAGCACGGCCGCCAACCGCGTAAAGTCCTCGTCGGCATGTTCGAGGGTGGCGCCGTGGTGCGCCGCCACCGCCTGGATCAGCACGTCGGTGGCCGGAACCGTCACGCCCGCTGCACGACACCGACGGGCCAGGTCATCGGCCCGATGCCACACCGCCTCGGAGGTCGCCAACTCGGGCACCAGCCGCTCGAATTCCCGCAGCAACCGCTTCTCATGATCGCCGCGGGCGCCGTTCCACAGCTCCAGGCGCACCATGGCGCACCAGCGCGCGGTCCCGGCCTCGAGCGAGGCCGCCACCCGCTGCTGCGTGACACGATCCCCATTGGGACGCAGGAAATGAATCCACGCCGACGTGTCCACCAGCACCGCGCGCTCCATGCGGCTACTCGCCTCGGCGGGCGTGCA
>JAGWYS010000004.1 GCA_018969225.1 Gemmatimonadota bacterium | reverse complement strand
TCCACCTGGTCGCGCATTTCCGCCCGGCGCGCCTCGAGCGCCTCCAGCGACGCGCGCTGGCGCTCCAGCAGCGCCCACTGGTCCGACGACGGCGCCGCGCCCCCCGCCGACAGCGGGCTCTCGCGGGGGAGGTCGCGCTCCAGCCGCGCCAGCGCGCCCGCCAGGGTGCCGATGCGCCCCAGCAGGGCGTCGCCCGTCTCCTCCAACTCCGGCACCAGCGCACGGTCGGAGGGCGACAGCGACGCCGCCACCTCCTCCAGCGCGACCCGGTCATCCACGGCGGCGCGCACCAGCGCACCCAGCGATGAGGCCAGCACCTCCGCGGAGGCCAGCGCCGCCAACCGCCCCTGCCGGCGCGCCTCGGCGGTGTCCGCCGCGCCGGGGAGCGCCCGGGGCGCCCCGCGGGCCCCGATCACGTCGCGCCAGCCCACCCCGTCCTCATGCAGCTTCTGGAAGCGGCGCAGGAGCGACACCGTCATCCCGAACAGCACCCACAGCACCCACGGGTAGGAGCTCGTGAACGCATTGAGCACCGCCAGCCCCGCAAGAACGAAGGCGGAGCAGACCACCTGCCCCCGGAACCGCCGGACCCGACGCTCCAGCTTGGCGGGCGCCGGCTCCACCTCCGCGGGGGGAAGCGGGGCGGAGGGGACGGACAGCCCGGCCGACACCGGGCGGGGTGACCAATGCTCCGCGCGATGCCCCGGCTTGTCCCCCTGCCGGGGCGGGAGCCCCACCGGCAACACCGCGTGCGCCTGCGGCGCGCTCCCCCCCAGCACCCCGGAGCGTTGCAGCACGCGCAGCGTGTCGCGCAGCGCCAGCGCATGCGGGAACCGGTCCTCGGGGCGCTTGGCGAGGCATCGTTCCACCACGTCCGCCAGCGGCGGCGGCACTTCCGCCCGCCGGACGCGCACGGGAGGAAGCGGCTCGCTCACGTGCTTGAGGAGCAGCGCCGGGGTGTTGGGCGCCTCGAAGGGGAGCGTCCCGGTGAGCAGCAGGTAGCCCACCACCCCCAGGGCGTACAGGTCGCTGCGGCCGTCCACCTCGCGCTCGCCGGTGGCCTGCTCGGGGCTCATGAAGGAGGGAGTCCCCATGGCCACCCCGGTCTGGGTGAGCCGGCTCCCCCCCTCCATGGCGCGTGCGATGCCGAAATCGGTCACCAGCACCCGCCCCGAGGCGCGGTCGAGCAGCACGTTGTCGGGCTTGATGTCCCGGTGCACCACCCCCGCGGCGTGGGCATAGGCCAGCGCGTCCGCCACCTGCTCCAGCAACGCCGCCACCTGCTCCCACGGCGGTTGCGGGTCACGGCGCAGCCGCTGGGCCAGCGTGTCCCCCACCACCTGCGCCATGGCGAAGCACACCAGCTGCGGCGCCTCGTGCACCGCGTAAATGGGGACGATGTGCGGGTGATTGAGGCGCGCCGCCACCTGCGCCTCGCGCACGAACCGCTCGCGCACGTCGGGGCGCACCGCCAGGTCGGGGGGGAGCACCTTGAGCGCCACCGGGCGCTGCAGCTGCACGTCCTCGGCGGCAAAGACCACGGCCATCCCCCCGCGCCCCAGCACCGCGCCCAGGCGATACTGCGCCCCCAGCGCCTCCTCGACGCGGGCGCGCAGCAGCTGCAGGTCGGGGGCGTCGGTCACGGAGGCCGGGAGCCGACTCACGCGGCCGTGGGGGGCGCGGGGCGCGTGAGCGCGGCCGCCGCCTCTCCCAGCTCGCCCATCAGCGGCAGGAGTTCCGCGACGTACCCGTCACCCGCCCCACCGCCGGCCGCCTGCCACTCGCGCAGCACACGCCCCATCGCCTCGAGCGCCACCGCGCACCCGCGCAACTGCGCCACGCGCCCGGCGGCCCGGTGCTGCCCGTCGCCGGCGCGCCGCCGCTCCCGGCGCAGTTGGGCCAGTCGGCGCACGCGCGCTTCGCTCCCCGCCGCGTCCATCGGATTGGCCTCGGCCTCCAGCCGGGCGATCTCCTGCTCAATGGCCGCCAGCGGCCCCGCCGTGCCGCGCGCCGCATCGTCCGCCAGCTCGCGCACCACCGCGGCCACCCCCGCCTGCACCATGGGGGCCAGGTCGCGCGGGTCGGGCGCGCCACGGCGGCTCCCCGTCGGCAGCCCGGCGAAAATCCGCGACACTTCCCCCTGCGCCAGGCGCACACGCCGCACCTCGTGCTGCACGTCCGGCGCCAGCGTGGACAGCGTGGCATCCACGGCGCCCGGCGCCAGCGCCGGCACGCCCGCCGGCGGCGCCATGGGCACCCCGTCGCGGGTGCGCGGCCGTCCGCTGGTGTAATGCCCCCGGGTGCGCAGCCGCTCGCGCGCCCGCTTGCTGAAGGTGGCTTCCACCTCCTCGCCGAAGTCGCTGAGCACGTCCCCCAACTCGCGATCGCGCGGCTGCCGCAGGACGTCGCGCCAGTCGTACCCGTCGGTCCACAGCTTCGAGTACTGGAACGCGAGGAAGATGGTCCAGAAGGCGGAGATGGTGAGCAGGTCCACCGTGCTGATGATGGCCAGCACCAGGATGACGCTGTTCACGATCAGGTACGGCCCCAGCTTCTTCCGGAATCGCTCCACGGGCACGGCCTCCCACCGCACCATCTCAGCCGCCGTGGCGCCGCCCGATCCCGCGGCGCGCGGCGCGCTCGGCGCCATGCCGGCCCCCTCCGCCACGCCGGCCACGGACACCACCCCGGTGCGCTCGGTGTAGGAGGGCGCCCGGTAGGTCGCGGGCGACGGCGCCCCGCCAGGCGGCATCCCGCCGATGGGGGAGCCATCCAGCGGGATCGGGGAACGGGCGGCCCCGCCCGCCGCGCGGGCGCGCTCGGGAGCGGGGGGCAGCACCCCGGTGCCGATGGCCTGCGACACCTCGGTGGCCGACTGGATGCGGTCGGCGGGGCTCTTGGCCAGCAGGCGCATCACCAGCTCGGCCAGGTCGGGGGGCACGTCGGGGCGGCGCTGTGCGACCGGGACGGGCGTCTCGGCGAGATGCTTGACCAGCATCGCCGGCATCGTGCCGGCGGTGAACGGGGTCTCGCCGGACAGCATCTGGTACGCCACCACCCCCAGCGAATACAGATCGCTGCGGGCATCCACGTCCCGGTCGCCGGAGGCCTGCTCGGGGGACATGTACGCCGGGGTGCCGATGGCCGCGCCGGTGGCGGTCAGCCGGGAGGCGTCCCCCGACTCGGAGGCGGCGCGGGCGATCCCGAAGTCGGTGACCACCGCCCGGCCGTCGATGGCGTCCACCAGGATGTTGTCGGGCTTGATGTCGCGGTGGATCACCCCGCGGGAGTGGGCGTAGGCCAGCGCCTCGCTCACCTCGCGGGTCCAGCGCCGCACCTGGTCGATGGGGAGCGCCCCGCGCTGCTGCAGCTGCCGCGCCAGGTTGTCCCCGTCCACGCACGCCATCACGAAGAACACCAGATTCCCGATCTCGTCCACGGAGTAGATGGGGACGATGTTGGGATGGCTCAGCTGGGCGGCGGTCTCCGCCTCGCGCAGGAACCGGGTGCGGACGTCGCGCCGGAACGACAGCTCGGGCGGGAGCAGCTTGATGGCGACCTGCCGCTTGAGGCGGCGATCGCGGGCGCGGTAGACGATGCCCATGCCCCCACGCCCGATCTCGGCCCCCAGCTCGTAGGTGGCCTGGAGGGCCTGCTCAACCAGGGCGCGAAGCTCCGGGTCCTCTCCAGCGGGGGCGACGGGGTCGGGCACGGCGCGGGTGATGGGGGAAACGGCGTGTCACGGTACGGTAGCATCCGGTCGCGCCGGACGGCACCCTGTGGCCGCGGACCGGAGGGGCCTGCGGCCGGGTCGGCCGTCCCGGCAGGCCAGCCGCGACCCCTTACGTCATCGGGTCAGGGAAAAGTTGCAGCGCCGGGGCCGATCCTGCCGGTATGGCGGAGCGGGAACGGCCCGAATCGTGCCCCGGGAGGGACATCCGCCATTTCCCATCACCAGGATTTCGCCGCATGGCACACCGCCAGACTCTTCCGGTCCTCCCGCTGCGGGGGACGGTCATCTTCCCCGGGCTCACCGTGCCCATCTCGGCCGGCCGCCCCGGCACCCTGCGGGCGATCGAGGCGGCCCTCAAGGGCGATCGCACGGTGTTCGCCGTGGCCCAGCGCGACAACGCCGACGAGCCCAGCGCCGACATCCTGTACGTCACCGGGGTGGTGGCGAAGATCGGCCAGGTCCAGCGTGGCCTGGGCGGGGTGCAGCTGCTCCTCCAGGGGGAGCAGCGCGCCACGGCGCTCCAGTATGGGGAGCAGGACGGGCACATGACCGCCGTGGTGGTCCCCGCCGAGGAGATGATGCCGCTGGACCCGCTGGACCCGGCCTTCGAGGCACTGCACAAGGAGGCGCGCGAGCGGGCCGCCGAGCTGGGGGAGAAGCGGGGGCTTCCGGAGGAGGTGGTGCGCCAGGTGCTGGACTCGGTCAACGAGGCGGGGCGCTTCGCCGACCTCGTGGCCGGCTACATCGAGCTGTCGGTCCCGGAGAAGCAGGGGCTGCTGGAGACGCTCAGCGTGGAGGAGCGGCTGCGGCGGGTGCTGGTGCACGTGCAGCGGCAGATCGGGCTGCTGGAGGCGCAGGAGGACATCAAGACGCAGGTGCAGGAGGAGTTGGGGGAGCGACAGCGGGAGATGTTCCTGCGCGAGCAGCTCAAGGCGATCCAGAAGGAACTGGGGGAGGACGACCAGTCCAAGGAGGTCTCGGCGCTGCGGGAGAAGCTGACGGCGCTGGTGCTCCCCAAGGAGGCGCGCGCGGAGGTGGAGCGTGAGCTGGGGCGGCTGGAGCGCGCGGGGCGGGAGTCCATGGAGGCCCAGGTGATCCGCACCTACCTCGAGTGGATCGCCGAGCTGCCGTGGTCGAAGCGGTCGGACGACCAGCTGGACCTGCCGCGGGCGGGGGAGGTGCTGGAGGAGGACCACTACGGGCTGGCGGACGTGAAGGACCGCGTGCTGGAGTTCCTGGCGGTGCGCGAGCTGCACGCGCGGCAGGCCGCCGAGGAGGCGACGGCCCGTGAGGGCGCAGGCGCCGCTGGAGGCGACCGGGAGAGTGCCTCCGGCGAGGCGCCCGCCCCCGCCCCGGTGGAGGCCAAGGCGCGGGCGATGGCCCGGGGGCCGATCCTGCTCTTCAATGGTCCGCCGGGGGTGGGGAAGACCAGCATTGCCAAGTCCATCGCCCGGGCGCTGGGGCGCCAGTACGTGCGCGTGGCGCTGGGGGGCGCGCGCGACGAGGCGGACATCCGCGGCCACCGGCGCACCTACGTGGGGGCGATGCCCGGGCGCATCATCCAGGGGATGAAGCAGGCGGGGACCAAGAACCCGGTGTTCCTGCTGGACGAGGTGGACAAGCTGGGGCAGTCGTTCCAGGGGAACCCGGCCAGCGCGCTGCTGGAGGTGCTGGACCCCGCGCAGAACGACTCCTTCACCGACCACTACCTCGGGGTGCCCTTCGACCTGAGCGAGGTGCTGTTCATCGCCACGTCCAACTTCATCCAGCACATCCCCGGGCCGCTGCTGGACCGCATGGAGGTGGTGGAGTTCAGCGGCTACACCGAGCGGGAGAAGGCGGCGATCGCCACGAAGTACCTGATCCCCCGGCAGCTGGAGGAGTCGGGGCTGGGGGGGCGCAACCTGGTGTTCGCCGAGGACGCGGTGGCCAAGGTGATCAGCGAGTACACCCGGGAGAGCGGCGTGCGGCAGCTGGAGCAGCGGCTGGGGGCGGTGGCGCGGAAGGTGGCGCGGAGGGTGGCCACGGGCGACGAGCGGGCCATCGCCGACAAGGTCATCTCGGCCGAGGAGGTGCGCGAGCTGCTGGGGCGCCCCAAGGTGCACCCCGAGCGCGCGGCGGCGCACGACGAGGTGGGGATCTCCACGGGGATGTACTACACGCCCATGGGGGGGGACATCATGTTCGTGGAGGCGAGCATCCGCCGCGGCACGTCGGTGCGCCCGCTGGCCTCGGAGGACGGGGCGGCGGTGCGGGTGGGACCCATCTCGCTCATCCTCACCGGACAGCTGGGGGACGTGATGAAGGAGAGCGGGCGCGCGGCGCTCACCTACGCCACCAACAACGCCGACGCGCTGGGGATCCCGGCCTCCAAGGTGGCCGAGGCCACGGAGGCGCACATCCACGTGCCGGCGGGCGCCATCCCCAAGGACGGCCCCAGCGCGGGGATCGCCATCGCCACGGCGCTGGTGAGCGAGATGTCCGACCGCAAAGTGCGACGGGACGTGGCGATGACCGGGGAGATCACGCTGCGCGGGCGGGTGCTTCCCATCGGCGGGGTGAAGGAGAAGGTGCTGGGGGCGCATCGCGCGGGGATCACCGAGGTGATCCTCCCCAAGGCCAACGAGGCGGACCTGGAGGACGTGCCGGCGGACGTGCGCGAGGCGATGCGCTTCCACCCGGTGGAGACGATGCGCGAGGTGCTGGCGATCGCGCTCACGACCGAGGCGCCGGTGGCGGCGCCCGACGCCCGCCCGGTGGAGGTGCTGGCGGGGGTGTGAGCCCGCCCGGGGGGCGCCGCCGTCAGCGGCGGTGGCGCTCCCCGGTGTAGTGCCAGGAGAGCCAGAGCGTGTGGTTCACCTCGTTGGCCCGCCGGGCAGGGAAGGCGTTGTAGAGGTTCATGTACGCCACCTCGACCTTCATGGCGTGGGTGAAGGGGATCCCCACCCCCACGGTGGCGCGGTTCTGCCCGAGGGTGAAGGCCTGCGCCGCCCCCCCCAGCGGCATCAGCAGCTCATCCCACGCGAAGCCGTACACCGGAAGCCCGTGGACGGCCAGCCGCCCGAGGTTCACGTTCCCTCGCCCGCGATACCGCACGCGGTTGGCGTAGGCGGTGGGGCCGGCGGTGTCGTTCAGCAGCGGGTGGATCCACCGCTGCTCCAGGCGGAAGCGGTGGGTGACGCTGGCCCGCCCGGCCTTGTGCGCGAGCTGCAGGTCCACCCAGCTGCGGTGTTCGCGGGTGGGATGCGTGATGGGAAGGCGGCCGTACGGCGCGGTGGCCAGGTAGGTGTAGCCGCCTCCCACCTTCACCCCGGGCGCCACGGTCACCAGCACCCCCGGGCGGAGGAGCACCTGCTGCGGGCGCGCCCCGAAATCCATGCGCCGCCAGTGGCCGTCAAACCAGAGGGCCACGCGGTCGCTCACCTGCTGTTCCGCCACCACCGCCATCCACAGGGCGTCCTGTTCCCGGGTGACCCAGTCGGTGGCCGCGTTCTGCGCCGCGCCGGGGCGGGCCACGAGGGACGTGAGGAGCAGCGCGACAAGGAGGGACCGGGCGCGGGCGCACGTCATCGTGGGCGGGGTCAGGGGGAAAGGGCCTGGGCCACCTTGAGGTAGAGAGGGATCCCCACCAGGAGGTTGAAGGGAAAAGTGATGACCAGGGCGAGGGTGAGCGAGTAGGTGGGGTTGGCCTGCGGCAGCGTGACGCGCACCGCCGGGGGGGCCGCGATGTACGACGCCGACGCGGCCATGGCGCCTAGCAGCGCGGCGCCGCCCGTGGAGAGCCCGGCCCAGCTCCCAACCGCCACACCCAGCGACCCGGCCACGATGGGGAAACCGATGCCGAAGAGGAACAGGAACGGCCCGACCTTCCGGAGGTCACCCAGCCGCTCGCCGGCGAGGAGCCCCATCTCCAGCAGGAACAGGCAGAGGACGCCCTTGAACACCGGGGACGCCGTGTCGAAGAAGGGGGCAATGGGCTTCCACCCGGCCTCGCCGAACACCGTGCCGATGATGAGGCCGCCCACCAGCAGGATCATGGTGCGCGCGGTGAGGATCTCGTGCAGCGTGGCCTTCCAGTCGAGCGCGTGGCCGTCGGCGGCGGGGTCGTGCTCATGGTCGCCGTCCAGGAGGATGCCGGCGCGCCCCATGGCAGCGGCCGACGGCGTGCGGGCCGCCGCCTGCGCGGCAGCCCCCTCCTTGGCGATCCCGAAGGCGCCGATGGCGAGCGCGAGGTGGATGCCCGGGCTCTCCAGCAGGGTGAGGAGCGTTGGCATGAACCCCTCCACCGGCACGCCGGCGCCCCGCAGGAACTGGTCGGCGGCGATGTAGGTGACGGCGGAGACGGAGCCGTAGTGCGCCGCGATGCCGGCGGCATCGGCGATGCCGAAGCGCCCGACGGCCCGGAGGAGCAGGTAGCAGAGCGCGGGGACGGCCAGGCCGATCGCCACGGTGGCGACGGCCGGCAGGAGGATCTCGCCCATGGAGCTCTTGGCCAACTCGACGCCGCCATGGAGGCCGAGGGCGAAGAGGAGGTACACCGAGATGCCGGCGTACATCTCCTTGGGGATGGAGAACTCGCTGCGCACGAGGCGCGAGCCGAGGCCGAGGGCGAAGCTGAGGGTGACCGGCGAAAGGAGGTTCGCCCGGATGGCGTCGGTCATGCGCGGGGGGCCAGGGGTGCCCCGCCCCCACGGAGGGGGCGGAGCATGAACCCTAGCGGCGCCGGGCACGCCGGACAAATCGCAATTTTGACGACAATCCTGCGATTTTTTCGAAGGATGTCCGGCGGGGCCTCAGCGCGTGCGGGGCTTCCCCGTGTAGTGCCAGGAGATCCACAGGGTGTGGTTCACCTCGTTGGCGCGGCGGCTGGCGAAGGCGTTGTACAGGTTCATGTACCCCACCTCGGCCTGCATGACCTTGTTGAGGGTGAAGCCCACCCCCGCCGTGGCGCGGTTCTGCCCGATGGTGAACTTCTGGTTGGGGCCCCCGATGGGCATCAGCAGCTCGTCCCACAGGAAGCCGTACACCGGGCGTCCCGCGATGGCCAGCGACCCCAGGGTGGCGGAGCCGCGCGCCCGGTAGCGGATGCGGTTGGCGTAGCTGTCCGGACCGGGGGTCCCGTTCACCAGCGGGGTGGTCCACCGCTGCTCCAGCCGGAAGCGGTGCCCCACCGCCACCTGCCCCGCCCGGTGCGACAGCAGCAGGTCCTGCCAGCTTCGGAACTCCCGCGTGGG
The DNA here is from genome assembly GCA_018969225.1 of Gemmatimonadota bacterium. Classification (GTDB taxonomy): domain Bacteria; phylum Gemmatimonadota; class Gemmatimonadetes; order Gemmatimonadales; family Gemmatimonadaceae; genus Gemmatimonas. The sequence continues at coordinate 33,797 of JAGWYS010000004.1, read as the reverse complement.
GTTCGCGATGGGGAACTTCCCGTAGGGAGCGGTGGCGATGTGCCCCACGCCGCCCCCCACCTTCACCCCGGGCGCCAGCGTGAAGAGCACGCCGGGGCGCAGCAGCAGCTGCTGCGGGCGGGCGCCGAAGTCCATGCGCCGCCAGGAGCCATCGAACCACAGGGAGATCTTCGGCGTCACCGGCTGCTCGGCGAAGACGCCCACCCACATCGCGTCCTGCTCCTGCGTGTCCCAGCCGCCGGCGCCGGCCTGCGCCGCCAGCGGGCGCGGGAGCGCGGCGGCGAGCGTGATGGCGAGGGCGGCGGCGAGGCGCGCGGTCCGGGCGCGCTGCGGCGCCCGGGCGGAGGTCGAGGCGGCGGGCATCAGCGGGCCACCTGCTCGGCGATCTTCAGGTACAGCGGGATGCCGACGAGGAGGTTGAAGGGGAAGGTGATGACCAGCGCGAGGGTCAGCGAGTAGGTGGGATTGGCCTGCGGCAGGGTGACGCGCACCGCCGGCGGCGCGGCGATGTACGACGCCGACGCGGCCATGGCGCCCAGCAGCGCGGCACCGCCGGTGGACAACCCGGCCCAGCTCCCCACCAGCACCCCCAGCGTGCCGGTGATGATCGGAAAGAGGATGCCGAAGGCCACCAGGAAGAGCCCCACCTTCCGGAGGTCGCCCAGCCGCTCACCGGCCAGCAGCCCCATCTCCAGCAGGAACAGGCAGAGCACGCCCTTGAACACCGGGGACACCGTGTCGAAGAAGGGGGCGATGGGCTTCCACCCCGTCTCGCCGAAGAGCGCGCCGATGATGAGCCCCCCCACCAGCAGGATCATGGTGCGCGCGGTGAGGATCTCGTGCAGCGTGGCCTTCCAGTCGAGGGCGTGCCCGTCGGCGGCGGGGTCGTGATCGTGGTCGCCGTCCAGGAGGATGCCGGCGCGCCCCATGGCGGTGGCCGACGGCGTGCGGGCGGCGGCCTGCGCGGCGGCCCCCTCCTTGGCGATCCCGATGGCGCCCATGGCCAGCGCCAGGTGGATGCCGGGGCTCTCCAGCAGCGTCAGCAGCGTGGGCATGAATCCCTCCACGGGCACCCCGGCGCCGCGGAGGAACTGGTCGGCGGCGATGAAGGTGACCGCGGAGACGGACCCGTAGTGCGCGGCGATCCCGGCGGCGTCGGCGATGGAGAAGCGGCCGAGGGTGCGGAGGGCGTAGTAGCACACCACCGGGACCACCAGCCCGATGGCGACGGTGGCGACGGCCGGGAGCACGATGTCGCCGAAGGAGCTCTTGGCCATCTCCACGCCGCCGTGGAGGCCCAGGGCGAAGAGGAGGTAGATGGAGATGCCGGCGTACATCTCCTTGGGGATCGAGAACTCGCTGCGCACCAGGCGCGCGACGACGCCGAGGGCGAAGCTGAGCGCGATGGGCGAGAGCAGGTTGTTGACGAGGATGTCGTTCATGGGGCGGGGCCTTGGGGTCCGTGCCCTCCCGGCGGGAGGGCGTGCCCGGAGGCTAGCGGCGCCCGAGGCCAGCGACAAATACAATGTTTCGCGTCAATCCATCGATTTTTTCGTGCGCCCCGGCCGCGCGGCCGCGCGCGCGAGGGTGCGCCGCGCCGCCCCCGCGATCGCCGCGACCCCCGGATGCACCAGGCGGCGCTCCGTGGTGATGGCGTAGAAGCGCTCGCGCACCTCGGGGAGGCGCCCCACGGCGCGCACCCCGTACCCCTTCTCGATGGCGTCGGCCACCACCGTGGGCGCGGCGAAGCACCCCAGCCCCTCGCCCCCCAGCGCCTGCAGCAGCGCCAGGTCCTCCACCTCCGCCACCACCCGCGGCACCACCCCGGCGCCGCCGAACCAGTGGTCCAGCGACAGGCGCAGCGCGGTGTGCTCCGCCTGCAGCAGGAACGGCGCCCCCGCCAGCGACAGCGGGAACCCGCGCCGCAGCCGCCGCGCCAGCGCCGGCACCGCGAACACCGTCACGTCCGTCTCCCCCAGCAGGTGGCTGAAGGTCCTCACGCGCAGCGTGGGCGCCACCGGCGCGTCGGCCAGCACCAGGTCGAGCGCGTGCGTGGCCAGCTCCCCCACCAGCCGCGCGGTCTTGTCGATGCGCAGCACCAGCTGCAGCGGCGCCTCGGGGCGCGCCAGCGCCGGCGCCAGCAGGCGCACGGTGGTGAGCTTGGGGAGCGCGTCCGACACCCCCACGGTGAAGCGCCGCGGGCGCCCGCCCTCCACCTCGGCCCCGCGCAGCGCCGCCTCCAGCTCCTGCCCCGCCGCGAAGATCTCGTCGGCGTGCCGCTGCACCAGCTCTCCCGCCGCCGTCAGCGCGAGCTGGCGCCCGCGCTTCTCCAGCAACCGCACCCCCAGCGCGCGCTCGAAGGTGCGCAGCTGCCCGCTCACGGACGATTGCGCCAGGCGCAGGCGCGCGGCGGCCCGCGTCACGCTCCCCTCCCGCGCCACCGCCCAGAAGATCCGCAGGTGGTGGTAGTTGAGCGGCCCCAGCGGGCCCGTCCCCTCGGCGGGGGGCGAGGCGCGCGTCACGGCAGCCCCCCCAGCGGCCCGGCGCGCCACAACCGCCAGGGCCACGCCGGCGCGCCGGGTTCCGTCCCCGGCAGGAACCACTCCAGATAACGGTCAGCGGCGGCCGTGGCGGGGGTGGCCGGCGCGCCAGTCGCGCGGTCCAGCTCCACCCCCACCACCCCCGGCGGCGGCTGCCACGCCGCCGCGGTGCGCCCCGCGTAGGCGTCGGCCAGCACCCGCGCCGCAATCGGCGCCGCCAGCGTCCCCCCCGCCGCCCCCGGCGCGATCGGCGCCGGCGTGTCGAACCCCAGCCACACCCCCGCCACCAGCTCGGGGGTCATCCCCACGAACCAGACGTCGGCGTTGTCGTTGGTGGTGCCCGTCTTCCCCGCCACCGGGATGCGCTCCGGCAGCACCCGGCGCACGCTGGTGGCCGTGCCGCGCGCCACCACGTCGCGCAGCATGTCGCGCACGATGAACGCCACGCGCGGGTCCAGCGCCGGGCGCGGCGCCGGCGCCGCGGGGGCCAGCACCGTCCGTCCGCCCCGCTCCTCCACGCGCACCAGCAGCTGCGGCTCCACCGCCAGCCCGCCGTTGTCGAACACGGCGTACGCGGCCACGAAGTCCAGCGGCTGCACGGCGGCGGCCCCCAGCGCGGCGGCGGGCCCCGGCGCCGGTGGGGCCCGCACCCCCGCGCGGCGCACCAGCGCCGCCACCGAGTCGAGCCCCACCGCCAGCCCCAGCTGCACCGCCACCGGGTTGCGCGAGCGCACCAGCGCCTCGCGCAGGGTCAGCGTCCCCAGGAAGGCGTTGTCGGCGTTCCCCGGGGCGTACCACTGCCCGTTCTCCAGCCGCAGCCGCAGCGCGGTGTCCGCCACCGCCGCGTTGGCGGGGAGCCCCTGCGCCAGCGCCTGCGCGTACACGAACGGCTTGAAGCTGGACCCCGGCTGCCGCTCGCCATCCACCGCGCGGTTGAACGACGAAAGCGCATAATCGCGCCCCCCCACCAGCGCGCGCACCGCCCCGGTGGCCGGGTCCAGCACCACCACGCTCCCCTCCAGGCACTGGGCGCCGCGCCCCCCGGGCGCGGCGGCGGCCGGCGCCTTCGCGGCGCACGGCGCCCCGCGGAACCCGGCGCGCGCCTCCACCTCCGCCACCCCGTCGGCAAGCGCCCGCTGCGCCGCCCGCTGCAGCCCCGGGTCGATGGTGGTATGCAGGCGGTACCCGCCCTCGCGCACCGGGATCCCCGCGCGCTCCGCCTGCACGCGCACCACGTCGGCCACCCAGGGCGCCACCCCCAGCGGGCTCTCCGCCGTGCGCAGCGGTGCGCGCTGCGCCGCCTCCGCCTGCGCGGGGGTCAGGTACCCCTGCTCGCGCATCAGCGCCAGCACGGTGTTGCGCCGCGCGAGGTTGCGGTCGGGGTGGCGCACCGGGTCGTACAGCACCGGGCTCTTGGGCATCGCGGCCAGCGATGCCGCCTCGGCCACCGACAGCTCGGCCGCTCCCTTCCCGAAGTACTGGCGCGCCGCGAGTTCGATGCCGAACACGCCGCGGCCGAAGGCGATCTGGTTCAGGAACGCCTCGAGGATCTGCTCCTTCGAGTAATGCCGCTCCATCTCGCGCGCCGCCTGCTGCTCGCGGAGCTTGCGCCCCAGCGAGCGGTCGCGCCGGTCCACCACCTCGGGGTGCATGTTCCCCACCAGCAGCTGCGTGATGGTGCTGGCGCCGCGCACGTCGCCGGTGCGCGCGGCGTCCTTGAGCGCCCCGGCAATCCCCACCAGGTCCACGCCGTCGTGCTGGTAGAAGCGCTTGTCCTCCACCGCGATGAACGCCTGCCCCACATGCCGCGGGAGGGTGCGCAGCGGCACGCTCAGCCGCCGTTCGCGCCCGATGGTGCCGATGAGGGCGCCGTCGCGCCCCAGCACCACCGAGGCCTGCGGCACCGCGATGATGCGCCACGGCTCGGGGGCGGCCGAGCGCGCCCCCGGGGGCTGGGCCCCGGTCCCCGGCGGGGCGCCCTGGGCGCGCGGGGTGGCCGGCAGGGCGGCGAGCGCCGCCGCCAGCGGCACGACCACCAGCGGCGCGACCAGCGGGACTCGACGGGGCATATGGGGAATTCTACACGCCCCGGGGACCGGCGGTCCCCGGGGCGCGGGGGGCATAGGCAGCCGGGGCCGGCGCTCCTAGCTTTCCCTCATGCCCGACTCGCTCAATCCACTCACGCTGGCCGTCGGCCAGATCGCCCCCCGAAAGGGCGACGTCGCGGGGAACATCGCCCGCATGGGGCGCGTGTGCGCCCAGGCGGCCACCCTCGAGCCCCGCCCGCAGGTGATCCACTTCGCCGAGGCCGTGGTGTCCGGCTACTTCGTGGAAGGGGGGGTGCGCGAGGTGGCGTGCACGGCGGGGGGGCTGGCCAACGACCTCGACGAAGCCTACCGCACCGCCTGCGCGGGGGCGGGGATCGACATCGCCCCGGTGGACGTGGTCGTGGGGTTCTACGAGCGGTGGCGCGACACGCTGTACAACAGCGCGGCGTACCTCACCATCGGGCTGGCCGACGGGCCGCCCGTGATCCGCCACGTGCACCGCAAGGTCTTCCTCCCCACCTACGGGCTCTTCGACGAGGCGCGCTTCGTGGAGGCGGGGACCGAGGTGCGGGCGTTCGAGACGCCGTGGGGGCGCGCCGCGCTGCTGGTGTGCGAGGATGCCTGGCACTCCGTCTGCGGCACGCTGGCGGCGCTGGACGGCGCGCAGGTGGTGTTCGTGTCGGCCGCGGGCGTGGCCCGCGGCCCCTGGCACGGCGAGGCCACCTCGCTTCCCATCGGCACTCCGGGGCCCGCCAACATCGCGCGCTGGGAGCGGGTGCTGCGCGACGTCGCCGACGAGCACGGCGTCTTCGCCAGCTTCGCCAACCTGGTGGGCACCGAGGGGGGGAAGCGCTTCTTCGGCAACGCGCTGGTGGTGGGCCCCGCCGGCGACCTGCGCGGCAGCGCCCCCGTGTGGGACGAGCACCTGCTGTCGGTCACCGTGGACCTGAGCGACCTGGTGCGCGCCCGCGCCGACAGCCCGCTGCTGAGCGACCTGCGCGCCGCCCTCCCCCACGTGCTCGCGTCGGTGGACCGCATCAGCCGCGGTATCCCGTCGCCGCTGGCCTACGACGGCGGCGAGCCCGCGGCCGCCGACCTGCTCCAGCAGGCGCGCGGCTACCACACGGGCGAGTTCGCCATCCCCACGGAGCTGCTGGGGGAGGAGACCCCGACCGTGGTGGGGGCGCTCCCCGAGGTGCTCCCCGTCACGCGGCTCGGGCTGGGGGACCAGGGGGGGGCGCCACCGCTGGTCATCGATCCGCTCCTCACGGAGCAGTGGCTCACCGGCTTCCTGCGCGAGGAGTTGCGGCGTCGCGGCTTCGGGCGGGCGGTGGTGGGGCTCTCCGGCGGCGTGGACTCGGCGGTGACCGCCGCGCTTGCCGTCCGCGCGCTGGGCCCCGACAACGTCATCGGCGTGCGCCTCCCCTACCGCACCTCCTCCCCCGATTCGCTGGTCCACGCCGAGCTGGTGGCCAACGCCCTGGGCATGCCGCTGCGCACGCTCGACATCACGGCGGCGGTGGACGGCTACCTCGCGCTGGAGCCCGACGCCGACCCCACGCGGCGGGGGAACGTGATGGCGCGCGTCCGCATGCTCGCGCTCTTCGACCAGGGCGCGCGCCACCAGGCGATGCCGCTGGGCACCGGGAACAAGACCGAGCGGCTGCTGGGGTACTTCACCTGGCACGGCGACGACGCTCCCCCGGTGAACCCGCTGGGCGACCTCTTCAAGACGCAGGTGTGGCAGCTGGCCCGCCACCTGCAGCTCCCCGCCGCCGTGGTGGAGAAGCCGCCCACGGCCGACCTCGTGGCCGGCCAGACGGACGAGGGGGACCTGGGGATCCGCTACGCGCGCGCCGACGAGATCCTGAACGCGCTCCTCCACGGCTTCTCGCAGGACTCGCTCCGCGCCCGCGGCATCCACCCCGACGAAATCGCCATGGTGCGGCGCCGGCTGGAGGGGACGCACTGGAAGCGGCGTCCGGCCACGACGGCGCTGGTCTCCAACTCCGCCATCGGCGAGTCGTACCTGCGGCCGGTGGACTACTAGCCGGGCGGATCCGGGGCCCACATCCGCCCCGGGTCCGCCTGGGCCAGCGCCTCGCAGAACGCGGCAATTCGCGCCACCGCCTGCGCCACGAAGGCCGCGCCCTGCGCGGCCGTGGCCTCGGCCGGGTTCCCCACCCCGGTGTCCGGGGCGACCTGCGTCCACCGCCGCGGCATCCACGCCCACCCGGCGCGCACCCCGGCAAACACGCTGGGGTGCGCCGTGCCGGCCCCCCACGCCGCGCGGTCGGGGTGCACCAGCCCCGGCGCCACATGCAGCACCGCCGCCGTCTCCAGCGCCCCGGCGTGGTCCCCGGGTTCCGCAAACAGCGCGTGGTCCCCCGCCTGCCACCAGTTCACGACGGCCAGCACCAGCGGCGTCTCCGGCTGCAGCTCCCGCACCAGCGCCCGCAGCTCGTTCCCGCCGTGCGCGTTGAGCAGCACCAGCGCGCGCACGCCGTGCGGCTCGAGGCTGCGCACCACGTCGCGCAGCAGCGCCAGCTGCGTGGAGGGCATCACATTGATGGTGAGCGGCAGGTCCAGCTGCGTGGTGTTCACGCCGAAGGGGAGCGCCGGCAGCGCCACCACCCCCGTGCCGCGCGCCAGGCAGGCCGCCGCCACCCGCGCCGCCACCTCCCGCGCCAGCACGGTGTCCGTGCCGTACGGCAGGTGCGTGTTGTGGGGCTCGGTGGCGCCGAAGGGGAGCAGCGCCACGGGCCAGGCGCGGTCCCGCATGGCGGGCCACGGCTGCTCCTCCAGCACGCCGGGGCGCGGCGCCCCGCCCTCCGCCGTCACGTCTTGCGACCGTCGGACGCCAGCGGGTCGCGCAGCATGCTCCCGATGCGCGCCGCCATCGCGTCCAGCTGCTGGCGGTTGGGCATCGACGACCCCGGGAAGGGGAGCGGGACGTCGAAACCGTCGCCGTCGCGCCGCGGGATCAGGTGGATGTGGTAGTGCATCACGTTCTGTCCCGCCGCCTGCCCCGAGTTGACCACGATGTTCATGTCCTGCGCCCCCGACGCCTTCTGGATGATCGGGATGAGCCGGACCGCCACCTGGTACAGGTGCGCCCCCACCGCCGAGGGGATGTCCTGCAGGGTTTCATAGTGCTCCCGGGGGACGACCAGCACGTGCCCCGGGTTGACCGGCTGGATGTCCATGAACGCAATGGCCGTGGCGTCCTCGTGGCAGATGGACACCTCGGCCGCCCCGCGCATGAGATCGCAGAAGATGCAGTGGCCGGTGGAGGGCTTCATGGGGGCGGTGGGAGCGCGCATGGGGCGGTGGCGGGCCTGGGCAATGGGAGGAAAAGCCTCTCCAGTCAACCTGCGCCTCCCGGACCATGGAGGCAAGGCGGGACGGCTCGCGGCGGGGGCGGGGGACGCCGCGGGGACGTGACCCCCGCTATCTTTCCGCCGTCGTTCTTCCCCGTCCTCCCGCGAGCCCTCGATGGCCATCTCCACCCGACCCGCCCCTTTCCGCCGGGGGATCCCCGTGCCGAGCCCCGCCGAGGCGCCGCTGTCGCGCGCCGAGCTGCTGCATGCCTACCGGGTCATGTACCTGTCGCGCCGGGTGGACGACCGGGAGATCCAGCTCAAGCGGCAGAACCGCACCTTCTTCCAGATCTCCGGGGCCGGGCACGAGGCGGTGCTCACCGCCGCCGGGATGGTGCTGCGCCCCGGGCACGACTGGTTCTTCCTGTACTACCGGGACCGGGCGCTGGCGCTGCAGCTGGGGATGACCCCCGCCGAGATGCTCTTCAGCGCCGTGGGGGCCGACGCCGATCCCAACTCCCGGGGGCGCCAGATGCCCAACCACTGGGGGCTCAAGCGCGCCAACCTCGTGAGCGCCTCCTCACCCACGGGGACGCAGTTCCTGCAGGCGGTGGGGTGCGCCGAGGGAGCGCTGCGGGCGGCGGAGAACGGGATCACCGACGGATTTCCCGGCGATGACGTGACGCTGGTGTCCACCGGCGACGGCACCACCTCGCAGGGGGAGTTCTGGGAGTCGCTCAACACGGCGTGCAACCTGCGCCTCCCGGTGGTCTACCTGGTGGAGGACAACGGCTACGCCATCTCCGTGCCGGTGGAGGTCAACACCGCGGGCGGGTCCATCTCGCGGCTGGTGTCGTCGTTCCCGTCGCTCCACATCGAGCAGGTGGACGGCTGCGACCTGCTGGCGTCGCTGGAGGCGATGCGTCGGGCGGTCCAGCACGCGCGGGAGCGGAAGGGGCCGGCGCTGGTGCACGCCAAGGTCATCCGCCCGTACTCGCACTCGCTGTCGGATGACGAGGTGTTCTACCGTCCGGCGGCGGAGCGGGAGGCCGACGCGGCGCGCGACCCGCTGGTGACGTTCCCGCAGTGGCTGGTGGCGCAGGGGGTGGCCACGGCGGCGGAGCTGGACGCGCTGCGCGCCGAGGTGGACGCGGAGGTGCTGGCGGCGACGGACGCGGCGCTGGCCGAGCCGCAGCCCGACCCGGCGACGGTGGCGTTCGGCGTGTATTCCCCCGCGGTGGACCCGACGGCGGCGGCCTTTGACACCGAGGACCGCCCGCGGGCGGAGGGGCAGCCCACCACCATGGTGGACCTCCTCAACGCCTGCCTGCGCGACGAGATGGCGCGCGACCCGCGGATGCTGGTGTTCGGGCAGGACGTGGCCGACGTGTCGCGCGAGGCGTACCTGGGACAGGTGAAGGGGAAGGGGGGGGTCTTCAAGGTCACGCACGGGCTGCAGGGACGCTTCGGCAGCGGGCGCGTGTACAACGCGCCGCTGGCGGAGGCCAACATCATCGGGCGCGCCATCGGGCTGGCGCAGCGCGGCTTCAAGCCGGTGGTGGAGATCCAGTTCTTCGACTACATCTGGACGGCGTTCATGCAGCTGCGCGACGAGCTGGCCACCATGCGGTGGCGCTCGGGGAACGCCTTCAGCGCGCCGGTGGTGGTGCGCACCACCTACGGCGGGTACATCCGGGGCGGCCCGTACCACTCGCAGACCGGGGCGTCGCTGTTCACGCACATCCCGGGGCTGCGGGTGGTGTGCCCCGCCACCGCGCTGGACGCCAACGGGCTGCTGCGCACCGCCATCCGGTGCGACGACCCGGTGCTGTTCCTGGAGCACAAGCACCTGTACCGGCAGACGTACAACAAGGGGGCGTATCCGGGCCCCGACTTCATGATCCCCTTCGGCAAGGGGAAGGTGGTGCGCCCCGGCACCGACCTCACGCTGGTGACGTACGGCGCCACGGTGCAGCGCGCGCTGGTGGCCGCCAACCAGGTGGCGGAGGAGGGGGGGCCCAGCGTGGAGGTGATCGACCTGCGCACGCTGAGCCCGTGGGACCGGGAGCTGGTGCTGGCCAGCGTGAAGCGCACGGGGCGGGCCATCGTGGCCACCGAGGACAGCCTCAGCTTCGGCTACGGCGCCGAGATCGCGGCGCGCATCGCCGACGAGTGCTTCGCGTGGCTGGATGCGCCCGTGCGGCGCATCGCCAGCGTGGACGCCTTCGTGGGGTACGCCCCCAGCCTGGAGGACGCCACGCTGCCGCAGGTGGAGACGTTCCGGCAGGCGTACCTGGAGCTGATGGCGTACTGAGCGCCTGAGCGCCCGCAGCGCCACGGGGGGCCGTCGCGATGGTCGCGGCGGCCCCCCGTGGCGTTCTGCCCCCGGCGCTGGGGGCGTCAGAACATCATGACCATCCCGGAGCCGCCGCGCGTGCCGCCGAAGCGCGGGTTCACGACGGTGTTGAAGATGGAGCCGAAGGTGTAGCTGAAGCCCACCTGCCCGAAGTAGCGGTAGTTGGTGGCCAGTGCCTGCTGGCGGGCGATGACCTGGTTGTCGGTGAGGGTACCGCGCGGCAGGTACAGCTGGTCGTTCACGCGGGAGTAGTTGCCCCCCAGGTTGATGGACAGCCCCTTGGCGATGCGCAGGTCGAGGAACACCCCGGTGCCGTAGTTGTAGTAGCGCAGGTCGTGGAGGTACTGCGAGCCGAACAGCGACCAGTTCACCGAGCCCCATGGCTGCCGGGCGTTCCACGCCACGTTGAGGGTGTGCCGCGGGCGCGTCTCGGCGATGCGCCCGTAGATGGTGGTGGCCTTGTAGCGGTAGGTCCCCACCCCCGCGGTGTACAGCGCCGTGAGCTGGCGGCGCGTGAACTCGCGATAGGGGAAGAGGTTCCACTCCACCCCCGGCATGACCGAGAGGTTGAGGCGGTAGTTGCTGAAGTCGGAGTAGCTGCCGTTGACGGTGGCGCCCACGGCGAAGTGGTCGCCGATGCTGCGGGCCACCAGCGCGTTGCCGCCGTAGTTGCGCAGCAGGTTGGTGAAGGAGCCGCCGCCGCTGAGGCGGAAGCGGCTCTGGCTGTACCCCAGGTTGCTCCCCAGCGACAGCTTCCAGGCGGCGGTGGTGCGGCTGGCGTTCACGCTCACGTTGCCGTTGAGGAACTGCTGCTGGCGCTCGCCGTCGCCGAAGCCGTTGGCGGAGAGGCGGTAGACCCAGAAGTTCCAGGGATCGCGGACCTGCTGGGGGGTGGCCGGGGCGCCGCTGGGGGCGCGGTAGGTGAGGTCCAGGCGTGCGGCCAGCGGGGAGCGCGCGGCGTAGGGGGCCAGCAGCAGGGAGAAGGTGCGCGCAAGGGCGCGGCGCACGACGTCGTCGGCGTCGTTGGGGGCGGCCACCACCACGGCGGTGTCGGCGCGGCCGCGCCGCGCCCCCTGCCCCAGCGCGGCGATGGTGTACTCGGTGCCGCCGCCGCCGGTGCGCAGCGAGGTGACCAGCAGCAGCACGTCGGAGAAGAGCCGGTCGCGGACGAAGTTGACCCACCGCATCTGGTCGCGGAAGAAGTCGAGGTCGCAGCGGCTGCTCTGGCAGTCCACGAACACCTTCACGGCGCCCGCCTGGGTGGTGTCGACGGCGGCTGGCGCGGGCGCCGGAGCCGCCGCGGGTTGGGCGTGCACGGCCGGCGCGCCGGCCAGCAGGAGGGCGGCGGCAAACGGCAGGAGGCGGGGCATGGCGGGGGGGGAAGGTTGGGAGGCGCGGCGCGTGCCGCGCGGCACGGAGACCGTGCTGCAACGAGGACAGCGGGCGGGGCGGAAGGGTTGGCTGGCGGTCACCCCGGTGGGACGGCATGGGTCGCCGCCACCATGGCCGTCCCCACCCGCTCCCACCCCAGCAGCAGGAGCTGCGCACCGGTGAACCAGGGGTCGTCGGCGGGCAGTCCGCTCGCGGGGTCCGGGCGGAACCTGAAGCGCCGCAGTTCTCCCTCCGCTCCGGGAAGGATGCCGAGACCACGGTTCGCGGCCACCATGTCCTGCGGCAGCCGCACCGCCTCGGTGCCCGCGGCGTTGAGCGCATAGCTGTTCACCTGCCCGTCAAAGCCCCGTCCCAGCCCCCCCCGCTCGCGCCAGCCGGGGAGCTCGCGGCTGGCAAGGTCGAAGCGTGGCCCCATGGAGTCGCGCGCCATGGTGGTGACCAGCCGAAGCCCCGGGGCGCGCCAGGTCGCCGCGCCACCGTAGGGCATGGTGACCACGGGGCGCTGGCGCAGCACCTTCACGCGCCCCGACAGCGCCACGCGCACCAGCCGCGCCCCTGGGCCGGCGGCGGCCAACCGCGCGCGCACCGAGTCGGGGAGCATCACCGGCACGCGCGCCGCCAGCCGCACGCGCGGTGGCGTGCCCCGCCACGCGCGCCCCTCGGCGGCTTCCACCGCGCTGCGGTACAGCTCGCGTTCGTCGGTGAGGGACATCAGGGTGGTGCGGCCGTCAGCCCAGGTGAGCGACAGCTGCAGGCTGTCCGACCAGAGCTGCGCCCCCGCGGGCGCCCCGGTGACCCGCAGCTGCACCACCAGCGGCGCCCGCACCAAGTCGTCCTCCTTGGCACCGTCCTCGCTGAACGCGCTGATGGCCGCCCGCTGGGCCAGGTCCACCTGCACCGCGTCGATGACGAGCCCCACCCCGGGCACCGTGGGGAGGGTGCGCCACGCGTCCACCGCGGCCGGTCCATGCGTGGCCACATAGAACAGGGCCAGCGCCGTCATCCCGGCCACCCCCGTGCCCACACCGGGCGCCCACCGCCGCTGGTAGCCGCGCCTTGTGGTGAGCAGCAGGAGGCCCGCCAGCAGCGCCTGCAGCAGCAGCCACCGCCCGCGCGGCAGCGCCAGCCCCTCCGCCCAACTCGGCAGGGCGAGGTCCACCAGCAGGAGCCCCACCAGCAGCACCACCCCCTGCCCCAGCACGGCGGCGATGGAGCGGGCATGACTGGCCAACGCCACGCCCGCCAGCATCCACGCCGCCATGGTGCCCATCGGTGCCGCCAGCTGCGCGGGGAAGCATCGCGGCGGCGCGTCGTACGCGGCCCATTGCACCACCGTGAGCACGGCGGCCGCCCCCAGCAGCCCGCCGAACGCCAGCAGCAGCGTGCTCCCCAAGCGCACGGTCGGGGGCACCGGCTTCCCCCCGTGGAAGGCGTCGGGGCGCGCCGGCGCGGCGGCCAGCACGATCAGCACCGCCACCAGCACCAGCGCCGCCGCATACAGGTTCCCCACGACCGCCGGCCAGATCGGCTGCATGGTCGTTGGCCACGCGTTCCACGCGGCCAGCGCCATCAGCGCCCAGGTGGCCAGCACCAGCGTGCGCGCCCGGCGCGCGTCGTAGCGCAGCTGGTGCCACAGCATCGCCACGCCGGTCATGCGGCCTCCCGCCCCACGGCGGCGTCGCCCGTGAGCGCCAGGTACAGCGCCTTGAGCGTCACCGCCTCGCGCCCGGTCTGCGCCGCCACGCGCGCACGCAGCTGCTCCAGCGGCGCGCTGTGGGCCACGCGCCCGTCGCGCAGGATCCCCATCCAGTCGGCCAGCATCTCCACCTCGGCCAGGTCGTGCGTGCACAGCAGCACCGACATGCCGCCATCCGCCATGACCTCCAGCAGCCCCTCCACCAGCCGGTCCTTCACCGCCACGTCGATGCCGGTGAACGGCTCGTCCATCAGCAGCAGCGCGGGGCGCGGCGCCAACGCGGCCCACAGCGCCACCAGCATCCGCTGCCCGCGCGACAGCGCGCTGATGCGCCGCGTGAGCGGCACGCTGAAACGCTCCAGCAGCTGCCCCGACCGCGCGGCATCCCACGCGGGGTACAGCGGCGCCAGGTACCGCTCCAGCTGCCGCACCGTGCAGTCCCCCGGGAGCTGCTGCCCCTCGGCCACATACCCCACGCGCTGCTGCACGGCCAGCGGCAGGCTGGCGCGGTCGTGCCCCAGCAGGGAGACCACCCCCGGCGCCACCGGGTAGATGCCCGCCAGGGCGCGCAGGAGGGTGGTCTTGCCGGTGCCGTTGGGGCCCAGCAGGGCGTACAGGGCGCCGGTAGGCACGGTGAGCGCCAGCTGGTCCAGCACACGGGTGCGCCAGAAGCGCACCGTGAGCCCGCGGACCTCCACGGCAGGCGTTGCATCGGGGGTCACGGGGTGGCCTCGGTTGAAGGATCAGACGGGGGAGTGGCGGGGCCGCTTGGGGGGGCAATGGCGCGCCACTGGGCGGCGAGGGCGTCCTGCACGGCGTCCAGCGGGAGCCCCAGACGGCGGGCCTCCACCACCAGCTGCTCCAGGGGGCGGGCCAGCAGCGCCTGCCGCTCGTGGTCGGTGGCGGCGCGCCCGCGGGCCACCACGGTGCCCACCCCCGGCAGCACCTCCAGCAGCCCGGCGCGCACCAGCTCGGTGACCACCTTGTGCGCCGTGTTGGGGTTGATGCGCAGCGCCGTGGAGAGCTCCCGCACCGACGGGAAGGGCGCCCCCGGGGGGAGGGCGCCCGCCACGATGGCCTTGGTGGCGGCGTAGGTGACCTGCCGATAGGGGGATTCCCCGGGGCGGAGGTCAACGGTGAACGGGAGCATAGTGTACTAGTTGTACTAGTACAGCTGGAAGTCAAGAGGCGCTCTTGCCGTATTGGCGCGTACCAAGGCTGACCAAATTGGTTTGACCAACTTGGTCAGAACTCGTAAATTGCTCCCATGACACCGCCCGTCCCCCCTTCGCCCCGGAAGTCGCCTACGCCCCCCGTACCCCCCACCCGCGTCGTCCGCGAATCCGTGGGGCTGTACGAAGCCAAGACGCAGCTCTCCGCCCTGGTGGACCGCGCGGCGCAGGGGGAGGAGATCGTCATCACCAAGTCCGGCAAGCCGATGGCGCGGCTGGTGCCGCTGGTGCGGGAGAAGCCGGTGCGCGAGCCGGGGAAGGGGAAGGGACAATGGTTCATCGCCGACGACTTCGACGCGCCGCTCCCCGACGACATCATCGACCTGTTCTACCAGTCATGAGCCGCCTGCTGCTGGACTCGCACGTGGTGGTGTGGTGGGACGAGGGGCTGCTGAAGGACCCCACCCTGCGCACCGCCATCCGTGAGGCCGACGAGGTGCACGTCAGCGTGGCCTCCGCCTGGGAGCTCACCATCAAGGCCGCGCTGGGGAAGATCCGCGTGCCGCGCCCCATTCCCCAGGTCATGGCCGACAACGGCTTTGTCGAGCTCCCCGTCCTCCTGCACCACGTGGAGGCACTGGCCTCGCTCCCCAACCACCACCGCGACCCCTTTGATCGCCTGCTGGCTGCGCAGGCGCTCGCCGAGGGACTTACGCTGGTCACCCGCGACCCGCAGCTGGCGCGCTACCCGGTGTCGGTGTTGCGCGCGTAGCGCGGGCTCCCGGCAGGGCTCCCGGCAGGGCGGTATGTTCGCCGCGACCCTTCGCCGGAGCCTTCCCCGTGATCCTGTCCCGCCCCGTCCCCCGCCCCGCCCTCGCCGCCCTCGCGGCGGCACTCCTGTGCACGCCGGGCGCCCTCCTCCCCGCGCAAGCCATAGCCCCCCGCCCCATCACCCCCGCCGACATCTCGGCGTGGAAGACCGTGCGCGGCGCCACGCTGTCGCACGACGGGCGCTGGTTCGCCTATCTGCAGGCCCCCAACGAAGGGGACGCCGTGGCGGTGTTCCGCCAGACCACCGCCGGTGGCACCGAGCACCGCGTGCCCGTGGGGGAGGTCCCCACCGGGGTCACCGCGCAGCTGTCGGCCAATGGCGCGTGGGGCGCGGTGCTGGTGTACCCCACCGCCGCCGAGCAGAAGCGGCTGCGCCGCGATCGGCGCCCGGTGCAGGCCAAGGCGGTGCTGGTGGAGCTGGCCACCGGCAAGCGGACCACGGTGGAAAAGGTGCGGCGCATCGCGTTCAGCGGCGACGCGCCGACCCACGTGGCGCTGCACGCGTATGGCCCCGACGCACCGGCCGGTGGTGGTGGTGGGGGCGGCGCCATGCCCGCCCCCGGCGCCCCCGGCATGGGGGGATCGGGGGGCGGCGGCGGCGCGCCCCGCGTGGAAGGCACCGACCTGTGGCTGATGGAGCTGGCCACCGGCACGGTGCTGAGCATGGGGAACGTGGCCGACTTCGCGTTTGACGCGGCGGGGCGCTTCCTGGCCACCGCGATGGACGGCCGCGACGCGCAAGGGAACGGCGTGCAGCTGCGCACGCTGGCCACCGGCGCCGTGACCGTGCTGGACGGCGGCAAGGGGCTGTACCGCCGCCTGGGGTGGAGCGACTCGCTCCCCTCGCTGGCGTTCCTGCGCGGCACCGCCGACTCGGCCGGCACCGACACCGCCTGGGCCGCGGTGGGACTGCGTGCCGTGGGCACCGCCGCCCAGCAGCTGGTGCGCGTGGGCGCGGGCGCGACCGCCGTGCTCCCCAAGGGGATGGAGGTGAGCCCCGACCGGTCACCGCGGTGGATGGAGGGGGAGGACGCCCTCGCCATCGGCCTGCGGGTGGCGGTGCCGCCGCTGCCGCGGGGGGAGCAGCTGGAGGACGACGACCGGCCGTCGCTCATCCTGTGGCACGGCAAGGACCGCCGCCTGCAGAGCATGCAGCTGGTGCAGGAGCAGGCCGACAAGGGGTTCGCCTTCCTGGCCACCTACCTCCCCGCCACGCAGGCGGTGGTGCAGCTCACCGACGACGTGCTGCGCACCGGCACGCTGGGGGGCGGCGACCGGTGGGTGCTGGCCTCGGACAATGCCGCGTACGAGCGCCGCGCCTCGGTGGACGGCATCCAGCGCCGCGACTGGCACGTCGTGCACGCGCGCACCGGCGCGCGCACCCTCGTGCGCCGCGGGCTCACCGCTCCCGCGCAGCTCTCGCCCGACGGGCGCACGGTGCTGTACTGGGAGGACGGGCACTGGCACGCCTTTGACATCGCGCGCGGCGCCGCGGTGAACCTCACGCAGGGCGCCCCGGTGACCTTCGTGGACACGGAGGACGACCACAACGTGGACCGCCCCCCCACGCGCGTGGTGGGCTTTGCGAAGGACGGTTCGTCGGTGCTGCTGAACGACAACTGGGACGTGTGGCAGGTGGCGCTGGCCGGCGGGCGCTGGGTGAACCTCACCGGCAACGGGCGGCGCGAGGGGATCCGCTACGCGCGCCGCGTGGTCACCGCCCCCCGCGAGCGCGGGATCGACCTGGCGCAGCCGATCACCATGGTGGCCATGCGCGAGCGCACCAAGCAGGAGGCGGTGGTGCAGCTGCGCGCCGCGAAGCCCGGCGCCGTGGTGCTGAGCGGGTGGAAGGACGCGCGGCTCACCCCCGTGCGGGCCGAGCGCGCCGAGGTGTGGGTGAGCACCATCCAGACCTTCGCCCGCTTCCCCGACTGGTGGCGCGTGACGTGGGCCAACGGCGCCAGCGGCGATTCCGTGCGCCTGACCGACGCCAACCCCGGGATGAACGGCGTGGCGTGGTCCCCCGGCGCGCGCCTGGTCACCTACGTGAGCGACAAGGGGGACACGCTGCAGGGGGCGCTGTACCTGCCGGCCGGCTACCGCGAGGGGACGGCCTACCCCACGGTGGTGTTCATCTACGAGAAGCTCTCCGACCAGCTGCACCAGTTCTCGAACCCGGCCTTCACCAGCTCCACCACCCCCGGGCTGCACACGTCGCGCGGCTACGCGGTGTTCCAGCCGGACATCCGCTACACCATCAACGACCCGGGGATGAGCGCGGTGTGGAGCGTGATCCCCGGCGTGAAGGCCGCCATCCGCACCGGCGTGGTGGACTCGGCGCGCATCGGGCTGCACGGCCACTCGTGGGGCGGCTACCAGACGGCGTTCCTGGTGGGGCAGACGTCGCTGTTCAAGTCGGCGGTGGCGGGGGCGCCGCTCACCGACATGGTGAGCATGTACAGCTCGGTGTACTGGAACACCGGCGGCAGCAACCAGGCCATCTTCCAGAGCTCGCAGGGGCGCTTCAAGGGGAACTTCCTGGAGAACCGCGAGGCGTACGAGCGGAACTCCCCCAACCGCTACGCCGACCGCATCACCACGCCGCTCATCATCCTGCACAACGACAAGGACGGCGCGGTGGACTTCAACCAGGGGATCACCTTCTACAACACGCTGCGCCAGCTGGACAAGGACGTGATCCTGCTGGAATACCCCGGGGAGAACCACGGGCTGGCGCAGCTGAAGAACCGGCGCGACTACACGCTGCGGCTGCAGGACTTCTGGGACCACTACCTCAAGGGGGCGCCAGCGGAGCGGTGGCTGCGCGACGGGATCCCGCGGCTGGAGCTGGAGGCGCACCTCCGCGAGCGGAAGGCGCGGCTGGAGCCTCCCAAGCCGTAGCGCATGCGTGGGGCGGGCGCCGCGGTGCCGGCACCCGCCCCAGTGTGGCTACTTGGCGCCCGCCTTGGGCTGGCAGCCGTGCTCGAGCACCTCGAACTGGTCGTGCAGCGCCTTGAGCGCCTCCTTGAGCGCCGCGTCGGCGGCGCCCTTGGCCACCAGGTCGGCCACCTTCCGGGTGTCGGCCGGCAGCGCCGCCGCCGCCTTCTTCAGCGCCGAGGTGGCGCACCCTGCCGGCGGGGTGGAGGCCGCCACCCCCTGCGCGGCCTCCACCATCGCCGCCACCTGCGCCTTCAGCGGCGCCATGTCCCCCTTGTCCTTGGCGGGGTGCCAGGTGGCCATCATGAGGGCGTGATAGGCGTCCAGCGCCTTCCAGCCGCTAGCGGCGTGCCCCTCCTCCTGGTGCATGGCGCCGTGGTTCATCTGGTGGCCGCCCTGATGGCCGGCGTGCCCCCCCGCCTGCGCGGCGGCGGCGGCGGGGAGGGCGGCCAGCAGGGCCGCGGCGAAGGACAGGGGGGACAGGCGCATGCGGTGACCTCGTGATGGCGGAGCGGTGGGCGTCGTCCTTCCACTGGGGACGCCCGCGGATGTCCCCGAACTCTGGAATGGCGTCCGC
The DNA here is from genome assembly GCA_018969225.1 of Gemmatimonadota bacterium. Classification (GTDB taxonomy): domain Bacteria; phylum Gemmatimonadota; class Gemmatimonadetes; order Gemmatimonadales; family Gemmatimonadaceae; genus Gemmatimonas. The sequence goes on along the minus strand of JAGWYS010000004.1, from coordinate 14,928 downwards.
CCGGGAGCAATGGGGCCGGGTTCCCCGCGATGACGCGAGGGCCGCACAGGAACCGGCCCCGGGGGCGCACGGGTTATCCCTGTGACAGCATTGTTGGCACCCAGTCCTTGCGGAGGTGGTCCCATGCGGCAGGTCACGCACGTGATGGCGCAGGTTGCCCTTGTTCCCCTGGCGGCGCTGCTGGCCGCCCCCGCCCCGGTCCACGGCCAGGCGAAGGCGGCCACTCCTCCGGCCGCCGCGTCGGCCTCGCCCCGCGCCACGGTGGTGCGCGTCTCGGCCATCGACTACGCCTTCAAGACGCCGGCCACCATCGCCTCGGGGGTGGTGGTGTTCAACCTGACGAACGACGGCGCCGACCTCCACCAGCTGGCGGTGCTGGAGCTCCCCGCCAACCGCACCCTGTCGGAGTTCCTGGACACCTACCACAACAAGGGGATCATCCCCGCGTGGATGGTGGCGGTGGGGCAGACGCAGGTGATCGCCGCCGGGCAGGAGGCGCTGCTGGCGCTGCGCGTCAAGCCGGGGCGGTACATCCTGGCCTGTCTCATGCCGGCGCGAGACGGCCGCGCGCACACGGAAAAGGGGATGGTCTGGCAGGTGACCGCGCGGTAGGCGGCGGCGGTGGAACCGGGCGCACAGCGAGGGGGGCGCCCGGTGCGTAGGTTGGTGCGGCGGGAGGGTCCGGGGGGTCCCGGGAGCCCATCCCGCCGCCCTTTCACCATCCTCCCCGCCTTCCCATGCTGCAGCACCTCCGCCGGACGGCCATCGCCGTCCTCCTCGCGGGCAGTGCGCTCCCCGCCACCGCAGCGGTCGCCCAAGGGCGCCTGACGTCGCCCAAGGAGTTCTTCGGGCACGACATCGGGGCCGACTATGTCCTCCCCAACTACACCCGCCTCCACCAGTACTTCATCACGGTGGCGCGGGAGAGCGACCGCGTGTCGCTGGACACCATCGGGCTCACCGAAGAGGGGCGCCCCCAGATCATGGCGATCGTGACCAGCCCCGCGAACCACGCGCGGCTGGACCACTACCGCGAGATCTCGCGCAAGCTGGCCACCGCCGAGGGGGTGGACTCGGCGGCGGCGGCGGCGATGGCCGCCGAGGGGAAGGTGGTGTTCTGGATCGACGGCGGGCTGCACGCCACCGAGGTGCTGGGGGCGCAGCAGCTGATCGAGACGCTGTGGCAGCTGGCCAGCCGCACCGACGCCGAGACGCGCCGCATCCTGGACGACTGCATCATCCTGATGGCGCACGCCAACCCCGACGGGATGGAGCTGGTCTCCGACTGGTACATGAAGGAGGCGGATCCGCTCAAGCGCACCACGGGCACCATCCCGCGGCTGTACGAGAAGTACGCGGGGCACGACAACAACCGCGACTCGTACATGAACGCGCTCAAGGAGACGCAGAACGTCTCGCGCGCGATGTTCATCGACTGGCACCCGCAGATCATGTACAACCACCACCAGACCGGCCCCACCGGGACGGTGATGGCGGCCCCGCCCTACCGCGACCCCGCCAACTACTGGTTCCACCCGGCGATGATCACCGGGCTGGACCTCGTGGGGGCGGCGCTCAACCACCGCTTCGTGCTGGAGCGGAAGCCGGGGCTCACCTTCCGGGCGGGCTCCAACTACAGCACCTGGTGGAACGGCGGGCTGCGCACGGTGGCGTACTACCACAACGTGATCGGCATCCTCACCGAGACCATCGGCAACCCCACGCCGATGCGCGTGGCGCTGGTCCCCGAGCGGCAGCTCCGGTCGGCGGGGCTGCCGTTCCCCATCGAGCCGCAGGTGTGGAAGTTCCGGCAGTCCATCGACTACTCGGTGTCGGCCAACTACGCCTTCCTGGACCTGGCGTCGCGCTACCGCGAGACGTTCCTGTTCAACCGCTGGCGGATGGGGCGCGACGCGATCGAGGCGGGGACCAAGGACAGCTGGACAATCTCCCCCAAGCGGGTGGACGCGATGGTGGCGCAGATCACCAAGGACCGCGCGGGTGCGGGGCCGGCGGAAGGGGGACGCGCGGGGGGGCCGCGCGGTGGCGGGCAGGGCGCCAGCGTGGCCAGCGCCGTGGCCAATGACCGCTACATGGCGCTGCTCCGGCAGCCGGAGAACCGCGACCCGCGCGGCTACATCCTGAGCAGCGCGCAGCCCGACTTCCCCACCGCCACCAAGTTCATCCAGGCGCTGCAGCGCTCGGGGGTGACGGTGCACCGCGCCACCGCCGACTTCACGGTGGCGGGGAAGGCGTACCCCAAGGGCTCGTGGGTGGTGCTCACCGCGCAGGCGTTCCGCTCGCACGTGCTGGACATGTTCGAGCCGCAGGACCACCCCAACGACTTCCGCTACCCCGGCGGGCCGCCGATCCCGCCGTATGACAACGCCGGGTGGACGCTGGCGTACCAGATGGGGGTGCAGTTCGACCGCATCCTGGACGGCTTCAGCGGCCCCTTCGAGAAGGTCCCCGACGTGACGGCGATGCCGACCGGGGTGGTGGCTGCCGGCAAGGCGGGGTACTTCATCCGCCCCGAGGTGAACGACGCCATCACGGTGGGGAACCGGCTGGCCGCGGCCGGGGTGAAGGCGCGCCGGGCGCCGGCGGGCTTCCGTGACGGCGCCACCGACTGGCCGGCGGGCACCTGGTTCATCCCGGGGGGCGCCAAGGCCGCGGCGGTGGTGAACAAGGCGGCCGCCGAGCTGGGGGTGACCTTCGCGCCGGCCGCCAAGGCGCCGGCTGGCGCGCAGCCGGTGCAGCCGCTGCGCGTGGCGCTGGCCGACCGGTACGGCGGCAACATGCCCAGCGGGTGGACGCGCCTCATCCTGGAGCGCTTCGAGGTGCCGTACACGGTGGTGTTCCCGCAGGAGCTGGACGCGGGGAACCTGAAGGCCAAGTACGACGTGCTGGTGCTGACCGACGGGATGGTGTCGGCGGCCGGGGCCGGGATGGGCTTTGGCGGCTCCCCCGACACCACGCTCATCCCCGCCGAGTTCCGGCGGCAGCTGGGGCGGATCTCCGACCGCACGATCCCGTCGCTCAAGGCGTTCCTGGAGGCCGGCGGGCGCCTCGTGGCCGTGGGCTCGTCCATCAACGTGGGGCGGCAGCTGGGGCTCCCCATCGAGAACTACATGACGGACGCCACCGGTCGCCCGCTCCCCGGCGAGCAGTACTACATCCCTGGCTCGCTGCTGGAGGTGGCGCTGGACACGAGCGCGACGATTGCCACGGGGATGGCGCCGCGCCCGGCGGTGATGTTCGACGCGAGCCCCGTGATGAAGCTGGGCGCCGACGCCGCGGCCAAGGGGGTGCGGCCGCTGGCCACCTTCGACACCGCCACGCCGCTGCGCTCCGGGTGGGCGTGGGGGCAGGAGAAGCTCAAGGGGGGCGTGGCGATGGCGGAGGCGCAGGTGGGGAAGGGGACGCTGTGGCTGTTCGGCCCGGAGATCCTCTTCCGGTCGCAGCCGCACGGCACCTACAAGCTGCTGCTCAACGCGCTCGACGGCGGGTTCCAGCGGCCGGCGAAGCCGCTGCAGTAGGCGGAGCCTGCCGGACCGCGCCGGGACGGGCGGCCGGTGGCACGGCGGCGCACGGGGCAGCCCCTCGTGCGCCGCTGGCGTTTCTCCCCCGCCCTACGGTGCGGGGCGCTGGTAGCGCCCCACCAGCACCCCCTTGCCGCGCACGTGGCCGGCCATGGCCGCCAGCACCGCGGCGCGGGTGGCGGCGGGGGTCATCCCCGTGGGGGCCACGTTCACGGGGACGTCCAGTGCGTACAGCTCGAACACGTAGTGGTGCGCCGGCCCGGTGGCCGGCGCGGCCGGGCCGCGGTAGTACGGTCCCGACACGCTGACCTGCCGCATCCCGTCGGGGCGCTGCGCGCCGGCGGGGACCCCCGCGGGGAACCCCGTGGCGGTGGCGGGGATGTTCCACGCCAGCCAGTGCAGCAGGTCGTCGGTCCCGTCGCCCGCGGCGGCGTCGGCGTCGTGCACCAGCAGCACGAACGACTTCACCGAGTCGGGGGCGCCGCTCCACGCCAGCGGCGGCGACACGTCGCGCCCGCGCTGCGTGTGCGGGTCGGGGATGAGCCCGCCACTGGGGAACGCCGGCGAGGTGAGCGTCATGACGCGGATGGCGGGACGCGGCTGCGCGTCGGCCGCGGGGGCGGCGGCGTGGGTCCCCGCCGCCGCCAGCACGGCGGCGCCCATGGCGCGGAGGACGCGCAGGCGGAGAACGCATGGCCCCGCGCTCACCGGAAGCTCCGGGGCTGCGCCTTGCGCCACCGGTCGTAGCGCAGGCGGAGGGTCTTCACCGGGTTGAGGTTCTCGCCGGGCACGATGGCGTGCGGCCCGCCCTGTTCGGGTTGCGCCACGGTGAGGTACATGGCGTACTGGCCGTTGCTGTGGCTGTCGCCGCTGCGGTCGGTGGGGTCGCTCATGAGGATGTACGCGACGTAGCTGGTGCGCCCTTCGCAGGGGATGGGCGGCGGGGCGCTCCCCTCGGGGCGCGGCGGGCAGGTGCACCGGCTGTCGCCGCCGTACTGGTCGGCGGTCTCCAGCGCGGCCATCACGCGGTCGGTGAGCGCCCCCTGGGTCTGCTCGAAGGCGCGCACGGCGTTGGGGATCACGTCCCCCGGGCGGAGAATGTTCCCCTGAATGCTGTAGTAGATCTGCGTCCCTGGCACCCGCCCCTGGATGTCCTGCGTGACGTAGCCGTTGGACAGCCCCGAGTGCCCCGCGCTGCGCCCCTGCAGGTCCACGATCCCGAACTGCCGGGACTGGTAGGCGGGATCGGCGGAGAGGAGATCCAGGATGCGCTCGGGGGGGGTCCCCTTCTGCAACTCGCGGTAGACGAGCATCTGGTTGGCGTGGGTGCCGTCCACACCGGCCTGGCAGGCGGCCACCCCCTTGCCGGGGACGACCACCGCCTGGATGCCGCTCAGGAAGGCGGCGTCGCGGTTGACGCAGGTGGCCGAGGCGATGACCACGCGTCCGGTGGCGAGGTCAACGGCGATGACCGACCAGGTGGCGTGGGCAATGCGCGGCAGCGCCAGCAGCAGGGCGGTGGCGAGCAGGACCGGGGTGCGCAGCCGCGCATGGAATCGTGACCGGATCGTGGGAGGCATGCGAAGAACGTCCGGCCCGCCGTGGGAACCCGCAAGGGCGGCGCCGGCTATAGTTCGGGATGCGCGCACTGCTGACGACCATGGGCCGACTGGCCGGGATGGTGCTCCCGATCTTCCTGGGGATCGGGGTGGGGCGGCTCGTGTCGCCGTACTTGCCGGCGGTGACGGCGTGGGTGGAGACGCTGGGCATGTGGGCGCCGGTGGCCTACGTGGGCGCCTACGTGGCGGCGGTCGTGCTGATGCTCCCCGCGTTCCTGCTGATCATGGCGGGAGGGGCGATCTTCGGGGTGGCCAAGGGGACGGCGCTCGCGCTGGCCGGGGCCACCATCGGGGGGACTTTGGCGTTCCTGCTGGGGCGCACGGTGCTGCGCGCGTGGGTGGCGCGGAAGATCGCGTCGCACCCCACGCTGTCGGTGATCGACCGGGTGGTGGGGGAGGACGGACTGCGGCTGATGGTGCTGATGCGCCTGTCGCCGGCGATCCCCTTCGTGCTCTCCAACTACGCGCTGGCGGTGACGCGGGTGCGGCTGCGCGATTTCGTGGTGGCCACGCTGGCCATGACCCCCATCATCGCGTCGTACAGCGCCTTCGGGCGCGCGGGGGCGTCCCCCACCGCCGGGGGGGCGCTGCCGCCGTGGGTGCTGTGGACCGGGGTGGCGGCCACGGTGGGGCTGGGGGCGCTGGTGGCGCGGATCACCCAGCGGGCGCTGCGGGAGGCGGGGACGTCGGCGGGGACAGCGAGCCGCACCCCCGGGGTACCCGCCGATTGACGCCCTGACGCGACGCCCCCGCAATCCTGTCGTTCCTGTTTAATATTAGTTATATTGTTGTGGACGGGGGCGGTGCGCGCACCCCTCGCTTCCATCCGGAGACGCTCCATGGTCCACACCATCACCCTGCGCAAGATCGGCGGTTCCATTGGCGCCATCATCCCCAAGGAGCTGGCCACCCGCCAGCACCTCGCGCCGGACGACCAGTTATACGCCGTGGAGACGCCGGAGGGGATCCTGCTGACCACCGTGGACCCCACCACGCAGGCCGCACTGCAGGCGTACGCCGAACTGGCCAAGGAAACCCGCGCGGCGATGGCGGCACTGGCCAAGGTCTGACCACGGCGTGGCGACAGCATGACCCGGGAACCGCGCTGGCTGAACCGGACGGTGGTGGACGCCATTCAAGAAGACCAACGACGGCAACATGGAGGCAACCGCGGGATCCTGAATGCCGGCAGCATCGAGTCGGCGCTGGGGCGCCCTCGCAACCGCTTTGCGTACGAAGGCGCCGGGCTGTTTGCCTGCGCCGCCAGCTACGCGTTCGGGCTGGCTCGGAACCACGGCTATCAGGATGCCAACAAGCGGACCGCCTACATGGCGGCGGTGACGTTCCTGGCCCTCAACGGCGTCCGGGTGCGCGCCACCCCCGAGGACATCGTGGCCCTCATGCTGGATGTGGCAACTGGGGCCGCGGATGAGGACGCCATCGCGAGGTGGCTTGAGGCCCGCGCGGCCAAGTGAGTGGGGGGCCAGGAACGCGCCCCCCGGCCCTACCGCCGTTCCAGCGCGTCGCGGACGTCCAGCAGGATCTCGAAGTACAGCTGTTCGCGGCGGTAGGCGAAGTCCAGCGCGGTCATCTGCGCCGGGTCCCCCGAGGCCTTGGCGCGCTCGAAGGCCTCGCGGTACATCTCCTCGAGGTTGGTCAGGATGCGGTCGCGGGAGCGGGACATGCGGAAGGCCTCGAGGGCGGAATGGGTGAGACGCGGGGGACGGTCGAAGTCGGCGGCGGCGGCGGCCTCGTCGGGATCGAACAGGCGGGTGACCCGTTCGATCATCATGCGACGGGCCTTGTCGGGGAGCGCCATGCTGCCAAGCTAGCGGACGCAGCCGGGGGGACGCCAGCAACCGCCGGTGGAGGCGGGGGGTGACCCGCGCCGCGCTGTTTGCCCGCGACGGCCACCGGTGCGCGTACTGCGGCGAGGTGTTCCCGCCGGAGGCACTGTCGGTGGACCACGTGCAGCCCCGGATGCGCGGGGGCGACCAGTCGGGGGGAAACCTGGTGACCGCCTGCCAGGGGTGCAACACGGCCAAGGGGGGGCAGCCGCTGGCGGCGTTCCTGGCGGCCAACCCGTTGGCACGGCGGAACTTCTTCCGGCTGGCGCGGTATGTATGGCCACGGCACCTGCGCGCCGTGGCCGAGGCGCTGGTGCAGGCGGGGGCGATTGCGCCTCCACCGGGGGGGGTGGGGCGGCTGCAGGCGGTGCGCAGCGCCGCCGCGCTGGCTACCCTTCTGGAACAGCTGGACCGGCGGGATGTGCCGCCGGCCCCGGATCCGCCCTGACGGGCGTCCCCAACGGCTAGTCATCCGATCGTCTCCGACTCCATGAACAACGTCAAGGTCTTCGTGCTCATGGCCGGGCTCACCGGCCTGCTGGTGGCCATCGGCAACGCGATGGGCGGCTCCCACGGCGCCACCATCGCGCTGGTGATGTCGGCCGCCATGAACCTCTTCATGTACTGGGGTTCGTCGTCGCTGGTGCTCCGCTCGTACGGGGCGCAGGTGGTGACGGCGCAGGAGGCCCCCGAGCTCTACGCGATGGTGGACCGGCTGCGGCAGCGCGCGGGGCTCCCCATGCCCGTGGTGGCCATCGCGCCGCAGGACCAGCCCAACGCCTTCGCCACCGGGCGCAACCCCGCCAACTCGGTGGTGTGCGTCACGTCGGGGCTGGTGCGCCTGCTCACGCGCGACGAGCTCGAGGGGGTGATCGCGCACGAGCTGGCGCACATCAAGAACCGCGACATGCTGCTGCAGACCATCGCCGCCACCATGACGGGGGCCATCAGCCACCTCGCGCAGTTCGCCTTCCTCTTCGGCGGGCGCGGCGACGACGAGGAGGGGGCCAACCCCGTGGTGGCCATCGCCATGCTGATCATCGGCCCCATCATCGCCATGGTCATCCAGTTCGCCATCAGCCGGCAGCGCGAGTTCAAGGCCGACGCGGTGGGCGCGGAGATCTGCGGGCACCCGCTGTCGCTGGCCAGCGCGCTGCAGCGGCTGGAGGCGGGGGCGCGGCGCATCCCCATGCAGGTGTCCCCCAGCGCGGCGTCGCTGGCCATCGTGAACCCGCTGGCGGCGTTCAGCCTGCGCGGCGCGGCCAAGTGGTTCAGCACGCACCCGCCCACGGCGGAGCGGGTGGCGGCGCTGGAGGCGATCGCGCGGGGGGGGTGAGGCGGGGGCGGCTAGCGGGCGCCGAGGCGGTGGAACACCGCCTCCTCCACCACGCGGCCGCCCTTGAGGTGCTCCACCACGATCCGCTCCAGCAGCTCGGCGGTCACGTTGGCGTACCACACCCCCTCGGGGTACACCACCAGGATGGGCCCCGCGCTGCACACCCCCAGGCAGGGGGTCTCGCCGCGCTTCACGCGCGACGGGCCGAACAGCAGCCCCTCCCGCTGCAGCAGCTGCGCCAGGCGCGCGTAGATGGCGCGCCCGCGCCGGTCGGGGGAGCAGTAGCCGCCGGTGCACACCAGCACGTGGCGCGCGTAGGCGTCCATCGCCGGGCCCGGCGGCAGGGCGCCCCCCGCCGCGCTCATCGCCGCGCTCATCGCGCCACCGCCATGGCGATCTCCGCCACGATCAGCAGCACGATGGCCATCTCCAGCGCCTCGCTGCGCCCGGCCTGCGCCTCGTCGTTGAGCATGGCGTAGGTGTCGCGCAGGATCGCCAGCTTGCGGTCGATCCCGGCGCGCCAGGTGCGCCCGCGGAACAGCTCCAGCGCCGCCGAGTAGACGCGCGCCAGGTACACGTCGTCGGTGACCTTGAGGGCGTTCTCCACCCGCTCCACCAGCTCGGTGGAGTCGGCCACCTGCGCCTGCAGCCGCGACAGCAGCGCGGCGTAGCGCCGTCCCGGGAAGAGCGCGCGGCGCGCGCGCGCCTGCGCGATGTCGTCGTACAGCCGCGGCAGCTCGGCGTCCAGCAGCGCGTCGTAGTAGCGCAGCTCCAGCAGCTGGGCGTTGGCGAACTCCAGGATGTACTGCAGGTCGGTGTCGGCCTCGCCGGGCTCGGCGACCAGCGCGCTTTCCCAGGTGAGGATGGCGAGGTCGTCGTCGTAGTAGCGGAAGCGGTGCGGCAGCAGCTCGCGGCGCGCCTCGGCGCTGAGGGGGCGCGACTCGTTCAGCAGCAGCGGCACCACGTCCAGCGCGGCCAGCGCGTCGGCGCCCAGCGGCGCGCCGTCGGGGCCGGCCACGCGGGTGAGGCGGAAGACGGTGTAGTCCTCGTGCACCGCGGCCAGCGCGGGGCGCTCGATGGCGGGGCGGATGCGCTCGCTGAGGAGGCGCAGGTGGTGCGCCACGAGCCGCTCCAGCGCGGGGTGGTGGTCGAGCCGCCGCCCGAAGGCGGTGAAGGCGTCCCACGACAGGGGGCCCTCGGGGCGGACGCGCACGCGGATGGAGACCACGCCGAAGTCGAAGATGCGCGCCGACAGCTCCACCGGATGGGGCGCGTCCCCCACGTGCAGCAGCTCGCTCCCCAGCATCACGGTGATGGGCGGGTTGGGGATCTGCAGCGCCTGCGCCTCGCCGCGCACGGGGCGCACCCGCTCGGGGGCGCTGGCGGCGAGGAGGTCCAGCGCCCGCTCCAGCGAGATGGCGTAGCCCACGTCGTACAGGCGGTAGGCGATGGCCGAGCCGGCGACGGTGGGCGAGGCGGGGGTCGGCAGGCCGGCATCCATGTGCGCAAGCTAGCCACGCCCCCTCCCCCGCCACACCCCGGGGGTGTAGCGTGTACGCATGACCCCTGTCACGACGCTCCCCGGGCACCCCGACCCCGCCATCGCGGCCAAGGGGTACGCCCACCCCGAACGGCTCGTCAGCACCGCCTGGCTGGCCGCCCACCTGGACCACCCGGCGCTGCGGCTGCTGGAGTGCAACGAGGACGTGCTGCTGTACGGCGTGGAGCACATCCCGGGCGCGCAGCCGCTGGACTGGCACGTGGACCTGAACGACGCCGTGGAGCGCGACTACGTGGACCGCGCGGGGTTCCAGGCGCTGCTGCGCGCGCGGGGGATCGACGCCTCGCACACCGTGGTGTTCTACGGCGACAAGAACAACTGGTGGGCCACCTACGCGTTCTGGGTGTTCCAGCTGTTCGGCTTCGACAACGCCGTGGTGCTGGACGGCGGGCGCGCGAAGTGGCTGGCGGAGGGGCGACCCACCACCGAGGCGCGGCCGGCGTTCCCCCCCACGGCGTACGAGGCGCCGGCGCGCGACGACACGCGCATCCGCGCGTACCTGGAGGACACGCGGCGGCACATGGCGGCGGGGCTCCCGCTGGTGGACGTGCGGTCGCCGCAGGAGTACACGGGCGAGAAGCTGCACATGCCCGACTACCCGCAGGAGGGGACGCTGCGGGGCGGGCACATCCCCGGGGCGCGGAGCGTGCCGTGGGCGAGGGCCGCGGCCCCCGACGGCACCTTCCTGCACGCGGCGGCGCTGCGCGCGCTGTACGAGGGGGACCAGGGGCTCCGCCCCGAGGACCCGGTGGTGACGTACTGCCGCATCGGCGAGCGGTCGTCGCACACCTGGTTCGTGCTGACGTACCTGCTGGGCTTCACCAACGTGCGCAACTACGACGGGTCGTGGACGGAATGGGGGAACGCCGTCCGGGCCCCCATCCGCAAGGGAGCCGAACCATGAGCGAGCAGACCGGGACCGCCGCCCCCGCCACCCCCGCCCCGCGCCCGCCGGCGCGGGTGCAGGTCACCTGGGCCGGGGAGCACCGCTTTGACGGGCAGCTGGCGGCCGGCGGCCCGTCCATCCGCATGGACGCCAGCGGCCAGACCGGCCCCGGGATGGTGGCGGTGGTGCTGATGGCGCTGGCCGGGTGCACCGGCGTGGACATCGTGGACATCCTGGCCAAGCGCCGCACCCCCATCGAGGGGATGACGGTGGACGTGGAGGGGCTGCGCTACGCGGGGGTCCCCGGTCGCCTCACCGAGATCACGCTGGTGTACCGCATCACCGGCGCGGGGATCGACCGGGCGCAGGCGGAGCGGGCCATCGAGCTGTCGGTCACGAAGTACTGCTCCGTGCGCGACTCGCTGGACCCGGCCATGCCGATCCACTGGCGGCTGGAGCTGAACGGGGCGGAGGGGTAGCGGGCGGCCGCTGAGAGTCGGCGCGGTCCGGGGCTCAGCGGTTGAGGATCTCCTCCAGCAGCGCCAGCGCACGGGGATCCTTGGTGCGCACCAGCTGCTCCACCGCCACGCGGCGGAGCGACACATTCTTCTCGGTGCGCACCACGGCCATCAGCTTCTCCACCCCGGCCTTGGCCGGCAGGTCGGCCAGCAGCAGCAGCACGTCACGGCGCACGCCGCCGTTGGCGGACTGGTCGTACAGCTGCCCCAGGCGGCGGGCGGCGTCCTGCGGGCGCCTGCCGTGGGCCAGACCTCGGGTGGCCGCGCGCCGCATCCCCTCATCGTCGGCGGTGAGCGCCAACTCCAGCAGCGCGGGGGCGCTTTCCTCGGGGAGCGCATTGGCCGCGAAGAGCACCGCCTGCTTGCGCACCTCCAGGTCCGGATCGCCGGTCAGCACGGGCAGCAGCTCGCGCCCCCAATCGGGACGGCCGCTGGCCCCCAGCAGGAACACGGCGGTGCGCCGCAATTGCTGCGTGCACGGTTCGCGGCGCCGCAGCACCCGCACCAGGATGCGCAGCGCCGTGTCGGGGGCCAGCTGCGCCACCCCCTGCAGGGCGGCGATGCGCTCGTCTTCCGCCGAAGAGGGGCACCCCGGGTCGGTGGCGGCGGTGGTGGCCGAGGAGAGCAGGCGCCCCTCGGCCACGCGATCGCCGGCGCGCGCCTGGGCCGCCAGGATGCGTCCCTGCAGCGCTTGCCGGTCCACCGGGGTCACCTCCGCCGTCGGCGTCCCGCCCTTGGGGGAGAAGCCGATGGGGCGCCCCTGCACCGTACCCGCCGGAATATCCCGCCCCTCCAGCACCGCCTGCGCCGCGTGCAGGTTGCCCAGGCGGTTGAGGGCGAACGCCTCCCAGTAGGTGGCGTAGGCGAGCATTTGCCCGTTCGCGCCACGCCCCTCGCGCTCGCGAACCTGGTCGCGAAGCTGCTCGCGCAGCAGGCGGAACAGGACGGCCGCGCGCTCATACTGCTCTGCCACCAGGGCGCTCCGGGCCTCCCGAAAGAGACTGTCTGCCTGGGCGTGCGCCTGGAGTTGCGTCTGCAGCTCCGCCAGCGCGGCACCCGCGGTTGCCAACGGCGCGGCGCGCACCGTGTCGGCGTCGGGGCGGGGCTCCGGTCGCACGTCCGGGCGCGCCTGCGCGCCGGCAGAGGCCGGGGCGAGCGCCAGCGCGAGCCAGAGGAGCGGCCGGCGCCGGGAGGCCGGCGGCGCCACGGGCACACGGCACGGGATGGGGGACATCATTCGCCTCCGGCGTTGACGACCAGGGTGTCGGTGCCCGGGATGAGCGCCCGGAGGCGCGGGAGCAGGTTGGCCTCGCGGATCGTCTCGCGCGGCGCCCGCGCCAGCGCCGCCGGCACGGGGCGCGCCTGCATCACCTGCACCAGCACCAGCTCAAGGTCCAGCAGCAGGCGCCTCGTGGATGGGTCCTGCGCCCCCGGGTCGTCCATGAGCAGGCGGGTGGTGATGAGCAGCTCGCGCGCGCGGGGCGCCAGCATCGTGTCCACGGTGCCGCTGCTGGACACCGTGGTGAGGAGCGCGACGGTGCGCGCCACATGCTCCGCCAGCACCGCCCTTGCCGGCGCCGCGGGCGCCACTTCGGTGTCCAGGCGCACCACCAGCGGCGCCGGGCGCCCGGACGACCGCGCCCCGGTGCGGGCCTCCAGCCAGGGCACCCCGTAGCGGCCGATGGCCACGCCGCAGGTGAGCAGTGCCGCCACCCGCAGCGCGGGGCGCAGCCGGGTGCGCCAGCGGGCCAAGGCCCGGTGCGGGGGGCGCCGCTGGCCGAGGGCCTCCCACATGGCGGCTGCCGGGACGGCCCCCTCGGCGTCCTCCACGACGCGGGTCACCGCCTCCATCGCCCAGCGCGGGAGCGGCGCCTCGTGGGGGAGCGGGTGGGGCGGGGTAGCCGGCGCCTCCGGTGCGACGGACGACATTTCGGAAGGCATTTCGGACGGCATCTCCGACGGGGAATGAGGCGCGGGTGTCATGGGACCTCGGGGGACGGCGCGGGCGCAAAGGGAGCCAGCACCGCGCGCAACCGGGCGCGGGCGCGGAACAGTTGGGACTTGCTGGTGCCCACGGTGACGCCCAGCAGCTCGGCGATCTCCTCGTGGGTGAACCCCTCCACGTCGTGCAGCACGAAGACGCGGCGGGCCTGGGGCGGCAGCGCGGCGATGGCGGCGCGCAGCCGCGCCGGGAGGTCGGGGTCGGCCGCGGCCACGGGGTGCGCAATGTCGTGCGCCTTGTCCAGCGGCGCGGCAAACGCCTCCCGCCGCCGCAGCGTCTTGAGCCCGTTGAGGGTGACGGAGACGGCGATGGCGCGCAGCCAGGTGGCCAGGGCGGCCTCGCCGCGGAACTGCCCCAGGCGATCGAAGGCCCGCAGGAACGTGTCCTGGGTCCACTCCTGGGCCAGCTCCGGGCGCCCGCTCATGCGGAGGATCAGGCGGTACACCCGCTCCACGTGCTGGTGGTAGAACTGCCGCTCGGCCGCGGGGTCGCCGGCACGCAGGGCGGCCAGCAGGCGCGCCTCCCGTTCCCCGTCCCAACCGGAGGCGACCGGGACGATGCCGGCCAGCGGGAGGGCGTCAGGGGTGGGCGGCATCACCCCAGTGGACAGCACCACCGCCCGCAGGGTTGCATGACCCCGGGGCGCCTGCCGCCTACCGGCGCGGCTCCTCGTGCGCGCGGTAGGCGGGCACCCCGGCCGGGGCATTCTCGCCGCCGGCCAGCAGCGACGGGGCGCTGTCGCCCAGGACCCGGGTGAGGAAACGCTGCCCCTCGCCGATGCGCTCGAGCTCCAGCGCCATGGCGTCCACCGTGTGGGTGAGCTGCGCCAGCTGGGCGGCCTGCGCGTCGCTGAGGACGGCGGACCGTTGCGCCGCCTTGGCAAAGGGGATTTCCCCGCGGCGCACCCACCGCCACGCGGCGGCGGCCGCCAGGGGGCCCATCACGAACACGATGAAGACGATGGGGATGACGAATTCCGCGTCGTTGTTGGTCCGGCGTTCGGCGGGGGGTTCCGCGGTGGCCCCCGGGACCAGCGCCGCGCTGGCCAGCCGGAGGTCGGCGGCCGCCAGGGCCTTGTCCAGCTCGGGGATGCGCGCGTTGAGCGCGGCCAGGCGCCCTTCGGCGGTGGCCTTGGTGGCGGCGTCGGGGAAGGCGCCCTGGGCGATGCTCCGCTGCAGGTCACCCGCCTGCTCCTCCACTCGCTCCAGCTGCCGGGCCAGCTCCTTGCGATAGGCCGCCGCGGCCTGGTACATGGCCTGCGCGCTGGCGGGGCCCGCGGTGTTGATCTGGGCCGGCTGGGCGGGGGAGGTCGGGGCGGGTTGGCGCATGGGGGATTGCGGAGCGGAGGGCAAAGTAGGATTCCCTTAAGGTACGCCGGGGAACCGTCCGGGTTTCACCGGTGGGCCGCTTGACCCGGTCCCTGGGGTTGGCGATTTTTGGGGGCTGCGCTGTTTTCCGGCCGCCCGAACGGGTGGCCCCTGCCCCGCCCGCCCCCGGGCGCGCGAGGCTCCCCATTTGACGTGCCACCGCCGGCAATGGTGGCGCATTGGAGTTGCCCCATGAAGGAAGGGATCCATCCGCCGTACCACCCCGTGGTGTTCAAGGACGCCTCCACCG
>JAGWYS010000157.1 GCA_018969225.1 Gemmatimonadota bacterium | reverse complement strand
GATTTTCCCGCTGCAGGAAAGACAGAACAGGAGGGCGGTGACGGCCGTTGTTACCTCCAATCGGGCTCGCGCGTCATAGCGCTGGAGGGTGCGGGAAGGGAGGCGGATCATGGGGTCTCCGGGGGGGCTGGGGCTGTGGCTCCGGTGGTCTCTGGAAAGAAGTACAACCCCCGCCGGGGGTCACATCCCGGATCCCGCTCCATTTCTTCGCCACGCCTGCCGAAGTTACTCTTATCCGGGTCATACCGGAGGCCGGTCATGCCGGCTCACTTTTCCCAATTGAGGGCTCCACCACATGCCGACTACCTCCGTGTTCCGTCGTCCGACCTCGCTCCTTGCGATGGTGGGTGCGTCGCTGTTTGCCGCCGCCTGCACGTCGGATCCGTTCGCGCCTTCGGTGGAA
Source organism: Gemmatimonadota bacterium (assembly GCA_018969225.1). GTDB lineage: Bacteria > Gemmatimonadota > Gemmatimonadetes > Gemmatimonadales > Gemmatimonadaceae > Gemmatimonas. Next base: position 8,411 of record JAGWYS010000157.1, on the reverse strand, counting down.
CTGGAGCGCCGGAGCGCGGTGCTTCCCAAGCCGGCGGTCGTGAAGGTCCTCACGCGCACTACCCCGCTGCAGGAGGCCGAGCGCGGCTCGCTCACCATCACGGCCAAGCAGGGCGGCACCATCCGCCTCCCCAACGCGGGGCTGCTGGTCACCGTCCCGGCCGGGGCCATCAAGAACGGCACCCTCACCATCACGGTCACGGCCGATCCGGGCAAGTCGCTGTCGTACGACTTCCAGCCGCACGGGACGGTGTTCGAGAAGGCGCTGACGCTCGCGCAGGATCTCGACAAGACCACTTGGAGGAACCTCTCCACCACGACGCTCTGGGGTGCCTACTTCCCCGAGAAGGTGGATGACGCCAACAGCCTGGCCACCATCACCGAAACCTTCTCGGTGCGCATCCTCGGCTCCAAGTCGGCCACCGGCGCGGCGGCCGCCTTCGACATCTGGCACTTCTCCGGCTACACCATCTCCACCGGGCGCGCCGACGGGGAGCCCAACAGCTCGCTGGGGATGTAAGGGTGCGCCGGGCGCCGCTTCCGGGTGGCTACCAGGTGATCCTCGGGTGATCTGACCACCCCCTGCACGACTGGCCCGCGGGCGCCGCATCGGCGACCGCGGGCTTGGTCGTTTTCCCCGCCCGCGGCGCGCGTTGGCCACGAGGTGCGCCGGTGCCATCGCATCAGGGCCCGGCATGCCGCGTGGGCGATCGGGGAGAGGTCACAGGGTACCGGCCAGATAGGCGATAGGTCACAGGGCACATGGGCAATAGGTCACAGGGCACGCAGGCGATGGGTCACAGGGCACGGAGGCCATCGGCGACAGGCGACACGCCGCGGGCCAACGGCCATCCGCACGCGCCCCCCCGGAAACGATCACGGCCCCGGTCCCCTTGCAACGGGGACCGGGGCCGTGTGCCCTCCGCGGGCGCCAGCGCGGATCAGGCGGGCACGGGGAGCCGCCGCTCCACCTCCACCACCAGCTTGCGCGCCACCTGCAGCGCCAGCGCGTCGGAGCGCGCCAGCGCCGCCTCCAGCTGGGCCGGCGTGACGCCGTCCGGCAGCGGCATCACGATGCGCACCAGCGCCTCCTCCGTGCGCCCGTGCAGCGCCGCGTCGCGCAGCAGGTGCCACTTCACGCGGTACTCGTTGGACTCCACCCGCCCGCGCCCCTGGTACCAGTAGTACACCAGCGCCTGCGTCCCCTTGTTGGCCAGCAGGAAGCGGTTGATCGCCACCGGCGCGCCTCCGCCCGGCACCGGCACCGCCATCGTGCCGCTGCGCACCGTCTCCCACCCGGCGCCCGGCAGGCAGTTGCGGGGGCTGTGGATGGTCTTCCCTTGCACCTGGTAGTCGTAGTAGCCCACGTAGGTGGTGAACCGGTCGGCCGAGTCGCGCACGAACTCGCGCAGCGAGAACTCCGACATCCCTGCCACCGCCTGCTCCTCCTTCGAGATGGCCAGCGGCTGCGACTGGTACCCCGGCACCTCCACCGCCAGCGACGCGATCGGCTGGCGCGGGGGGACGCGGTGCTGCGTGCGCAGCCCCGAGGTCAGCAGCACCCCCGCCGCCATGGCGCCCACCGGCGCCCAGTTAAGCCAGGGAGCCATCGGCCACCTCCAGTGCGCCCGCCATCGACGACCGCGTGTCCGAGCCGCCCGCGCGCCGCGCGGCGATGGCATCCTCGGCGGCGCCGATCCCCCACGCGAGCAGCGCCAGGATCGCGAGCGCCACCACGAAGATCAGCCACCCCTCGGACAGGTGCAGGAACCCCTCGCCCAGCCGCGGGTCCACCACCGTCACCAGGAAGCCGGTGAGGAACACGCGCAGCCCGTTGAGCAGCACCGCCACCGGGATGGCCGCGGCCACCAGCAGCGTCCGCCCGGTGACCGACCGCAGCAGCATCCCGCCCACCAGCACGCTCAGCGACAGCAGCGCCGTGAGCGAGCGCAGCCCGCTGCACGCCTCGGCCACGAACAGCTCGCGCCCCGGGAGCCGGATCACGTTGCCGATGAGCAGCACCGGGATCTCGCGCCAGGTCAGCAGCGCGGCGCCGATCTTGGACGCGGTGAACTGCAGCGGGAGCGCGATGGACGCCACCAGCAGGCTGGGGAGGGGGATGGAGAGCGCCAGGAGCGCCACGGGGAGCCACCAGCGGCGCAGCTGCGCCCACCCCACGTACCAGAGCACCAACCCGGCGATGGCGGCCACCACCGACAGCCGCATGGTGAACAGCTCGGCGGCCAGCTCGCTGAGGTAGCGGACGCCCACGGCGCCTCCCAGCAGCACCCCGCCGGCGAGGCGGGCCGGGCGCCAGGTGGCCTCAAGCCCCCGGTTCCACGCGAGCCAGCAGGCGACGGGGAAGAGCAGGAGGCCGTGTCCGGCCTCGGGGTCGTTCCACCACGCGGACGCCACTTCGGCGGCCGGGCGGGCGAACAGCCAGATGAAGGTGCCGGCGAGCGCGGCCGCGAGGGGCAGCGCCTGCGGGCGGGGGACGGGAAGGGACGCCGCGGTCATGGGGACGGAGTGGGCTGGGGTCGGGATCACGCCAGAAGGACTCCGTGGCGGGGGTCGCCGTCACGACCCCCGCCGCCCGGCCGTCACTTCCGGATGCTGTCCTTGCGCGCCCGCGGGAACTTCTCCGCCAGCGCATCGGTGTAGTCACGCTTCCCGGGCCCCACGTACACCTGCCGGGGGCGGGCGATCTTCTGCTCCTTGTCCAGGATCATCTCCTCCCACTGCGCCAGCCACCCGGCCACGCGGGCCACGGCGAAGAGCACGGTGAAGAAGTCGGTGGGGAACGCCATCGACCGGTAGATCAGCCCCGTGTAGAAGTCCACGTTGGGGTAGAGCTTGCGGGCGATGAAGTAGTCGTCGGACAGCGCGATGCGCTCGAGCTCGAGGGCGATCTCGAGGTCCTTGTCCATCCCCACCTGCGCGAACACCTCGTCGGCCAGCTTCTTCACGATGCGTGCCCGCGGGTCGTAGCTCTTGTACACGCGGTGCCCGAAGCCCATGAGCCGCTGCTCCCCCTTGCCGCTCTTCACCGCCTCGATGAAGGCGGGGATGTGCTTCGGGTGGCCGATCTCGGTGATCATGCGCAGCACCGCCTCGTTGGCGCCGCCGTGCAGCGGGCCGAAGAGCGCCGCGATCCCCGCCGCCACCGCCGAGAACGGGTCCACGTGCGACGAGCCCACGGCGCGCACCGCGCTGGTGGAGCAGTTCTGCTCGTGGTCGGCGTGCAGGATGAACAGCACCTCCAGCGCCTTCACGAACACCGGGTTGGCCTCGTACTTCGGCTCCGACATCCGCGCCACCATGGAGAGGAAGTTCTCCACGTAGGTGAGGTCGTTGTCGGGATAGATGAACGGCAGCCCCTTCACGTGCCGGTAGGCGAACGCGGCGATGGTGGGGAGCTTGGCCAGCAGCCGGATGATGGAGATGTACCGCTGCTGGGGGTCGTGGATGTCGCGCGCCTGCGGGTAGAAGCTGGAGAGCGCCGCCGTGGCGCTGCACAGCATCGACATGGGGTGCGCGTCGTAGCGGAACCCCTCCAGGAACTTGCGGATGTTCTCGTGGACGTACGTGTGGTACGTGATGTCGTGCACCCACGTGTCGTACTGCGGCTGCGTGGGGAGCTCCCCGTGGCGCAGCAGGTAGGCGACCTCGAGGAAGGTGGCCTGCTCGGCGAGCTGCTCGATGGGGTAGCCGCGGTAGCGCAGGATCCCCTGGTCGCCGTCGATGAAGGTGATGCTGCTGCGGCACGACGCGGTGTTCATGAACGCCGGGTCGTAGCTGAGCGTGCCGAACTCCGCCGGGTCGCGGCGGACGGCGCGCAGGTCGGCGGCGCGGATGTAGGTGTCGCCTTCGGGCCCCTCGGTGCGCAGCGGGGCGCGATAGGTCGCGCCGGTGCGGGGGTCGCGGATCTCGAGCGCCTCGGGGGACTCCGGTGCGGTGTGGCTCATGGCGGACGGCGGGTGAAGGGTCGGGGCCGGCGCGCCCCCCGGACCCCGATGCGGGGCGGGCGGCGTGCCGGGAACTTAAGCCCCGTCACGGCGGAAGCCATGCTTCTCCATCAGCCGGTACAGCGTGGTCCGGTCGAACCCGGCCAGACGCGCCGCCTGCGACATGTTCCCCCCCGACCGCGCCACCAGCTCCGCCAGGTAGGCCTGCTCGAAGTGCGCCACCAGGTCATCCTTGGCCCCGTGGAAGGGGGCCGTGAGCAGGTGGACCGGGTACGCCGGCGTCAGCGGCGACGCCGCCGCGGCCGCCGGGACCGCCGCCCCGCCATCGTCCTCCCCCGGCAGGTCGGCCGCCAGGATGGGCTCCCCGGCCGCCGCCAGCACCGCCACGTGCTCGATGCAGTTCTGCAGCTCGCGCACGTTGCCGCGCCACGGCCGCGCCTGCAGCGCCGCCACCGCCTCCGGCGAGAGCGGCGGCGGCGGGGCGTCCTCCCCCCGGTGCCGCGCCCACGACCGCGTCAGGAAGAAGTCGGCCAGCACCGGGATGTCCTCCACCCGCTCCCGCAGGGGGGGGAGCCGGATCGGCACCACCCGCAGGCGATAGAAGAGGTCCTCACGCAGGATCCCCTGCCGCACCGCCTCCTGCGGGTCCCGGTTGGTGGCCGACACGAACCGCACGTCCACCACCGCGTCCTGGTGCTCGCTCCCCACGCGGCGCACCACGCCGTCCTGCAGCACCCGCAGCAGCTTCGCCTGCAGCGGCAGCGCCATCTCGGTGAGCTCGTCCAGGAACAGCGTCCCGCCGTTGGCCACCTCCAGCAGCCCCGTCTTGTCGCGGTCCGCCCCGGTGAACGAGCCCTTGCGGTGCCCGAACATCTCCGACTCCAGCAGCGCCTCGGGGAGCGCCGCGCAGTTCACGGGCACCAGCTTGCGCCCGCTGCGCCGGCTGTGCCGGTGGATGAACTGGGCGATCACCTCCTTCCCCGTGCCGCTCTCCCCGCTGATCATCACCGACGCATCGGTCGCGGCCACGCGCTGCGCCAGCTCGACCGCCTTGCGGAAGGCGGGGCTGTTCCCCAGCAGCGCCGGGCGGTCGTCGCCGCCGCCGGGGACGATCCCCAGCACCCGCCCCTCGCGCGCATCGCGCCCCTCGCGCGCGTCGCGGGCCTCGCGCTTCTCCCGCGGCCCCAGCGCCGCGTGCGCGGCCCGCGCCACCAGCACCTGGAGGTGCGAGGCCGAGAACGGCTTGGGGAGGTAGTCCCACGCGCCGGTGCGCAGCGCCTCGATGCTGCTCACCACGCTCGGGTTCCCCGTCATGACCACCACGATGACGTCCGGGTGCGCGGCCACGGCCGCGCGCAGCAGGTCGAGCCCGGACACCGGCGTCAGCGACAGTTCCACCAGCACGAGGTCGAAGCGCCGGCGCTTCAGAAGGTCCAGCGCCTCGTCCCCTCGGGTGCAGGCCGTCACCTGGTGCCCGTCCAGCTGCAGCACCGACACGCACCCCTCCCGCACGGCGCGGTCGTCATCCACGACCAGCACGCGCAGGCCGACGGCCGCCTCGGCGGCGGGCCCCCCCGCCGCTTTCGCGAGAATTGGTTCGGTCATTGCGTAGGAATGGAGAGGAAGGTGGGGCGCTCGAGGTCGGGAACGGCACCGGGCAGGCACCGTCGTCGCGGTGGCGCAGGCGCGCCACACCACCGGGCCGGGCGTCGCGCCGGTGCGACAGCTGTGCACTGCATGGACCCGCAGCGGGGGCAAAAGGTCACGATCCCGGCCCCGACCCGGCGCCCTGACGGCCACGGGGTGTGGCGCCGGTGAAGCGGTCGTGTTGCCTCGCGTGCCCGTGAACCGTCTTGTGCTCACAACAGCAGGCCTATCCAGCCTCATCTCCTATGTCTGGCACCCTCCAGCCCTACGATCCACGTCCCACCGTTGAATCGGTCGCCCTCACGGCGCCGGCCCCCCAAGGGGCGGCGGTCACCGTCAGCGGCGACCGGGGATGGGAGCCACCGCCAGCCGTGCGCGGCGGCGGCATCAAACGCTATGTCGCCGCCCTGCGGCGCTACGCGTGGCTCATCGTGGTCTTCACCGTGGTGGGCGCGGGAGGCGGCTACTTTGCCAGCACCCAGATCGAACCCGAGTACGAGGTGCGCGCCGCCGTGCTGCTCTCGCGCGCCACCAAGGGGCCCTTCCAGTCGGAAGAGTTCCTGGCCACCTCGGGCTTCCGCGACCTGCTGCGCTCCTTCCAGGTGGGCGACCCGGTGGTCAACGACCTCCGGCTGTTCCTCACCCCGGCGCGTCCCGCGGACAGCACGGTGTTCCGCACCTTCCTGGTGGACCAGGTGCGGCTGCGACCGGGCGAGTACGTGCTGAAGACGACGGGGGGGCGCTACACCCTCGCGCTGCAGCGCGGGATCGAGATCGAGACCGGGGCGCTGGGCGACTCCATCGGCCGCACCGTGGGGTTCCTCTGGCAGCCGCCGGCCGCCACCTTCGCCGGCCGGTCCAGCGTGGGGTTCACCGTGGTGACGCCGCGCGAAGCGTCCAACGGCATCATCAAGAAGCTGCTCATCCCGGACGCCGACGACGCCTTCATCAAGATGTCGCTGACGGGCACCGACCCGCAGCGCACCGCCGCCACCCTCAACGCCTGGGTCAAGCAGTTCGAGAAGGTCGCCACCGCCCTGAAGAAGAGCAAGGTCACGCAGGCGGTGCGCATCCTCGAGGGACAGCGCGAATACGCCGCGCAGCAGGTGGCCGAGGCCGAGGCCGCCCTGCAGCGCTTCCGCGTGGAGACGATCACGGAGCCCTCCGAGCGCTCGGCGATCGCCCCCGGCCTGGACATGACCACGAGCCCCGTCCTCGACCTGTACTTCCGCGACAAGGTCCAGGCCGAGATGTACCGCCGCGACCGCGAGGCGATCGAGGCGGTGGCCAAGGGGGCGAGCAACGGCAGCGGGGTGGACCGCGAGGCGGTGCTCTCCATCCCCACGGTGGCCAACGACCCCGCCGCGGCCGACCTGCGCACCCTGCTGCAGGAGCAGGTGGACCGCGAGGCCGCCATCCGGCGCCTCCGCGAGACGTTCCAGGACGAGTACCCGGCACTGCGCGAGGCCACGGCGGCGCTCGCGGCGTTGCGCAGCACCACCGTGCCGCGCGCCCTCGGCGCGTACGCCGCCCAGCTCAAGCAGCGCGAGGACAAGCTGGGGGCGGAGATCACCGCCCGCAGCGCCGACCTCCGCGCCATCCCCGTGCGCACCATCGAGGAGCAGCGGCTGAAGCGGCAGCTCGAAGTGGCCAACCAGACGTACATGACGCTCAACCTGCGGGCCGTCGAGGCCACCATGCAGGATGCGTCCACCGTGCCCGACGTGCAGCTGCTGGACCCGGCCGTCGCGCCGCTGAAGCCCACCAACAACACCGCCCCCGTCATCGTCGCCGGCAGCACCGCCGGCGCGATCGCGGTGGCGGTGCTGCTGGCCGTGCTGCTCGACCACCTCGACCGCCGCTTCCGCTACCCCGAGCAGGTCACCGAGGAGCTGGGGCTGTCGATCCTGGGGGTCATGCCCGTGATCGCCGCCGACGGGCGCAACGGCGCCGACCAGGCCGCGCAGGTCGTGGAGGCGTTCCGGACCGTGCGCATGAACGTCCGCTACGGGGCGCTCCCCAACCGGCCGCTCACCGTCACCGTCACCAGCCCGGGGCACAACGACGGCAAGTCGCTCATCGCCTCCAACCTCGCGCTCTCCTTCGCCGAGGCCGGGGCGCGCACCCTGCTCATCGACGGCGACATCCGCCACGGGGAGCTGGCCGAGACGTTCGGCGTCCCCGCCGAGCCGGGGCTGGTGGACTACCTCGACGGGCGCGCCCTGCTGGGCGAGGTGCTCCTCCCCGCCGGGGCCCATCCCAACCTCACCGTCATGCCCGCCGGCGCGCGCCGCCGGCGCGCCCCGGAGCTCCTGGCCACGCCGCGCCTGCCGCAGCTCATTGCGCAGATGGGGCGCGACTTCGAGGTGGTGATCGTGGATTCCCCGCCGCTGGGGGCCGCGCTCGACGCCTTCGCCCTGGGCACGGCCACGGCCAACATGGTGCTGGTGATGCGGCCGGCCACCACCGACCGCAAGATGGCCGCCGCCAAGCTGGCGCAGCTGGACACCCTGCCCGTGCGCGTCGTGGGCGCCGTGGTCAACGGTATCACCCCCGCCGCCGGAGCCTACGAGTACTACATGTACTACCGCGACGACGCGACCGAGGACGAGGAGGCGGAGCGCGAGGAGGTCGTCGGCGCGGTGGCTGCCACGTCATCTGCCCGCGCCGGTGCCGCGCCGGTGCGCGTCGATTCCCCGTCAGGAGAGGACTCATGGCGCTGACTTCCGCAGTTCGTCCCCGGCGTCCCTTCTCGTCCGCCTGGACGCGGGGCCTCGCGTCGGTGCTCGCCGGGTTTGTC
>JAGWYS010000156.1 GCA_018969225.1 Gemmatimonadota bacterium | reverse complement strand
GTGGTGTACGTGGGCACCTCCGACGGCAACGTGCGCCGCAGCGCGGACGCGGGGGACACCTTCGCCCCGGCCGCCACCACGCTGCCGTCGGCCAGCATTGGCGAGATCGCCGTGGCGTCCAACGATCCCTTGCAGGCGCTCGCGGCCGTCCGCACCTACGCGGCGGGGGTCCAGCTGTGGGCCACGGTGGACGGGGGGGGCACTTGGAGCAACGTCACCGGCAACCTCCCGGCCGTGCCGGCGCGCGCCGTGCTGCGCATCCCCGGCTCCACGCGCACCTTCGTGGGCACCGACGCCGGGGCGTTCGTGGCCGACCTCCCGCTCACGGCCACGCCCTCGGCGCCCACGTGGACGCGGGTGGCCGGGCTTCCGGCGTTCGCGGTGGTCACCGACCTCGTGTACCAGGCGTCCACGCAGACCGTGGTGGCGGCCACCTACGGGCGCGGGTTGTGGGCGCTCATCAACGCCAGCACGGCGGTCACCGGCCTGCGCGGCGACATCAACCGCGACGGCACGGTCACCGCCGCCGACGCGCTCCTCATCCAGCGGCTGCTGGTGGGGAACGCCCCGCAGGCGGGGGTGGCCACCTTCCCGCACGGCGACGCCAACTGCGACAATCGCGTCACCTCCGCCGACGTCCTGGTCACGCTGCGCTTTGCCGCGGGGCTCGGGACCTCCGGGACCTGCGTCAACACCATCCAATAGGGCCCCGCCATGCGCCTGCTCCCCCGTCCCGGGCGTGTCCCGGCGGCGCTGGCCGCCGCCCTGCTCCCCGCTGTCCTGCTGGTGGCCGCTGCCGCCCCCGTGCTTGCCGCGCAGTCCATCGCGGTGCAGGTGGGCGACTCCGCCACCCTCACCGTGGCCCCCGGGGCGCGGGTCGGCATCCCGCTGCGCGTGGACCTCTCGGCGGCGGGGAGCACGCTCAACATCGCCTCCCTCAGCGGCACGCTCTCCTGGGGCACGGCGCGGCTCACCTTCGACTCCATCCGCGTCAACGCGGCCACGGGCTTCACCCAGACCACCAACACGGCGGGCGCCGCCACCGGCAGCGCGGTGCTCTCCTACTTCAGCACCACGCGGCTCACCGCCTCGGCCGCGCTGGCCACCGCCTGGTTCACCGCCTCGACCTCCACCGGCGGGGCGCGGGTGGAGTTCGCCGCCAGCGGGGCGGGGAACGAGGCGGGCACCAGCATCCTGGCGCAAGTGGTCACGCGGGCCCTCGCCGTGTGCGTGGGGAGCAGCGGGCGGTGGGGTGACGTCAACGACGACGGCACCGTGTCCATCATCGACGCGCAGCAGATCGCGCGCTTCAGCGTGGGGCTGTCGGTGGCGAGCGCCGCGGCCGTGGCGGCGCGCGGCGACGTCAACGCCGACAACACCGTGTCCATCATCGATGCGCAGCAGATCGCGCGCTTCAGCGTGGGGCTCTCGGCGGCGGCGCGCATCAACACGTCGCTGGGCGGCGGGGCCACGGCCAGCACCATCACGCTGGCCCCGTCCTCGGCGCAGACGCTGGCCGTGGGCGCCACGGTGACGCTGGTGGCCACGCCGCGCGACGCGTCCAACGCCGACCTCACGGGGTGCGCGCCCGTGACGTGGAGCAGCAGCGCCGCAGCGGTGGCCACGGTGAGCGCCAGCGGCGTGGTGCAGGGGGTGGCCGCCGGCTCGGCCACCATCACCGCCACCAGCGGCGCGGCCACGGCCAGCGTGGCGGTCACGGTGGGGGGCAGCGGCGGGACCGCCGGCGTCTCCGTGCGGGCCACGTCGCCCGTCGCCACCAGCCGCTTCCTCGTGCGCATCGACAGCGGCGGGCTGTCCGCCGAGGTGGTCCGGCGCTTCCCCACCACCAGCCGTACCCTCAACCAGGTGATCCCCCTGCCGGCGGGGACCGGCTACCGCGTGCGCGTGTACGCCGTGGACTCGGCCTCCACCGCCCCCGACGCGATCCCGCTGATCGGCGCCCTCGGGGTGGCCCGCGGCGTGGCCGTCTCGGCCGGAGTCGTCACCACCACCACCGTGGGCCTCGTGGCCCCGACGGTCACGGTCAGCATGCCCGACACGGTCACGTCGGCGCAACGCGCCGTGGCCAACGTCACGGCGCGCTACCCGGCACGGGCCTTCCCCGGCACCAACAACCCCATCGACTGCGAGATGCGCTGGGCGTCCAGCGCCTTCATGGACAACGAGGCGGGGGTCGGCAACCTCGGTGGCACCCCGGGCGCGGTCACCGACTCCACCGGCACCTGCCAGGCGCAGATCCCCGCGCAGGGGACGGCGGCCACGCTGTTCCACCAGCTCGTCGTCTACCTGGAGGGGTTCACGGTGGACAGCTACGAGCTGAGCCCCACCATCACCGTCCCCAGCAGCCAGCGGGGGCAGGCGCTGCGGCAGCTCCGGGTGCGGGCGCTCACCACCGGGGCGGTGGTGTCGTTCTCCTCCACCGTGCCGGCCCGGCGGGTGTACGCCATCGCCATGGGCGGCGCGCTGGGCACCCCGGCTGCCCCCCCCGACAGCGCCACCATGGCGCGCCTCCGCGCGCTCGTGCCCAACGACGCCGTGCCGCGCGGCAACGCGCCAGGCGCGCCGGCATCGGCCACCGGTGACGTGGAGGCCGTGGCCACGCCGCTGGCCGCGGCCGTGGGGGTGGGCGAGGTGGTGGCGCGCCTGGATGGCAATGGCATCCGCAACGGCACCCTCACCGTGCCCCTGCCCCCGGGAAGCGGCTACGACATCCGCGTGGTGACGGTGGACTCGGCCTCGTGGGCCACCGACAGCGCCAGCACCTGGTCGTGGGTGCTGGGGGCCAGCGGGCGCGCCACCGGCATCACCGTCCCGGCCACCGGGACGGTGTCGGTGCCCGTGACGCTGGCCGCTCCCGTGGTGACCACCACCTGGCCCGACTCGGTGGGCGTGGGGCAGGCCATCAACGCCACCTTCTCCGTCACCGACCCGGCCGATCTCTTCGCCGGGCTCACCACCGGGTTCGCGTTCACGTGGTATGGCCGCACCCTGTGGACGCGCAACGCCAGCGGCGGGACCCAGCGCTTCGTGAGCACCAGCTCGGCCTCGCCGGCGGGGAGCCGCACGTGGGCCGTGAGCCTTCCCAGCCAGACCACCACCGGCGTGGTGTACCTGCAGAGCTCCGCGGAGACCTTCTTCATCGATCCCGCCGGCCGGTACGTCTACCTGGACGCCTTCGACCGCAACCTGGCGCGCGGGCAGTCGCTGCGCACCCTGCGGGTGGGGGTCCCGGCGGCGCCCACGTGCCCCACCACGCCCATCGCGCTGGGCGACTCGGTGACCGGCACCTTGGCCACCACCGACTGCCCCAGCCAGCGCATCACCGGCGGGGTCGAGGACCGGTACACCTTCACCGCCGCGGCCAGCACCCCGGTGGAGATCCGGATGCGCTCGACCGCGTTCGACACCTATCTGCAGGTGCGGAACGCGGCGGGGGTGGTGGTCTTCGAGAACGATGACGAATCGTCCACCGTCACCAACTCGCTGCTCACCGCGACGCTCCCGGCCGGGAGCTACACCATCACGGCGGGGAGCTTCGAGGCGGGCAGCACCGGCGCGTACACCCTCACCTTCCGCTCCACGGGTTCCGTACCCACCTGCGCCCCGGTCCCCATCGCGTTGGGTGATTCGGTGGCCGGCACCCTGGCCACCACCGACTGCCCCAGCCAGCGCGTCACCGGCGGCTTCGAGGACCGGTATGCGTACACGGCTGCCGCCAGCACCCCGGTGGTGATCGCGCTGCGCTCGGGGGCCTTCGACACCTACCTGCAGGTGCGCAACGCCTCGGGGACGATGGTGTTCGAGAACGACGACGAACCCACCAGCACCAACTCGCTGCTGGCGGTCACGCTGCCGGCGGGGAGCTACACCATCACCGCGGGAAGCTTCGACCCCGCCAAGACCGGCGCGTACGTGCTCACCTTCCGGCGCCCGCCGCCGGCGCCGGCCACCATCGCCTACGCCACCACGGGGGGCGCCAGCGTGGTCATGCTGGACCCCGAGGCCAGCGTGAACACCGCCGTCACGGTGCGCGACACCACCGGGACGCTCATCACGCCGGCCATCACCTACACGGTGCGCGACGACAGCGTGGCGCGGGTGGTGACCGGCGGGATCCAGGCGCGCAGCCGGTCGGGGGCCACGCCGGGCACCTTCGTGGTGGCCGAGGCGCGCGCGCTCACCCCCGTGCCGGCCGAGTCCATCTGGGTGCTGGTGCCGCGCAACGCCACGGGCCCGGTCCTGCGCACCGACCTCAACACCTTCCGCCTCCCTGCCACGGCCGGGACCGCGGTCACCTTCAACGTGGTCGTGGACATGCGCAACGCCGCCCAGCTGGGCGCGGCGGACTTCGACCTGGTGTTCCCCACGCTGCTCTTCTACCCCGCGGGGAGCGGGAGCGCGTCGCCGGTGGTGACGCCGGCGGCCGGGGTGACCGTGCTCAACCAGGGGCTCACCGGCGCCATCGGGCGCATCGCGTTCAGCTACGCCCGGCCCTCAACGGCGGGCTCGGCCAACGACGGCCTCGTGCAGATCGCGCAGGTGACGCTGTACTCCAAGGGCGCCTCCAGCACGGGCGGGTTCGCCCCCTTCGCCACGATCTCGCTCATCCCGGGGTCGATCTTCTCCAATTCCCTCGCCGACCTGCTGTCGCAGTCCACCGCGTACAGCTACCCCATGGTGATGCGCGCGCCATGAGCGGCCACGCCCGGCAGCTGCGGTGACGCCCCGCGCCATCCGCCACCACGTGATGCGGCTGATGGCGTGGGGCCGGAAATGGGACGGGGCGGCGTTCGTCGCGCTGCTCCTGGTCCTCGCCGCCCCCCTCCCGCTGGAGGGGCAAGCGCGCCCCGCGCCGCCCGGTGATCCCGCGTCAGTGCGCGAGGGCGACCCCCGGGATCGCGCCGCGTGGCTGTGGGGGACGGGCAACGAGCCCCCCCCGCCCCCCGGGCACCTCTTCCGCGTGTGGCAGGCCGAGCAGGCGGCCGCGCCGGCGTTCCGGCTGCCACCGCTGTTCCGTCCGGGGATGCCCAACGTGTTCACGCCGCTGGGCCCCACGGCGCTGCTGGGGAACAATTCCCTGTACGGCTCGCTGCCGCAGGCCGACGGCGGGCGGGTGGCGGCGGTGGCCGCGCACCCCACCGACGAGCACACGATGTGGATCGGCACCGCCAGCGGCGGCATCTGGCGCACCGCCGACGGCGGCCTGAGTTGGGAGGTGACGTCGGACAACCTCTGCGGGCTCACCATCGGGGCCATCACGGTGAACCCGGTGCGCCCCGCCACGGTGTACGCGGCCTCCGGCGAGCCCGTCGAGAGCCGCGCGCAGTCGTGCGGCGTCTTCCGCAGCAGCGACGGCGGGGCCACCTGGACCAACCTGGGCGGGAGCGTGCTGGCGCAGCGGGCGGTGTACGCCATCCATCTCGTGCGCTCCAGCGCCGCGCAGCCGGATGGCGCGGCGGTGCTGCTGCTGGCCACCGACGCGGGGATGCTGCGCAGCACCAACGGCGGGGGCGCGTGGGTCACCGTGGCCGAGGGGACCTTCACCGACGTGGTGGGGCACCCCACCAACGGGTCGATGCTGTGGGGGTGGAAGAACAGCGGCACCGACGGCGGGCTGTGGCGCTCCGCCGATGCGGGACTCACCTGGGCGCGGGTGTTCGCGGCGCCCGCCGCGGTGCGCGGGGAGCTGGCCGTCACCCCGGCCGCCCCCGACCGCGTGTGGGCACTGTACGCGAAGTCCGACGGCACCTTCGGCGGGCTGTACCGGCACGACGGCGCCACGGGCACCGGCACGGCGCTGGCCGCGCGCGGCGTGCTCAACCCCTACGTGCAGCGGATCGACTTCGGGCGGCAGTCGTGGTACAACCTGGCCATCGCCGTGGACCCGTCCAACGCGTCCACCATCCTCGTCGCCGGGGTGCGCGCCTACCGCTCCACCGATGGCGGGGGGTGGTTCACCGAGATGGCCGCCACCGTCCACGTGGACTGGCACGCGCTGGTGTTCCACCCCGCCAACCCGCGGCGCGTCTATGGCGGCAACGACGGGGGGATCTTCGTGTCCGGCGACGGCGGCCTCACCTGGGCCAGCCGCAACGCGGGGGTGTCGGCCACGCTCTGGTACCCCGGCATCGCGGTGCACCCCACGCTGCCCGGGGCGGTGCTGGGAGGGCTGCAGGACAACGGCACCAACTACAGCGGTGGGCGCGTCGTGTTCGAGGGCGTCACGGGTGGCGACGGCGGCTTCACCGCGTTCCATCCGACGAATCCCGACGTCATCTGGACCGAGTGCCAGAAGGGCGGGTTCTACGGATGCCTGTGGAAGACCACCCTGAATCCCGCCACCGGCGTCGCCACCACCGACGGCACGGCGGGGAGCGCCCTGTACCAGGCCAGCACCGACCTGGACACCTTTCGCGCGCTGTTCATCCCGCCCATCGCGGTGGGGCCGCGCGCGGCCAGCGCGGCGGGGTACCGGCTGTACGCCGCCTCGCACCGGCTGTTCACCTCGGACAACGAGGGGGTGTCGTGGAACCCGCCCACGGACGACCTCACGAAGGGCGGAAGCGCCGGCATCACCGCCATCGCCGTCGCCCCCGGTGACGCCACGGTGGTGTACGTGGGCACCTCCGACGGCAACGTGCGCCGCAGCACCGACGCCGGCGACACCTTCGCCGCCGCGTCCGCGTCGCTGCCCGCGGCCTACATTGGCGACATCGCCGTCGCCTCCAACGATCCGCGCCACGCGCTGGCCACGGTGCAGAGCTACACCACCGGGATCCAGCTGTGGGCCACGCTGGACGGGGGCGCCACCTGGGGCAACGTCACCGGCAACCTGCCGCCGGTGCCCGCGCGCGCGGTGCTGCGCATCCCCGGCTCCACCCGCACCTTCGTGGGCACCGCGGCGGGCGCGTTCGTGGCCGAGCTGCCCCTCACCGCCCCGCTCACCCCGCCCACCTGGGCGCGTGTGGCGGGGCTCCCCGCCTCCGTGGTGGTGACCGACCTCGTCTACCAGGCGTCCACGCAGACCGTGGTCGCGGCCACCTACGGGCGCGGGCTGTGGGCGCTGCTCAACGCCAGCTCGGCGGTCACGGGGCTGCGCGGCGACGTCAACCGGGACGGCACCGTCACCGCCGCCGATGCGCTGCTCATCCAGCGGCTGCTGGTGGGGCATGCCCCGCAGGCGGGGCAGGCCACCTTCCCGCATGGCGACGCCAACTGCGACAACCGCGTCACCTCCGCCGATGTCCTCGTCACGCTGCGGTTTGCCGCCGGGCTGGGCGCCTCCGGCAGCTGCGTGAACACCATCCAGTAGCGCCTCGCCAACAGCCACGCCGCCCGTGCGCGCTCCCCACCCTCCCCGCCTGCGCGCCGTCGCCCTGGGCGCCGCGCTCCTCCTGGCCGCGGCGCTGGCCGGAGGGGTGCGGGCCCTTCTGGTCACGCCGGGCGGCGAACCCCGGGCCGCGGGGGCCGCGCGGTGGGGGGATGTCAACGCCGACACCGTCGTGTCCATCCTCGATGCGCAGCAGCTGGCGCGGTCCAGTGTGGGGCTGTCGGTGGCCAATGCCCTGGCGGTGGCGGTGCGTGGCGACGTCAACGCCGACGGCGCCGTGTCCATCGTGGATGCGCAGCAGGTGGGGCGCTTCAGCGTGGGGCTGGGCGCGGCGGCGCGCATCAACACCCCGCTGGCCGAGGGGGCGTCGCTGGCGCTGGTGCTGACCGTGCTGGACTCGACCGTGGTCGCACCGCTCTCCTCCAACGGCATTCCCCTCCCCAAGGGATGGCTGTTCGAGCGGGACCTGCCCGCCACCGCGCTCTGGGATGGCACCCGGGAGCTGCCGCGGGTGCTGGTGCCGCTGGCGGGGCGCCACGCCGACGGCAGCCTGCGCGCGGTGCTGCTGCAGTACCAGGCCACCCCCGCCCAGCGCGCGCTGCAGCTGCAGGTGGGCGTCGCACGCCGCGTGGCGGATCCGGCCCCGTGGCCCGTCCCGGCCGGAACGCCACCCGCCGTCACCTACCCCCGCGACCTCGCCTTCCTCCTGGGCACGGGAATCGTGGGCCCCACCATTCCGGTGGCCGACAACCCCAACGCCGCGTTCGACGCCCAGTTCCGCGCCTTCGCCGACCAGCATTGGCAGGCCAACGGCGCGCAGTGGGAGCAGGCCAACCAGTACGACCGCGCGCTCAACCACTTCGCGTACTGGATGCGCTCCGGCGACCTCGCCTACTGGACGCGTGCCGTGGCGATCGCGCGCGACTACCGCGACCGGTATCTCGCCCCCAGCGGCTTCAACCCGTCGCCGCACTGGATGGCGCTCGAAGGCGTGGCGCTGCACTACTGGCTCACGGGCGATTCCGCCTCCCGCCTGGCGGTGCTCCGCTCGGCGGGGCGCCTCACCGCCGCGTTTCCCCCCGCGGAGCTGGCCAAGGTGGGGGGGCAGTACACCGAGGGACGCATCCAGGCGCGCGTGCTGGTGGCCAGCCTGCTGGCCTGGGAGCTGGGCGACGCCAGCGACGACTGGGGCGGGAAGGCGTCGGCGTACGCCGCCAACATGGCGGCGCTCCAGCGCACCGACGGCAGCTACGGCTGGCCCAACTGGTGCGACCACCAGTCCAACGCCATGGTGGGGCTCCAGAACGACGCGCTCATCAAGTACTACGAGCGGCACACCGCCACCCCGGCGGTGGTGGCCACCGTCAAGCGGGCGGTGGACTACCTGCACCGGGTGTCGTGGCGTCCCGCCAGCCGCGCCTTCACCTACACCGACGTGCCGTGCACCGGCCCCGACGACCTGCTGCCGATGCCGGACCTCAACATGCTGATCGTGAACGGCTTCGCCTTCGTGGGGCGGCAGACGGGGGAC
>JAGWYS010000155.1 GCA_018969225.1 Gemmatimonadota bacterium | reverse complement strand
GCGTGCAGGAGGGTGTCCAGCAGGCCGTGCGCGGGGCGCACGGCGGGGTCGGGCTCCACCCCCACCAGCACGTCGGCATCCGCGCGAATGGCGGCCAGCAGCGCGGGGCCCTCCACGCGATCCTCGCTGATCCCCCATCCGCACCCCACGTCCAGCGCGGTGATCGCCTCCCCCGGGCGTGCGCGGCGGCGCTCGGCCAGCGCCTCGCGCACCGTGGCCACGAACAGGTGACGGCGGTCGCCGGCGGGGGAGGCGACGGTCACGAGGGCCGCGATCAGGACCCGGCGGGGCGCGGGCGCACCGCCACCACGAGCAGCCACAGCAGCGCCCCCACCACGCCGCCCACGGGCACCAGCACGGCCAGGTGACGCGACACCGGGCGGCTGGGGAGCGACGGGGACTCCAGCACCGCCATCACCGGCACCTCATGCACCTCGTCCAACCGTGCCTGCTCGGCGGCCTGCGCCAGCCCGGTGTAGGCGGTCTGCCGCAACGTCACCTCACGCTGGCGGCGGGCGTACTCAATGGCGGTGGCGGGGAACTGCCGCCAGGCACGGTTGGCCTCCTCGAAGCGCAGCAGGTCGCGCTCGGCCTCCGCCAGCGCGCGGCTGGCCTCCGCCACCCGCGCCTCGGCGAAGCGCCGCTCCTCGGCCGCCTGCTGGCGGATGCGCGCCTGATTGACGCTGTCCAGCACGGTGAGGAGGCGCCGGTTCACCTGCCGCGCCAGGTCGCCCCCCGGCGCCTCGACGGTGAGGCGCAGCAACCCGCTGCGCAGAGTAATGGAGGTGCGGATGCTGCGCGCGAGGCGCTTGAGCGCGGCGTCGCGCCGCTGCTCGGGGGTGCTCCCCCACGGCTTGAGGAGCTCCACGAGCGTGGCCTCAACCGGGGTGCCATCGCGGTCGTGGCGGTAGCGGTGCATGAGCACGGCCAGGAGCACCTCGCGCGACAGCGCGAGGTCGGCCAGGAAGGCGGGGGTGGCGGCGCCGCCGGCCTCGGCCCCCAGCAGCGACGCGAGCCCCGCGTACGCCCCCAGCATGGCGGCGGGGGAGCGGCTCTGGCGCGGCATGACCAGCGACGACGACTCCCACCGGCGCGGGAGAAGGAGGAGCACCATCAGCGTGAGGAGGGCGGCGGCCGCGGCGGCGCGCAACAGGCGCCCGCGTTCCCGCAGCAGAAGCGCCAGGGCCGGCGCGATGCCGGGCCCTGGCGCTTCCGAAGACGGGGGCGCGGTGGGCGACAGCGCGTCCGTCAGCGCAGGACGTTCCCGTTCTTGTCGCGGACCTCGCGGGTGCCGCGGAGCAGGGCGGCGGGCTTGGCCACCCCTTCCGGGGAGCCGGCCACGTCGAGCGCCACCGCGAAGTCGGGGGTGCCGGCGCCGCGCGGTGTCACCGTGAAGGAGAACGCCTCGCTGGTGGAGAGCTCCTCGGGGGCGTAGCCGGCGAAGCGGATCTTCCCCTCGGCCAGCTGCTCGCGGTTGACCATGTGGACCTCGCCGTCGGCGGTCTCCGGCACGGAGACCGCGTCAATGGCCACCGAGCCGGCGGGGAAGGTGAGGACCCCCTGGTACGAGGCCATCTCCCCCTTCCTGGCGAGGATGCGGACGGTGTAGCGGATCTTGCCGTCGGCGGAGCGGTCCCCCTGCTCGATGACCGCGTGGACCGCCCCCGTGTTGAGGCTGGGGGAGAGGTCGGCGGGGACGGCGGGGGCCATCGGCTCCTGGGTGCAGGCGACTGCACCCAGGAGGGCGATGACCAGGGGGAGGGAGGCGATGGTGCTGCGCATGATGGATCTCCCGGTTGATGGAGCCGTGGTCACTGACGAAGGGAACGGCGTCTCACTCGGTCCCGCCCGACCGCCCCGACTGGGGGCGGCGGGGGGTGGCCGGCGCGGCCGACGTCGGCGACGACGTGGGGGCCGCGTTGATGGACGCCGGGGTGGTGATGGTGAGGTTGCGCGAGGTCACCGAGGAGAGCACCGTGATGCCCCCCGAGTTCCCGGCAGCGGTGACATTGGCGGTGACGGTGGCCGAGCCGGACGCAATCGGGCGGAGCACCAGGTTGCGCATCAGGATGTTGGTGACCGACGCCGCCGTGGCCTCGTTGGCGAAGCCCGAGAGGCTGAAGGTGCCGGTGGAGGCGGCGGTGGCGTTGACCGTCACCGAGGCCGCGTCGCCGTTGGAATCCACCCAGGTCCCGGCGGAGCTCGACTGGAACTGCAGCCGCGTCGGGTCCCAGGTGATGGTGACCGTGATGGACGCGATGTTCAGCGACCCGCGGTTGCTGAGGTCGATGTTGAGCGGGATGGTGAGGTCGCTGTTGAGCGTCCCCGTGGCCGTGGCGCTGTTGCCCACGGCGAAGACGATCCCCGACGCCGCCGCCGTGATGGTGACGTTCCCCGACGTGGCGCCCGTGAGCCCGGTGGACGAGAAGCCCAGGGTGAAGGTGCCGGCGCCGGTGATGGCGAGGTTGGTGAAGGTGGCGCGGCCGTTGACCGCGGCCACCGTGGCCGTGCCGCCGAGGGTGCCGCCGGTGCCCGAGGCGATGGCCGCGGTCACATTGGCGGTGCTGGTGGTGCGGTTGCCGGCCGCGTCACGGATCTCGATGACGGGCTGGGTGCCCAGCGCCGCCCCCGAGGTGCCCCCCGCCGGCTGGGTGATGATGGCCAGCGTGCTGGCCGCGCCGGCGGTCGGGGTGATGGACTGCGTGGCCGACGTGAGCCCGGTGGAGGCGAAGGTCAGCGTGTAGCTGGTGCCCGCCGTCCCCGAGATGCCGACGTTGGTGAAGGTGGCCACGCCGGCCACCGCATTCACCGTGCTGGTGCCCACCACCGTGCCGCCGGCGCTCACCGTCATGGTGACCGCCGCCGTGCTGCTGGTGACCGTGTTGTTGCTGGCGTCGCGGATGGCCACCACCGGCTGCGTGGTGAAGGCCGCGCCGCTGGCGGCGCCCGCCGCGCTGGTGGTGAGCGCCAGCGTGCTGGCCGCCCCCGCCCCCATGGCGATGGTCTGCGTGGCGGCGGTGAGCGTCCCCGACGAGAAGGTGAGGGTGTAGGTCCCCGACGCGCCCGAGATGCCGACGTTGGTGAAGGTGGCCACGCCGTTCACCGCGTTGACCGTGGCGGTCCCCACCACCGTGCCGCCGGTGCTCACCGCCATGGTGACGGCGGCCGTGCTGGTGGTGACGGTGTTCCCCGAGGCGTCACGGATGGCCACCACCGGCTGGGTGGTGAAGGCCGTGCCGCTGACGGCGCCCGCCGCGCTGGTGCTGAGCGCCAACGTGCTGGCGGTGCCCGCGGTGAGGGTGATGGTCTGCGTGGCCGAGGTGAGCCCCGACGACGCGAAGGTGAGGGTGTAGGTGCCCGCGGTGCCCGCGATGCCCACGTTGGTGAAGGTGGCCACGCCGGCCACCGCGTTGACCGTGGCCGTCCCCACCACCGTGCCGCCCGTGCTCACCGTCATGGTGACCGCGGCGGTGCTCCCGGTGGCCACGTTGGCCGCGGCATCCAGCACCCGGATGACCGGCTGGGTGGCGAAGGCCGCGCCGCTGGTGGCCCCCGCCGGCGCGGTGAACACCGCCAGCGCGGAGGGCGTGCCGGCCCCCATGCCGATGGACTGCGTGGCCGAGGTGAGCCCCGCGGAGGCGAAGGTGAGGGTGTAGGTGCCCGTGGGGCCCGAGATGCCGACGTTGGTGAAGGTGGCCACGCCGGCCACCGCGTTGACCGTGGCCGTCCCCACCACCACGCCACCCGTGCTCACCGTCATGGTGACCGCGGCGGTGCTGCTGGTGACCGTGTTGCCGCTGGCGTCGCGGATGGCCACCACCGGCTGCGTGGTGAAGGCCGCGCCGCTGGTGGCCCCCGCCGCGTTGGTGGTGAGCGCCAGGGCGCTGGGCGCCCCCGCCCCCATGGCGATGGTCTGCGTGGCCGAGGTGAGGCCGGTGGCGGCGAAGGTGAGGGTGTAGCTCCCCGACGCGCCGGAGAGGCCGACGCCGCTGAAGGTGGCCACGCCGTTCACCGCGTTGACCGTGGCGGTGCCCACCACCGTGCCGCCGCTGCTCACCGTCATGGTGACGGCGGCCGTGCTGCTGGTGACCGGGTTCCCCGCGCCGTCCCGGATGGCCACCACCGGCTGGGTGGTGAAGGCCGCGCCGCTGGTGGCGCCGGCCGCGCTGGTGGTGAGCGCCAGCGTGCTGGCCGCCCCCGTCCCCAGGGCGATGGTCTGCGTCCCCGAGGTCATGCCGGGGGAGCTGAACGTCAGCGTGTACGTCCCCACCAGCCCCGAGAGGCCGACGTTGGTGAAGGTGGCCACGCCGGCCACCGCGTTGACCAGGGCCGTGCCCACCACCGTGCCGCCGGTGCTGACCGTCATGGTGACGGGCGCCGTGCTGCCGGTGACGGTGGCGCCGACCGAGTCACGAATGGTGACCACCGGCTGCGTGGTGAACGCCGCGCCGCTGGCCGCGCCGGCCGCGCTGGTGGTGACCACCAGCGCCGGCGGGATGCTGGGCGGCACCGAGAAGTCGCCCAGGGCGCCCAGGCTCCACGGGGAGGGGGCCGCCAGCCCGTTGACGGCGCTGGCGAAGCCGGCGTTGGCGTTCAGCAGCCAGATGGAGGTGGCGCCGCTGCTGGTGTTGCGCCACAGCAGCTCGGCCTGCGCGGTGCCGGTGAAGTTGGCGCCCCCCAGCAGCTCCCACACCAGCGGCACCTGCCCCCACGTGTGGAAGCGGCTGAAGTCGGCGCCGTTCATGATCCAGGCCGCCCGGTCGCCCGTGGTGCGGTTGGAGTACAGCACGTCCAGGCTGCCGTCGCCGCTGACATCCGCCGCGCCCACCATGCTCCATGCCGTGGGCACCGTCCCCCACGAGGTGAACCCCTGCAGGGTGGTGCCGTTCATGCGCCAGTAGCCGCGCTCCCCCGAGACGACGTTGGACCAGAGGATGTCGCTGCGCCCGTCGCCGGTGATGTCGCCGCAGCCGGTGACCTCCCACGCCAGCGACACGCTGCCCAGCGAGACGCCCGACGAGAAGCCGCTGCCGTTGAGGATCCACACGAACAGGCTGCCGTCGAAGATGTTGCGCCAGAGGAGGTCGGGGCCCGGGCCGCCGCCGAAGTCGGCGCCGCAGACGATCTTCCAGGCGGGCGACACCACCGCCACGCCGCTGTACCCGCCGAAGCTGGTGCCGTTCATGCGCCACAGCCCGCGGTCGCCCGACTCGAGGTTCTGCCAGAGGATGTCCGAGGTCCCGTTGGCCATCAGCGCGGACGGGGCGCCGGCCGGGGCCGCGTCCGCCGCCCCCTCGAAGCTGGTCACCGCGGGGATCCCGGTGCTGGCCGGGGGCGCCGAGACCACGGAGCGGTCGGCCACGGGGCCGAGAGTGCGCCCCACGGCCGAGGGGGCGAACGTGGCAGAGGGCGCGGCGGCCGCGTCGGGGGAGGCCGGCAGCGGCACGTCGGCGGTGGAGCACGCCGTCGCGGCGAGCGATGCGACCAGCATCGGCAGCGCCCGGAGCCAGCGGGGGAGAATCATCGGACGAGTGCGCATTGCGTCCTCTTGTGAGGTGAGCCGGGAACACATGGTGGAGAAGGGCGCCGGCCACGCCGGCGTGGGCCGCGGCGCCGGGGCATGCGCCCCCGCGCCAGGACAGCGGGAACAAACATACATCGCGAACGTCAACGGGGCGTCAAACCGGCGCCCCCCCTGACCCGCCTTCCGGAAATGGGGCAGATTGTCACGGCTGGGCCACCCCGGCCGCTGACGTCCGCCTGCCACCCATCCCGTCTTTCGCATCATGCGCGTCCTTGGACCGGTCGTTCCGTTCCTGCTGGCCATCGCCCTGCCTGCGCACGCCCAGCGCTCCCAGGTGATCCCGCAGGGAGCCGCCATGGCCGGCGCGAGCGCCGGCGCGGTGGAGGCCGAGCTGCGCACGCGCCTGGAGGGGAGCGGCCTGTCCGCCGACCAGATTCGCAGCCGGCTGCGCCTGGCCGGCCTCCCGGAGGGCGCGCTGGATGCCGTCCTTGGCACGGGGGGCGCCATGCGGGCCGGCGGCGGCGATGGCGCCGCCGACCGCCAGGCCATGATCGATGCGGTTCGGTCCCTGGGCATGCTGCAGGAGGACGATGTCGCCCGCCTCCGGCAACTGGCCGGCGGCCGCGGTGACCCCCCGCCCCGGCGCCCGCCCGTGCGCGACCTCGAGGCCGACTCGGGGACGGCGCTCTTCGGCCACGCCCTCTTTCGCACGGCCACGTCGCTGTTCCAGCCCAACACCGACGGCCCGGTGGATGAGGGCTATCGGGTGGGGCCCGGCGACCGGCTGGTGCTCATCCTCACCGGCGGGGTGGAGGCGGCGCACACGCTGGACGTCACCCGCGAGGGGTTCGTGGTGATCCCCCAGGCCGGGGAGGTGGCGGTGGCCAACCTCACGCTGGGCGAGGTGGTGACGCTGGTGCGGGCGCGGCTGGCGCGCGTGTACCAGGGGGTGGGCACCGCCCCGGAATCGGTCACCCGCCTGACGCTCTCCGTGGCGCGGCTGCGCTCCACGCAGGTGTTCGTCACCGGCGACGTGGAGGCGCCGGGGGCGTACCGCATCGGCGGGGGGGGCACCATGCTGTCCGCCCTCTACGCCGCCGGCGGCCCCGCCGACCACGGCTCGCTGCGGCGGGTGGAGCTGCGGCGGCGCGGCGCGCTGGCCGGGACGCTGGACGTGTACGATTACCTGCTGCGCGGCGACGCGTCGCGCGACCTGCGCCTGCAGCAGGGGGACGTGATCCACGTGCCCCTGCACGGCCCCCGGGTGCGCATCACCGGGGCGGTCACCCGACCGGCCACCTACGAACTGGCCGCCGGGGAGACGCTGGCCGAGCTGGTGCGCGCGGCCGGGGGGCTGCGGGCCACGGCGGCCGGGCGCCGGCTGCTGGTGGAGCGCGTGGTCCCGCTGGCCAGCCGCGTGAACGGGCGCGACCGCGTGGCGCTGGACGTGCCGCTGGGCGACGATGGCGGGGTGCCGGGGCTCCCCATGGCCGATGGCGACGTGGTGCGCGTGCCCGAGGTGGCCGACCGCGTGCGCGGACGGATCACGATTGCCGGCCACGTCTGGCACCCCGGTCCCCAGGGGTTTGCCCCGGGGATGACACTGGCCGACGCCCTGCGGCGCGCCGGCGGGGTGCAGCCCGACGGCTACCTGCCGGTGGTGCACGTGGCGCGGCTGCAGGGGGACAGCACGCGGGCGCAGCTGCGCACCGCGCTGCTGGACACCACCGGCGCCACCGCGGCCCCCTTCCCGCTGGCGGAGGACGACGAGGTCACCGTGTACAGCCGCACGGCGTTCCGCCCCGACCGGCACGTGGCCATCGTGGGAGCGGTGCGCCAGGCGGGGCGCTATCCCTGGCGCGAGGGGATGACGCTGCGCGACCTGGTGCTGCTGGCGGGGGGGCTGGAAGCGGCGGCCGACCTGCGGGAGGCCGAGGTGGCACGGCAGGACGAGGGACGCGATGGCGGGGCGCGTGAGGCCGGCCCGGTGGCGATCACGGTGCGGGTGCCGCTGGACAGCAGCTATCGCTTCGACCGGGGGGCGCCGCCCCGGGGGACGGAGCTGCCCCTGCGCCCCTTTGACCAGGTGCTGATCCTCCGCGACCCCGCCTACCAGCCGCTGCGGTCGGTGACCATCGCCGGGGAAGTGGCGCAGCCGGGGACCTACGTGCTGCGCGACCGCACCGAGCGGCTGTCGGCGCTGGTGGCGCGCGCCGGGGGGTTCACGCGCTTCGCCGACCCGTCGGCGGTGTACTTCGCCCGCCGCGTTCCGGCGGCGGCGGACAGCCAGTGGGCGCGGGCCAGGGCCTCGTCCGCGCCCGAAAGCGGCGGCCCGCGTCCGGGCGCCCTTGATGGCCCACCGGTCCGTCCACCGGCCCGCACGGCGCCGCGCGCCATGGCGGGCGTGATGCCCGGCGCGGCGACGAGTTCCCTGGCCGCCGTGCGGGGCGACTCGCTGGCCGACAGCACGGGGTGGGCGGACTCGGCGGACACGCCGCGGATGCGCGTGGGCGTGGACCTGGCGCGCGCGCTGGCCGCCCCCGGGAGCCTGCAGGACCTGCTGCTGGAGGACGGCGACTCGGTGCACATCGAGCGGCTGCGGCAGGTGGTCGAGGTGCGGGGGGCGGTGAACCGCCCCTCGGCCCAGGCCTACGCGGGGCGCGCCTCGCTGGGGCGCTACCTGCGCGCCGCCGGCGGGCCCAGCGACCGCGCCAACGCCCGCTTCGCCTACGTGGTGCAACCCGACGGGCGGGTAGAGACGCGGCGTCGCCTGCTGGGGCTGTTCACCTTCGACCCCGTCCCGCGCGCCGGGGCGGTGGTGGTGGTGCCGGAGCGCGGGGAGCGCGCCGGCAATGACCGCTTCCTGGCCAGCGTCTCCGCGGTCACCCAGCTGCTGGGCACGCTCATCACCCTGGCCGTGGTGACGCGCTAGATGCGGGTGCTGCTGGTGAACCAGGCGGCGCACCCCGACCTGGTGGCCACCGCGCAGGTGAGCTGGGACCTGGCGCGGTCGCTGCGCGACGCGGGGCACGACGTCACCCTGCTGGCGTCGCGCTCACGCTACGGGGAGCCGGGGGCCGCCTTCCCCGCCGAGGAGGTGCGCGAGGGGATCCGCATCGTGCGGGTGGCCGCCGGGCGCTTCGGGAACGGCTCGGTGGGGGTCCGCTCGCTCGACTCGGTGCGCTTCCTGGCGGCCGCGTGCCTGGCGGCGCTGCGGCTGCCCCGTCCCGACCTGTGCCTGTGCCTCACCACCCCGCCGTTCGTGGCGCTGGTGGGGCGGCTGCTGCGCCTGGTGCGCGGCACCCCCTACGTGGTGTGGGCGATGGACCTGTACCCCGACGTTCCCGTAGCGCTGGGGGTGT
>JAGWYS010000154.1 GCA_018969225.1 Gemmatimonadota bacterium | reverse complement strand
CTCACGGCCGACGGCGGCCACGATGCGCGCCCCGCCTGGTCCCCCGACGGGCGGCACGTGGCGTTCCTGCGCGACGACAGCCGCACCCTCGCGCTCATGGTGCGCACGCTGGCCGACGGCACCGAGCGGGAGCTGGATCGCGGCATGATCCTCGACCCCGCGTTCACTCCCGACGGGCGCGCCATCGTGTACGCCTCGGCGCGCGCCGGAGACCTGGACCTCTGGCGCGTCCCCGTGGGCGGGGGCGCCCCCGAGCGGCTCACCACCGAGGCCGGGGCGCAGCTGCGCCCGCTCCCGCTCCCCGACGGGGAGCGGCTGGTGTACGTGAGCAAGACGCGCGCGGGAGGCGACCAACTGCGCCTGCGCACCCTGCGCGACGGCGGCGAGCGCGTGCTCGCCGCGGGGCAGATCCTGTCGCAGACGCGCCCCGCGCTCAGCCCGGACGGCACCCTGCTGGCCTACGGGCTCCCGGGCGCCACCGGATGGGAGCTGTGGCTCCAGTCGGTCGAGCGGCCCGGCACCCCCACGCTCCTCGCGCGACACGACGGCGGGCGCCCCATCGATCCGGTGTTCAGCGCCGACGGCGACAGCGTGTACTTCAGCGAGGCCGATGCCCGGCAGGTGATGCAGCTGCACCGGGTGCCGGTGGCCGGCGGCGCCCCCACGCGCGTGCCCATCACCACCTGGGACCACGGCGCCCCCATGGGGGTGCTGCACATCACCACCACATGCGCCGCCTGTCCCGCGCCGGTGGCCGCGCGCCTCGAGGTGCGCGACAGCAGCGGCCACGCCGCGGGCCCGGAATCGGGGATGGTGCGCTTCGACGGGCAGAATGGGCGCACCTACTTCTACACCGGCGGCGTGGTCACCCTGGCCGTGCCCGCCGGCACCTACCGCGTGGCCGGCGTGCGGGGCTTCGCCACCCCCGAGCGGCAGCAGGGGGTGCGCGTGCGCGGCGGGGACACCGCGCGGGTCACGCTCGCCCTCGACGAACTCTGGTCCCCGCGCGCCAACGGGTGGATCGCCGCCGACCACCACTTCCACCTCAACTACGGCGGCGCCTATGCCCTGGCCCCCGCCGACCTGGTCGCGCCCCTGCGCGGCGAGGCGGTGGACGTGGGCACGCCCATGCTGGCCAACCTGGCCAACCGCTTCGAGGACCAGCCGCTCTTCCGCCCCGCCGACATGGGGCGCGATCCGCTGCTGCGCTGGTCGCAGGAGGTGCGCTCGCACTTCCTGGGGCACGTGGGGCTGATCGGCGCGGACGCCCTCTTCTGGCCGTGGGTGTGGGGGCCGGGGTATGACGTGTACGGGCGCGACGACCGCCTCAACGCCGACGCGCTGGGCTTTGCGCGAGCGCGCCACGGCGCCGGCATCTACGTGCACCCCGTGCAGGGCGCCGTCCCCCCCTTCAGCGACCGCGGGCTGGGCGCCATCCCCCTCAGCCTGGTGGCCGACGCGGCGCACGGCATGGTGGACCTGCTGGAGCTGGTGTGCCTCTGGAGCAACGCCGCCACCACCACGGACCTCTGGTACAGGCTGCTCAACGCGGGGTTCGTGGTGAATCCCAGCGGCGGCACCGACCACATGGCCGACCTCCACCGCAGCATGGCCGTGGGGAGCACGCGCGTGTACGTGCGGGACGCCGGCGAGCCGCTCACCTGGGAGGGCTACCTGGCCGCCCTCACCGCCGGCCGCTCCTTCGTCTCCACCGGCCCGCTGGTCACCCTCACCGTGGACAGCCAGGGCCCCGGCGACGTGATCGCCGGCGGGCGCCCCGTCCCCTTCACCCTGCGCGTGGCCAGTGCGGTGCCGGTGGACACCATGGCCGTCATGGTGAACGGCCGCGTGGCGTGGCGCGCCACGGACGCCATCGACTCGGCCGGCGTGCGCACCTACACCGGGCGCCTCCGCATCCCGCGCGGCGGATGGGTGGGGGCGCGCGTGGTGGGCCCCCCCGTCACCCGCTGGCCGGCGATGGCCGAGTTCGCGTTCGCGCACACGGCGCCGCTGTGGATCGGGGCCCGCGGGAGCACCGATCCGGTGGCGCGGCGCGCCGCCGTGGCCGACCTGCAGCGGGCGCACGCCAACGCCACGCAGCGGCTGGAGGTCGGCTACGCCGGCAGCGACATCCCGCGGCTGCGGCGCCACTTCGCGGAGGCGAAGGCCACGCTCGACTCGCTGGCGCGGCTGCCGTAGCGGGAGCGTGGCGCGTCCGCGCCAGTCAACGCGCCTGCAGCCGCTTGACGCCCTCGATCAGGTGCCCCGCCGCCCCGAAGGCGGCGCGCACCCACGACGGCCAGGGGCAAGGGAAGGGGAGGAAGCCCACCGGGGTGAACGCGAAGCGTCCGTACGTCCCCGGCCGGTGCAGCAGCCAGTACGCGCGGTTCTTGATCCCCATGAAGTGGATGTACAGCACCTCCGTCGCGCCGCCTTCGGGGCGCCGGAACGACGCCACCCCGCGGTCCCACCGGAATTGGTGGGCGCCCGGCGGCAGCCGGTCCACGTGGGTGCTCCCCATGATGCTCACGCCAATGGCCCCGAACGGCTTGGCGATCTCCTCGTCGTAGTCCCGCGGCCGCACGAAACGCACCTCGGGGTGCCGGGCCAGCACCCCGGCAATCCCCAGCTCGTCGCAGAAGGTGCTCCCGGGCGCCAGAGCGCGCGCGCGATAGTCCTCGATCTCGAAGCAGAGGTGGTTGATGGACGGCGTGTTGCGCAGCACGGTGCAGTGCCCCACCAGGTATCGGTCGTACGGCGAGTAGACGTCCACCTCGCGCAGGTGCTCGGGGGAAATCGCCTTCGAGAGATCGCCGAACACCACGTCCACGTCACAGTACCCCCAGAAGGCGTACTCCCGGAGGTGGTCGGCGAACAGCAACCCGAAGAACGGGCGGAAGTCGCACAGCTTGTGCGCCCCCCGCAGCGTGTACTCCTCGTGGACCAGTTCGCGCACCCGCCCCTGCATGGCGTCGCGTGACATCGGCCGCACGCGGATGTTGGGCGGGAGCCCTGGCGGCTCCGGGTTGTCCGTGAACACCAGGAAGTCGATGGACGGATTGTGCCGGCACGACTCGCAGAACAGCGTCCACCAGCGCGGCCACGGGCCGTACCAGGGGATGCAGAACGCCAGGAACCGGTTCATGGCGAGGCCCGGAGCCGGTGGGCGGCGGCTGGCGCCGACGGATGCTCAGCCCCGGCCATGCAGCACCTCGACGATCGCCCGGTACGAGAGCATCCGCTCGATCTCGCCCACGTCGAGGCTGGTCCCGAACTCCTCCTCCAGCGCCGCCACGAGGCTGATGTGCGCGGCGGAGTCCCACGCGGGCACCGTCTCCATCGAGGTGCCCGCGTTGATCGCCCCGGGGTCGATCCCCAGGATGTCCGCCATGACCTGCCTGATGCGCGCTTCCATATTAAACGCCTCCGTTGGTGCCTGGATGGTGCCTGTCTCGTGCCCGTGTCATGCCGTGCTTATGTCGTGGTCGTGTCGTTTTTATGTCGTGTATCGCCGCTGCTCAGTCGCGCCGGACCACGGTGAGCCACGACGGATCCTCAAGCGTAGCCGTGGCCAGCTCCAGTTCCCAGCCGGTGCCTTCCTCCCCCTCGGCGGGCCGCTCGCGGAAGCCGTGCCGCGCGTACAGGTCCCGTACGGGCTCGTTCTTGGCCGTGGGGACGATGCGCCCCCGCAGCCGCGCCAGCCCGCGCGCCCGCGCCCGCCCGGCCTGGTGGGCCAGCATCACCGTCTCCACTGTCCGCCCGATCACGCGGCAGCTCAGCAGGAACGTCTCGATCGCCAGCGCGTCGCCGTCCGCCCGCGCCATCACCAGCCCCACGATGCCGTTGTCGCCGAAGCGGTCGGTCACGCGCACCGTCGCCACCTCCCACGCGGGGTCAGCCGCGCGCGCCGCGATCTCCGCCTCCCCCGCGCGCACCGTGGTGGCGTTGAACTGGTTCGTCTTCTGCGTCAGCTGCGCGGCCCGCGCCAGCGACGCCGCGTCCACGCTAGCGATCTCCACGGTCATCGCCAGCTGCCGGTAGTAGTCCTCCACGCTCGCCAGCTCGCGCCGCAGCGTCTCGGCCTGGTCGCGCTGCGCGTAGAGCGCGCCGCGCCGCCGGTCCTCGTCCGACATCGCGAGGCCGTCGAAGAACCCGTCCTCCAGCAGCGCGGCCACGTAGTCCTCCGGGCGCGGCGGGAGCTGGATCACGGTCACCGCCGGGAGCGCCGCGCGCACCCGCGCGCACTCCGCCGGGTTGTCGTCGGCGAACACGAGGTGCCCCAGCCCGATGTTGAGCCCCGCGGCGATGCGCCGGAGCGACGCCTCCTTGGGCTCCCAGTGGGCCTCCACCGCCGCGAAGTGCCCGCGCGTGAGCACGAAGTCGCCGCGTGCCGCGAACAGCGCCTCCACGTCGGCCAGGTTGTTCTTGCTGGCCACGGCCAGCAGCACGCCGCGCCGATGGAGCGTGCGCACCGCCTGCTGGAACCGCCGGAACGCCGACCCGGGGTAGGTGGCGCCGTAGCGGATCCCCTCGGGGCCGTCCTCCCCCAGCACGCCCCCCCAGAGCGTGTTGTCCAGGTCCAGCACCAGGCACTTGCGCGTGCGCCCGGCAAGGGCGCGCAGGTACTTGAGGTGCTCGCGGGCGAGGCGCCCCAGCATCGCCTGCGCGATCGGCGCGCGCGCGTACAGCGCCATCCGCTCGTCGTGCCACGCGGCGGCGCCGGCCTCGGCCACCAGCCCGGCGTAGTCCACCACGTGCACGCCCGGGACGCGCCGCGCCTCCTCGCGCAGCTGCGCGTTGAGCGCCGCCACCAGCGCCCCCTGCCCCGGCCCCTCGCGGCCGTCCAGGATCCCCAGCGCGCGCCAGCGGGGGGGCGCCACGTCATGCAGCAGCAGCGGGGCGGCGCTCGCGGCGCGGAACGCCTCGAGCAGCGACCGCACCTCGCCGGCCGCGGCCGCCACGATCTCCGCGCCCCGGTCGCCCTCCTCAAGCGGGAAGCCGTCGTACAAGGCCGGCGCCAGCGCCTCTCCCTCGACCGCGAGGATGACCACGTCGGGGCGAAAACGGTGGAGCCCCGAGTCGGGCGCCAGGATCTCCTGCCGGAACTGGTTGAACCCCGCCACGTACGTCTCGAGGCGCAGCCCCTCGGTGAGCGCGTGCGCCGCCAGCGGGTCGCGCAGGAACTCGATGGAGAACGACGACAGCAGCGCCACGCGGAACGGCGTGCCGACCCCCGGCGGGAACGCCTCGGCCGCCTTGCGGACGAAGCTCGCCTGGCGGATGGACGAATCGGCGCGGAGCAGCGCGCGCGCGGTGGCCGCCACGCTCGCGATGTCGCCAGAGGCGCCGGCGGCCGTCAGCTCGGCGCGCAGCGCCTCCACCGACGCCGCGCGGTCAGAGTCCGTCATAGCAGTAGCGCCCCTCGGCCGCGAGCGCGCGCGCGCAGGCGGCCACGTCGCCCATCCGCAGGAGGATGGCGCGCACGGTGCCCACGCGCCCCTCGGCCCACGCCCCGCGCGCCTCCAGCGGCGCGCGAAGCCGCGCCACCTGCCGCCGCCGCGACAGTTCGGGGTTGAAGAGGCGCGTGCGCACCTCCAGGGTGCGCCCGGTGGCGTCAACGGCCGGAACCGTGAACTGCTCGTCGGTGAAGGGGGACACCGGCATCCCGGCCCCCAGCTCCTCCTCGAGCGTGTGGAAGTACGTCATCGCCTCGATCGGCGCGCCCAGCAACAGGACCTTGCCGTCGCGCTCGGCGAGCCGGGCGTAGGGGGATCCGCGGCCGCACGGCGTCGCCGCCAGGTGATGGTCCGCCACCAGCGTGTCGGCCCCCTTCCCCCACGCCGCCACCGCGTGCGTGGGGTGCACGCTGCGCACCACCCCGGTTGAGCGGCGGAAGATCTCGGTGATCAGCCCCATGCGCGACGGCGTGCGCCGCACGTCGAAGACGCGCCCCGAGCGGATGTGGTCGAGCGCCAGCCCGTCGAAGGGGATCGTGGGCATCGCGACCAGGCCGCCGGGGCCGACCGCGTCCTGCAGGCTGGCGACCACGTCCGATGGCGCCCCCAGGAACGCCCCGAACGCGTCGTAGGACGAATGCACCAGCAGCCGGTCCCCCGGCGCCACCCCTAGGCGGCGGCACAGGGCCGTGAGCTCCTCGCGCCGGAAGCCGTGCAGCGCCTTGAGCAGGCGGGAGCGGACGAACTTGATCTGCCCCTTGAGCTGCCGCTTCTGCTGCTGGAAGTGTTGATGGAGATGGTGCTGCAGTTCGGAGCGTGCCACGTGTCCCCGGGAGGTCCTGACGCCTGTCCCCCAGGAGCGTCCGCGGGGGAGGAACCCGGACGGGTCCCGTCGTGCGGACGACCGGCCGGGAGGGCGGGCAACGTGCGTGGAAAGGGTCCACCGCGACACCAGCATGGGTTTCCGTGAGGGGCGGGGCTGGCGGTGCGCCACCGCGCGCCGTAGGGTAGGGCGCCAGACTCGGCGCAGGGTGGGGCGGCCGCCAGCGCCCCTTGCCCGGAGCGGCCCCCTGCGCCCCCTGCCTGTCCACTCCCCATCCCGACTCCCGGTGTCCGAGCTTCCCGCCCAGCTGAGTGAGGCGCTCCGCGACCGCTATCGCCTCGTGCGCGAGCTGGGCGAGGGGGGGATGGCCACGGTGTACCTGGCGCGCGACGTCCGTCATGAGCGGGACGTCGCCATCAAGGTCCTCAAGCCCGAGCTGGGCGCGGTGCTGGGGGTCGAGCGGTTCCTCGCCGAGATCCGGGTCACCGCCAACCTGCAGCACCCCAACCTGCTGCCGCTGTTCGACAGCGGCGAGGCGGCGGGGCTGCTGTTCTACGTCATGCCGTTCGTGGACGGCGAAACGCTGCGCACCCGCCTGGAGCGCGAGCGGCAGCTGCCGGTGGAGGAGGCGGTGCGGCTGGCGGTGGCCGTCGCGCAGGCGCTCGAGCACGCGCACCGGCGCGGCGTGGTGCACCGCGACCTCAAGCCCGAGAACATCCTCCTGCGCGACGGCCAGCCGCTGGTGGCCGACTTCGGCATCGCCCTCGCCGTCAGCAACGCGGGCGGGCAGCGCGTCACCCAGACGGGGCTCTCGCTCGGCACGCCGCAGTACATGAGCCCCGAACAGGCCACCGGCGACCGCGCGGTGGATGCGCGCGCCGACCTGTACGCGCTGGGCGCCATCACGTACGAAATGCTCACGGGCGAGCCCCCGCACAGTGGCGCCACCGCGCAGGCGGTCATCGCCCGGCTCCTGACCGAGGAGGCGCGCCCGCTCACGGTGCTGCGCCGCACCGTGCCGGTGCACGTGGATGCCACGGTGCGGCAGGCGCTGGAGAAGCTGCCGGCCGACCGCTTTGCCTCTGCGGAGGCATTCGCGCAGGCGTTGCAAGGTCGCGGCGACCCGGCGGCGCTTGCCCGCCATGCGACCGCAGGCGCGGGGACGGCGCGGCGCGGCCGACCGGGGGTGCGCGAGGCGGCCGCCTGGGGGGTGGCCGCGGTGGCGCTCGCGGCGTTCGCCTGGTCGCGCACCCGGGCCCCGGCGCTCCCGGACACGCCAGTGGTTCGCGCCGTGATCGACGTGCCGGCCGGTGAAAACGTCATGATCGACGGCTTTCGCATCGTCGTCGCGCCACAGGGTGACCGCTTGGCGTACGTCACGGCCGGGAGCCTCGGCTATCGCACCATGGTGCAGCGCACCAGCGAGCTGACCGCCCGCACCGAACTCGCGCGCCGCGCCCTTCGCAACGTCACCTTCTCCCCCGATGGCCGGTGGATCGCCTACAGCGAGGGGCTCGAGGTGCGCCGCATGCCGGTGGAGGGCGGGGAGCACACGGCGCTGGCCACGCTGGCCGTGGACGCCATTGACGGGATGGCCTGGACCCCCGGGGACGAGCTGGTCGTGGGCAGCGGCACCGGGCTGTACGTGCTTCCCGCGCGCGGGGGCGCCCCTCGGCTGCAACCGGGCTCCGCGGATCGTCGTGGCGCGAGGTACCCGCTGGTGATGCCGGACGGGCGCACCGTGGTGGTGCGCACCGGCGGGCTGTCGGAGGCCGGACTGCGGGCGTTCACCCTCCCGGACGGTGAGGTGCGCGACATCGCGGTGCGGGCGGAGCGCGTGCTCGGCTTCCGCGACGGGCACCTCATCATCCACGCGCTCAATGGCGCGCTGGCCGCGGTTCCCTTCGATGCCGGCGCTATGCGGGCCACTGGTGATCCGTTCCAGCTGGCGGATGATGGGCGCGGATACGGGCTGTCGGGGTCGGGGACGATGACCTACCTGTCGGGGGCGGCCGGGCGGCAGCTGGTGCTTGCGCGAAGCGGGGGGGAGACCATGCTGCGCGAGGTGGTCGGCGCGTACGCCACCCCGCGCTTCTCCCCGGACGGCCGCCGCATCGCCGTGGCGGTCGGGTTCTTCGACGAGGCGGACATCTGGGTGCTGGACGTCTCCGCGGGGACCTTCACGCGCATCACCACCGGCGGCACCAGCTCAGTGCCGGAGTGGACGGCGGACGGGCGCCGCATCCTGTTCAAGTCTGTCGTGGACGGGCGCGTCCGGATGATGACGGTGCCGGCGGATGGCAGTGGCACGCCGGAGCTGCTCTTCGATGCCGGAGTGCCGCTCAACGAGGCGGTCCTGTCGACCGATGGGCGGTGGCTCGTGGTGCGCACCGGACCGCAGGCGGCCAATCGGCCGCGCGACATCCTGGCCGTGGACCTGACGGGAAACCGCACGCTCATCCCCATGGCGGTGGGTCCCACGTCGGAGCTGATGCCGCGCCTGTCCCCCGACGGCCGGTGGCTCGCCTACCAGTCGGACATCAGCGGCACCTTCGAGGTGTACGTGCGCCCGTTCCCGGGGGACGGCCCGCGCGTCAAGGTGAGCGAGGGGGGCGGCACCGAGCCGCTCTGGTCGCGCGACGGGCGCACGGTATTCTACCGGTCGTCGGAGGGCATCACGGCGGTGGCCGTCACGCCGGGTGCGACGTTCGGCGTGGGGGCCCGGCGGCTCGCGCTGCCCACGCGCGAACCGCCCAGCCCCACGCACCCGTCGTACGATGTCGCAC
>JAGWYS010000153.1 GCA_018969225.1 Gemmatimonadota bacterium | reverse complement strand
CGTTCCGCACGGCGCTCACCCCGGGCACCTTCCACGCGCCTCGCTCCACCGCCTGCCGGTCGGCGGCGGTGGCCACCGTGCCGCGCAGCACCACGGTCCCTCCCTGCGTGAGCACCTCCACTCCCTGCGCGGTCTCGGTGGCGCGGGTGCGCAGCGCGGCCAGCACCTGCGCGCGCACCGCCGGCGGGTCCACCACGGCGCTCACCTGGATGCGGTTGTCCACCCCGCGCACGCCGGGGACGAAGCGCAGCGCCCGCTCGGCGCCTCCCCGGTGCAGGTGGAGCGCGGTGGTGCCGGTGAGCGTCACCATCCCCCCGCGCACCTGCAGCGTGATCGCCTCGTGCAGCGGTCCCAGTTCGTCGCGCAGCGCGCGTCGCGCGTCGGCGGCCACGACCGTGTCGTCGCGCGACTCGGTCGGCCGGCGCACCGGGGGGCACGCCCCGGTCACGCCACTCTCGAACACCACGGCTGCCCCGTCGGGGCGGGGCAGGAGGCGCGCGCCGCCGGCGAGGGGGGTCGGGGGGGCCGTGCCGGTCATGCACCCCTCCCGGCCGCCGGGGCGGCCACGCTGTCGGCCACGCTGTCGGCCATCGCGGGGACGACGAACTCCGCCGCCATCGTGCTGATGGCGTGGTCCGCGGGCGCGGCGCCGCGGGCGGATGCCGGGGCCGGGGCCGCCGCCAACACGCCGCGCGCCACGGCGCGCACGAGGTCGCTGCTGGAGAGGAGCCCGCGCAGCGCGCCCCCTTCCATCACGAGCGCGCGGTGGACGCCGTGACGCTGGAGGAAGCGCGCCGCCTCGTCGATGGGGGTGTCGGGGGCCAGCGCCAGACCGTGCCGCGTCATGGCGTCCGACACCGTGCATTCGTCCAGCGCGTTCCACTCGGGCGCGTCGGGGACCGCCAGCCGCGTGGCGGTGTCCACGAAGCTGTCGGCCCACAGGTCGGTGAAGTACTCGCTGGGCGGCGCCTCCCCCTCCACCAGCTCGTCGAAGGCCAGCGCATCGGGGGGCTCTCCCGGCTCGGGGACCTCGCGCCGCCAGGTGGGCACGGCCGGGAGGATCGCGGCCAGCTGGACGAGGTCGGTGAGGGTCACCACCCCCAGCACGCGAGCGCCCGCCATCACCGGGGCCCCGGAAAGATGGCGCGTGGCCAGGATGGTCATGGCGTCACGGGCGGGGAGTTCGGGGGCGAGGGTGAGCACCTCGCGGGTCATCAGGTCGGCGACGGTTGGCACGGCGGGCATGGACCCCTCGGTGCGGGCGTGGGTGGAGGGTGGACGCGGGAACGGAAGAACGGTCGCCTCGCGCGGCGCAGCCGTCTGTCGGTGGTCGCACCGACAGACGCCCCCGCACGGGCGCGCGAAGTTGCCGGACGCCCTCCCGCCACCCGCTCTTCCACCCGACCGGAGCTCGCCATGCTTGCCAGGGACCTGATGACCTCGAACCCCGCCACCGTCACCCCCGGGGACACGCTGCAGCACGCCGCCGCGCTCATGCGCCTGCGCGGGGTGGGGATGCTGCCGGTGGTGACCGACCAGGCATCGCGCCGGCTGGTGGGGGTGCTCACCGATCGTGACCTGGTGGTGCGCCACCTGGCGCGCGCCAACGGCCCGACGGGGCACGTGGCCGACTGCATGACGCACCTGCCACTGGCGACGGTGGGGCCGGAGGCGTCGGTGGAGGCGCTGGCCGACCTCATGGTCCGCCACCAGGTGCGCCGCCTCCCCGTGGTGGACACGCACGGCGCCCTGCTGGGGGTGGTGGCGCAGGCGGACCTGGCCATCCACGTGGGGCGGGGCGATGCACGGCTGGTGGAGCAGGTGCTGGAGGGGGTGTCACGCCCCGCGGCCCTGGTGCACTGACGCCGCCCCATCCGCGTCCACGGCCTGGCCGACCGCTTCCGGGCCGACCGCTTCCGGGCCGGCCGCTTCCTGGCCGGCCGGCAGCGGCACCACGGCCGGGAGCCCCTCGGGGGTGAGCGTCTCGGCCGCGAGCAGGCGGCGCACCCCCTCGTCAAGCGCGGCGCGGTTGAGGCGCAGCACGCGCACCGCCCGCGCCAGCGCGCGATCCACCAGCGCGCGCACCGCCTGCTCGATGTCGCGCTGCGTGGCCTCGCTCACCGCGCGCGGGGCCAGCGGCCACCGACCGTCCCCTGGCAGGAAGGGAGCGCCGGGCCCCTCGTAGGCCACCGGCCCCACCGACTCGGCCATGCCGTGGCGGGTGACCATGTCGCGCGCCAGGTCGGTGGCCTTGGCCAAGTCGTCCCCCGCCCCCGTCGAGCTTTCCCCCAGCGCCACCAGCTCGGCGGCGCGCCCCCCCAGCAGCACCGCCAGCCGCGCCTCCAGCTCGGCGGCGGTGGCAAGGTACCGCTCCTCCGCCGGGCGCTGCAGGGTGAACCCCAGCGCGCCCATGCCGTGCGGGATGATGGACACCTTGTGCACGGGGTCGGCCCCGGGGGTGGCGCGGGCCACCAGCGCGTGCCCCATCTCGTGCGTGGCGGCGATGCCGCGCTCGCGCGGCGAGAGCACGCGGCTCTTCTTGGCCAGCCCGGCAACGATGCGCTCCACGGCCACCGTGAAGTCATCCAGCCCGACGGCGTCGGCGCCGCGGCGCGTGGCGGCCAGCGCGGCCTCGTTCACCAGGTTGGCGAGGTCGGCGCCGGTGAAGCCGGGGGTGAGCGCCGCCACCGCGTCGAGGTCCAGCCCCTGGGCCAGCGGCGTCCGGCGCACGTGCACGCGCAGCACCTGCACGCGCCCCGCGCGGTCGGGGCGGTCCACCAGCACCTGCCGGTCGAAGCGCCCCGCGCGCAGCAGCGCGGCGTCGAGGATCTCCGGGCGGTTGGTGGCGGCCAGCAGGATGACGCGCGAGTCGGGGGTGAAGCCGTCCAACTCGGCCAGCAGCTGGTTGAGCGTCTGTTCCTTCTCGTCGTTGGCACCGGTGACCGTGGCGGCGCCGCGCGTGCGCCCCAGCGCGTCGATCTCGTCGATGAACACGATGCACGGCGCATTCTGCCGCGCCTGGCGGAAGAGGTCGCGGACGCGCGCGGCCCCCACCCCCACGAACAGCTCCACGAACTCCGAGCCGTTGATGGTGAAGAACGGCACGTCGGCCTCCCCCGCCACGGCGCGGGCCAGCAGCGTCTTGCCCGTGCCGGGGGGGCCCACCAGCAGCACGCCGCGCGGCACGTGCGCCCCCAGACGCCCGAAGGCGGCGGGATCGCGCAGGAACGCCACCACCTCGCGCAGCTCGGCCTTGGCCTCGTCCACGCCGGCCACGTCGTTGAAGGTGACGCGCACGCCGCGCTCGGCGTACACGCGCGCGCCGCTGCGCCCGAACCCCAGCACCCCGCCGGGCTGCTCCCCCGGGGCGCGGCGCAGCAGCAGCGACCAGAACGCCGCCACCAGCACCAGCGGCGCCACCCACAGCAGCAGCGACTCCAGCCACGGGGTGCCGGGCTCGCCGGCAAAGGGGACGCCGCGCCGCTGCAGCTCGCCCACCAGCGCGGGGTCCACCCGCACGGTGACGTACTGCGCGCGGCGGGCGGGGTCGGCGGTGGTGCGTTCCACGCGCAGCAGCCGCTCCCCCACGGTGACCCGCGTGACCACCCCCGAGTCGAGCTGGCGCAGGAACGTGCTGTAGGGCACCGTGGGCGCGCCGCCGGTGCCGACGAGGCGCGCCAGCAGCACGGCGGCGAGCAGTGCCAGCGGGAGAAGCCAGCCGGCCAGCGGGGGGCGCGCGCCGCGGCGCGGCGGCGGGACGGGTGCGGAGGGGGGCGACGGGCGCTGGCGCGGTGGCATGCGATGGGGGCGGCTGGCGGCGGCGGGGTCCGCGGTGGCCGACCGGGGTGGCGGCCGGGGGCGGCTGTGGCCGAGGGGCACGCGGCGTGATGTGCATGGGCCGGACCAGCGGGTAGCTTTGCGGCATGTCCCATCCGCCTGCCGCCGCCCCGCCCGAGGATCCCGTGGCCGCCGCCATCGCCGCTGCGGCGGCGGCGGCACGCCCCTGCCCGCCGGTGACGGTGGCGGTGGTGCAGGCCGCGCCGGTGTCCTTCGACCTGCCGCGCACCCTCGAGACCGTGGCGGCGCGCACGGCGGAGGCCGCCGCGCGCGGGGCCCAGCTGGTGCTCTTCCCCGAGGCGTTCGTGAGCGCCTACCCGCGCGGGATCTCCTTCGGCGCGGTGGTGGGGCACCGCACCGAGGCGGGGCGCGCGTGGTTCCAGCGCTACTGGGCGTCCAGCATCACCGTGCCGGGGCCGGCGGTGGACGCGCTGGGGGCGATCGCGGCGCGGCACGCGGTGACGCTGGCCATCGGCGTGATCGAGCGCGACGGCGGCACGCTGTACTGCGTGCTGCTGGTGCTGGGCCCCGATGGCACGCTGCTGGCGAAGCACCGCAAGGTGATGCCCACGGCCAGCGAGCGGCTGGTGTGGGGGTACGGCGACGGCACCGACCTGGCGGTGGTGGACACGCCGGCGGGGCGGGTGGGCGGGGCGATCTGCTGGGAGAACTACATGCCGCTGCTGCGGCACCGCCTGTACGCGCAGGGGGTGGAACTCTACCTGGCCCCCACGGCCGACGCGCGCGAGCGGTGGGTGGCCAGCATGCGGCACATCGCGCTGGAGGGGCGATGCTACGTGCTCAGCGCCAACCAGTGCACGCGGCGGCGCGACTACCCGGACGACTATCCGCTGGAGGGGGTGACCGACCCCGACGCGCTGGTGTCGCGCGGGGGGAGCTGCATCGTGGACCCGGCCGGCGAGGTGATCGCGGGGCCGGTGTACGACGCGGAGGCGGTGC
This sequence comes from Gemmatimonadota bacterium, assembly GCA_018969225.1. Taxonomy (GTDB): domain Bacteria; phylum Gemmatimonadota; class Gemmatimonadetes; order Gemmatimonadales; family Gemmatimonadaceae; genus Gemmatimonas. The sequence continues at coordinate 4,341 of JAGWYS010000153.1, read as the reverse complement.
TGGTGGCCACGCTCGACCCGGGTGCGCTGGTGCGGGGGAAGTTCGACTTCGACGCGGTGGGGCACTACGCGCTGGTGGAGCGGCACGCATGCGGCGGCTGATCGCGGGGGGTGCCGTGCTGCTGGCGGCGCTGGGCGCCGTCCCGCTGGCGGCGCAGCCGGTGCCGGTGGTGTTCGTGCACGGCAACGGCGACCACGCCGGGCTGTGGGACACGATGCGGTGGCGCTTCGAGTCGCAGGGGTACCCGGCCGACCGGCTGTTCGCGCTGTCGCTGCCGCACCCCGTGGCGTCGTCCACGGTGCGCGGGGGGGAGGCGAACCGGTCCACCCCCGCGGAGCAGGCGGCCGCGCTGGCCGCGTTCGTGGACGCGGTGCGGGCGCGGACGGGGGCGCCGCGGGTGGCGCTGGTGGGGAGCTCGCGCGGCGGGCTGACCATCCGGCGCTTCGTGCGCGATGTCGGCGGCGCGCGGGTGTCGCACGTGGTCACCTGCGGCACCCCCAACCATGGAGTCTTCGCGCAGGCCGGGCTGCAGCCCGAGAGCGAGTTCAACGGCGCGGGCCCCTACCTGCGCGCGCTCAACGCGGAGCGCGAGGTGGAGCCGGGGGTGGCCACGCTGGCGATCCGGTCGGACGGCAACGACAAGTACGCGCAGCCCGACGGCGCCGCCATGGGGATGCGCGGGGTGGCCACCGGGGTGGATGCGCGCGGGCCGTCGCTGGCGGGCGCCGAGGAGGTGGTGCTCCCTGGCGCCGACCATCGCGAGGTGGCGTTCTCCGCGGGGGCGTTTCGCGCCGTGTACGCGTTCCTCACGGGGCGCCCGCCGGCCGATACCGCCATCGTGCCGCAGGCGCGCGTGGTGCTGGACGGGCTGGTGAGCGGCGAGGCGGCGGGGGCGCCCACGAACCTGCCGCTCGCGGGTGCGCGCGTCACGGTGCACGCGGTGGACGCCGCCACCGGTGCGCGCGTGGGCGCCCCTGTGCACCGTCGGCAGGTGGACGCGCGCGGGCGCTGGGGCCCCTTTCGCGCGGTCGGGGGGCAGCCGTACGAGTTCGAGGTGGAGGCCCCCGACGGGCGGGTGGTGCTGCACCTGTACCGCCCCGGGTTTCCCCGCAGCACCGACGAGGTGACGCTGCGCGTGCCGGCCGCTCCGCCGCCGGTGCGCGGGGACAGCGTGCGGGTGCTGCTGGTGCGTCCCCGCGGCTACCTGGGGGCGGGGCGCGACACGGTGGAGGTGGACGGCCAGCCGGCGGCGGGGATCCCCCCGGGGATCCCCACGGTGGACCGGGTGACCGCATGGGTGGGCGGCGGCGCGCCGCGTTCGGTGGCGCTGCGGGTCAACGCCGAGCGCCTGGTGGTGCGCACGCATCCGGGCGATCCGCGTCGCGTGGTGGTGGCCGAAGTGCAGCACGACTGACCGCCTTGACGCCCCTTTGGACGGCGGGTGAACTTGCCGGGTCCCCCGGCCGTCCCCGCCGGCCCGCGCCCCGCCCCGACACCACTCCATGGACCGTCCCCTGAAGATCGGCACCCTGTCGTATGCGATGCTCTTCCAGACCATCGGGGGGCTGCAGATCCAGGTGCTGGAGACGATCGAGGCGATGCGCCGCGCGGGGCACGACATGCGGCTCATCGATCCGGCGCGCGAGCGCTTCGTGGACTTTGACCTGCTGCACGTGTTCAGCGTGGCGGCCGGCAACCACACCATCGTGGGGCAGGCGTCGTGGCTGGATGTCCCGGTGGTGCTGTCGCCGCTGGTGAGCCGGTGGACCCCGTCGCTGGCGCGGCGCGCGCGGCTGCTGGACCGCCTGGCCGGCCGGCTGACGGGGTGGGAGCTCACCACCAACTACCGGTGGATGCACAGCGGGTTGCACACGGCCGACCACTGCGTGGCGCTGGGGGAGCGGGAGCGGCAGATGATCCTGGACGCCTTCGACGTGCCGCCGTCGCGCGTGTCGGTGGTGCCGAACGGGATCCCGGCGCGGTTCTTCCAGCCGGACCCCGAGGCGGCACTGGCGCGCTTCGGGCTGGAGCCCGGCTTCGTGCTGTGCGTCGCGTCGGTGGACAGCCACAAGAACCAGCTCGGGCTGGCGCGCGCGCTGGAAGGGTCGGGGCGTCCGCTGGTGCTGGTGGGGGAGTGCATGCCCGCCAACCAGGCGCTCCTCAAGGAGGTGCTCGCCGTGCCGGGGACCCGCCATCTGGGCAGCCTCCCCCATGACGATCCGATCCTGCCGGGGCTGATGGCCGCGGCGTCGGTGATGTGCCTGACCAGCTGGTCGGAAGTGATGCCGCTGGCGGTGCTGGAGGCGATGGCGGCCGGGACTCCCGCGGTGCTCACCCGGCACCACGGGATGGATGTGGGCACGATGCGTGGCGTGCTGCGCGAGGTCGATCCCCGGTCGTCGCGGGAGATCGCCGAGGCGGTGGCGGCGCTGGCCGGGAGCCCGCCGAGTGCGGCGCAGTGCCGCGCGGCGGTGGCGCACCTGAGCTGGGATACGGTGGCCGGCAAGTTGTGCGACGTGTATGCGACGGTGGTGGCGGGGAAGGGCGCCCGGCGCGGCGGCGCGCGGGGCGGATAACGTCGCCGGCGGGCGCGCGGGCTAGCGCGCGTCCTGCCCCGGATACAGCACCACCGAGTCCCCCACCGCCACGCCCGCCCGCACCTCCACCATGGCGGCACCGCGCGCGCCCAGCGTGACCGGCACCGGCACGGCGCGTCCGCGGCGCCACACGTGCGCCACCCATCCCGTGTCGCCGCGCACCAGCGCCGCGGCGGGCAGCTGAACCACCCGCTCCCCGCGCCAGAGCACCACGTCCGCCTCCAGGGCGTGCCCCTCGCCCAGCGCCGGGCGCCGGGCGGGGAGCGCGGCCACCACGTCCACGCGCTGTTCCTCCACCCCCAGCGCCGAGACGATGGTGCGCGCCGCGGGGTCCACGCGCACCACCGCCCCCACCAGCGTGTCCGCGGGGGCGCCGGCCACGGTGGTGGGAGAGGCGCCGACGGTGAAGCGCACCCGCGTGCCGGGGCGCACCAGGGCGGCATCGCTGCTGAGCACCCGGATCACCGCCTCCAGCGCATCCAGGTTCCCGAGCCGCACCAGCGGCGTGCCGGCGGGGAGCACCCGCTCCTGTTCCTCCAGCCGCAGCAGCACGGTGCCGCCGCGCGGGGCCACGAGCGGGCGCGCGCCCCGCGCGCCGCCGCCCTGGCCGGCCACCACCGCCTCGGCGCCGCGCACCGCCGCCTCCGCCGCCGCCATGCGCGCGGTGGCCGCGGCCAGCGCATCGTTCCGCTCCGCCTCGATGGTGCGCGCCTGCTCCAGCGCCTCCGGCGAGGCGCCACCGGCCGCCTCCAGCCGCTCCACCCGCCGCCGCGCGCGCACGGCCTCGGCCTGCGCTTCCGCAAGCGCTGCGCGCTGCGCGGTGGCTTCCCCCAGCGCGGCGCGCGCCGCGTCGTGCGCGCCCTGCGCCTGCGCCAGCGCCGCCGCGTCCAGCGGCACGGGGTACAGCGTCCCCAGGCGCGCCCCGGCGCGCACCGCGTCCCCGGGGTCCAGCGCCACCGGCACCCACCGCCCGGCCACCGGCGCGCTCACCGTCACGGCGCCCCGCACGCGGGTGCGCGCCTGCTCCTGCACGGTCACCTCCAGCGGGCCCTCGACGACCACGGCCAGCGTGGGCGGCGCGGGGCGCGCACGCCACCAGAGGACGAACGCCAACGCCAGGGCCACGGCTGCCGCGGCGATGATGAGGCCCCAGCGGCGACGGGGCGGGGGCGGGGTGTTGTCAGGCATGGCCGAGGGGTGGGAGCGTGCGAGGGGGGGAGCAGCTGATCCGAACGAGAGTCTGCGGTGTCTTCCATCGTGCCACGACCACCTTCCATTTCACAACTCCCATCGCGGCCAGTCACCACCTCCAACTGCGACTGCAACTCCAACTCCAACCTCCACCCTCAACTCCCACCTTCACCTCCACCTCCAACCTCCACCTGCACCTCCAACCTCCACCTGCACCTCCAACCTCCACCTGCACCTCCAACCTCCACCTGCAGTGTGGACGACGACCAATAGGGAGGTGATCCCTTGAGAGGCAGGCTGGAGCCCCGGGCAAAGCGATCAGGTACGGGCGCGGTTGCAGCGGGGAGTTGTAGTTGCCGTTGGAGTTGTAGTTGCCGTTGGAGTTGTAGGTGCCGTTGGAGTTGCAGGTGCCGTTGGAGTTGTAGGTGCCGTTGGAGTTGCAGTTGCCGTTGGAGTTGCAGGTGCCGTTGGAGTTGCAGGTGCCGTTGGAGTTGCAGGTGCCGTTGGAGTTGCAGGTGCCGTTGGAGTTGCAGGTGCCGTTGGAGTTGCAGGT
>JAGWYS010000152.1 GCA_018969225.1 Gemmatimonadota bacterium | reverse complement strand
CTCCCCCATCGAGATCACCAGCCAGATCCAGAACACCGCCGAGGTGGCGGCCGCCAGCGCCTCGGCGCCCAGCGTGCGGCCGATCCAGTAGGTGTCGGCGTTGTAGAACGTGGTCATCAGCAGGTTGGCCGCCACCGCGGGGAGCGCCACCCGCCGCAGCGTCCGTGACAGCGCCCCCCCGGCCAACTCCCCCTGCGGCGCCCCGGCCTCGGCCGCGGGCATCGCGCTCCCGCTCAGCCGACCATCCGCTCGGCGAGCCGCCGCGTGACCAGCTCCGCCACGCGCGCCAGCTCCTTGGCGGCACGCGACTCCGGGAGCTCCGCCATGATCGGCCGCCCGGTGTCCCCCCCCTCCATGACCCGCGGATCCAGCGGCACCTGCCCCAGCAGCGGCAGCCCGCACTGCTCGGCCAGCCGCGCGCCCCCGCCCGTGCCGAAGACGGCGATGGGCTTGCCGGTCTCGGGGTTCTCGAAGTACGCCATGTTCTCCACCACGCCCAGCACGGGCACCCCGGTGCGCTCGAACATCTTCACGCCGCGCAGCGCATCCCCCACCGCCACCTGCTGCGGCGTGGTCACGATGACCGCGCCGTGCACCGGCGTGGCCTGCACCAGTGACAGCTGCGCGTCCCCCGTGCCCGGGGGCATGTCCACCAGGAAGTAGTCCAGCTGCCCCCAGTTCACGTCGCGCAGGAACTGCGTGATGATCTTCATCACGATGGGGCCGCGCCAGATCGCCGGCTGCTCCTTCTCGATGAGGAAGCCGATGGAGATCACCTTCACGCCGTGCGCTTCGAGCGGGATGATCTTCTCGTCGCGCACCGCGGGGGCGGCGTCCACCCCCATCATGAGCGGGAGGTTGGGGCCGTAGATGTCCGCGTCCATGATCCCCACCCGATGCCCGGCGCGCGCCAGCGCGATGGCCAGGTTGACGGCCACGGTGGACTTCCCCACGCCCCCCTTCCCGGAGGAAATGGCGATCACCTGCCCCAGCTGCGGATAGGCCACCGGCTCAGGGACCTTTGGGGGCGCCTTGGCGGGGGCGCTGTCCATCACGGGGAGCGCCCGCCCGCTCCCGCCGGTACCGCCACCCCGCGATGGCGGCGGCGGCGGGGGCGCGGCACCACGGCGGGCTGGCGTCCCCTCGGCCTGCGCGGGATCGCGCACGTCCACCAGCACGTCGGTCACCCCGGGGAGCGCCTCGATGGCCTGGCGAATGGTGCGCACCAGGGTGGCATCGTCTCCGGCCGCCAGCAGCAGCGTGAGGCGCACGCGCCCTTCCACGCTGGTGGCGATGTCACGGACATGCTCCCCGGCCATCAGGTCCTGCCCCGTGCGGGGGTGACGGATGCCGGCGAGGACGGCGGAGATCTGCTGCTGGAGGGCTGCCATGGCGGGGCCGGGAACGCGATGGAACGGCGGGAAAGGGGAGGTGAACCCTCGCCAATCTAGTGGGCCCCGGAAGCGCCCCCCGCCGGCAGGGTCCCGTCCCGTAGGTACGCGGCGGCATCCCGGACCACCCGGGGGCGCACGGTGTCCAGCCCTCCCGACATCAGGGCGCCGGCGGCCTTGGCGTGCCCCCCGCCGCCGTAGCAGCGGGCCAGCCGGTTCACGTCCACGGTGCCGGTGCTGCGGAAGCTCACCTTCACCTTGCCGTGCCCCAGGTCGCGGAAGAACAGCGCCAGCCGCGTGCCGGCAATGGAGCGCGGATGCTCCACGATGCCGTCCAGCTCGTCGCTGGTGACGCCGTGGCGTTCCGTGGCCCCGGCCTCGAGCGCCACCCAGGCCAACCCCAGCGACGGGTCCTGCTCCAGCGAGGCAAGCGCCTCGCGCAGCAGATGGAGCCGCCCCGCGCTGACTTGCGCGTAGATGCGGCGGTACATCTCCTCGGGGTCCACGCCGGCGGCGAGGAGCGCGGCGGCGATGGCGTGCGCGCGGGGCGTGGTGTTGCTGAAGCGGAAGCCCCCGGTGTCGGTGAGGAGCGCCGCATAAAGGGCGCGCGCCACCGCCGGGGTGATCGTGAGGCCGTGCGCGACGGCGTAGTCGAACACCATCTCGCCGGTGGCGCAGGCGGCCGTGTCCGCGGCGACCACCTCCCCGGCGGGCTCGTCGCCCGGCACATGGTGGTCGATCACCAGCACCGGCGCCGCGTGGGCGCGCACCCGGTCGGCCAGCGTGCCCAGGCGGCGCAGGTCGTTGATGTCCAGCACCAGCAGGGCATCCACGCCGTCCAGTGCCGCAGCGCCGCGCCCGCTGTCGTCCACGACCCCGTCATCCAGCAGGAAGTCGAACAGGCGCGGCCACGGCGTGGGGTTGACGATGCGGGTGGCGATCCCCTGCTGGGCCAGGAGCAGCGCCATCGCCACCTCCGACCCGCACCCGTCGCCGTCGGCGTTGATGTGCGTGGACAGCGCCACGGTCATCCCCGGGCGAAGGCGCTGGGCGACGGCAACCAGCGCCGCGCGGCGGGGCGCCGGGATGTCGAGGAGGGTGGCGGGAGCGAGCAGCTGCTGGGTCACGGCGGCGTCAGGCGGATCGGGGAGGCGGCGGACAAACGCGCCGACGCCGCGGCGCCCGGAGTTCCGGGCACCGCGGCGTCGGCCGGACCGTGGGAAAACTAATCGATCGACGGGCGGATCAGCGCTTCCCCTCGGTCTTGCCGATGGTGGAGTTGCGCATGCCGTACAGGAAGTAGATGGACATCCCCACCGCCGTCCACCCCGCCAGCAGCGTCCAGGTGAGCTTGGGCAGCTGGTACATCATGTACAGCGTGGCCCCGGCGCCCAGCAGCGGCACCAGCGGCACCAGCGGCGTGCGGAAGGGGCGCTCCAGCTCGGGGGAGCGCTGGCGCAGCACCAGCACCCCGATGCACACCGTGGCGAACGCCGCCAGCGTGCCGCCGGACACCAGCTCGCCCAGCAGCCCCAGCGGGAAGAAGCCGGCGATGACCAGGGCGATCATCCCCACGATCCAGGTGGAGGCCGCCGGCGTCTGGTACTTCGGGTGCACCTTCGAGAACACCTTCGGCAGGAGCCCGTCGCGCGACATGGTGTAGAAGATGCGCGGCTGCCCCATGAGCATCACCAGCACCACGCTCGACAGGCCGGCCACCGCGCCGATGTTCACCAGGAACTCCAGCCACTTGAGCTGCGGCACCGCCGCGATCGCCTCGGACACCGGGTGCGGCACGCCCAGCCGGGTGTAGGGGGCCAGCCCCGTCATCACCAGCGACATCAGGATGTACAGCACGGTGCAGATCAGCAGCGAGGCGATCATCCCGATGGGGAGGTCGCGCTGCGGGTTCTTGGCCTCCTGCGCCGCGGTGGACACCGCGTCGAAGCCGATGTAGGCGAAGAACACCACCGGCGCCGCGCGCAGCACCCCGGCCATCCCGTACTTCGTGCTCCCGTCGGGGTTGGTGACCATCTCCGGGATGAAGGGCGTCCAGTTGTCGGTGTTGATGTAGGCGAAGCCGAAGCCGATGACCAGCAGCACGATGGTCATCTTGATGGCCACCACGATGTTGTTCACCGTGGCCGACTCCTGCACCCCGCGCACCAGCAGCACCGTGAGCGCCAGCACCAGCGCCACGGCCGGGAGGTTGATGAGGCCGTTCACCACCTCGCCCCCGCCCGCCGTGCACGCCTCGCGCGCCGCGAACGCCGCGCCCGTGGCCGCGTCCACCAGCGGCGCGCCGGTGGCCGGGTTCACGCACGTGAAGGCGCGCACCACGTTGTGCCCCCCCTCCACCGTGAGCGGCGCCGAGGCGAAGGCCGCGGGGATGTGCATTCCCAGCTCCGCCAGCAGCGCGCTGAAGTACCCCGACCACCCCACCGCCACCGTGGAGGCCGCGAAGAGGTACTCGAGCACCAGGTTCCACCCGATGAACCACGCCACCGCCTCCCCCATGGTGGCATAGCTGTACGTGTACGCCGACCCCGCGATGGGGATCATCGACGCGAACTCGGCGTAGCAGAGCCCCGCGAAGAGGCACGCCAGCCCGGCCAGCACGAAGGAGAGCGACACCCCCGGGCCGGCGAAGTTGGCCGCGGCCGTGCCGGTGAGCACGAAGATGCCGGCGCCGATGATGGCCCCGATGCCCAGCAGGGTGAGGTTGAGCGCGCCGAGGGTGCGCTTGAGCCCCCCCTCGGAAGCGGACGCTTCGGCCTTGAGCGCCGCGATGGATTTCTTGGACCAGATGCCCATCGGTGTGTGGCTGAGGTCGGGAAGGGGCGCGCCGCAGGCGGGGGCGACGCGCAGAAGACGCCCGTGGCCGCGGGAAGGGGGCGGCACCAGGAACCGTCGGACGGAACTATACGCTACGGACCGCGAATGCGCCGCCGGCCCGGGAGGACTCCCCCCGGGGCGACGCGCACCGCCGCCTTGGACCGCCGGGACCGGACGTGCGATCCCGGCCGGATCAGACGCTGTAGTTGGGCGCCTCGCGCGTGATCGTCACGTCGTGCGGGTGCGACTCCCGGAGGCCGGCGGTGGTGATCCGCACGAACTCCGCCTCGGTGCGCAGCTGCTCGATGGTGCCGCACCCGGCGTACCCCATCCCGCTGCGGAGCCCGCCGATCATCTGGAACAGCACGTCGCCCACGGGGCCCTTGTACGGCACCCGCCCCTCGATCCCCTCGGGGACCATCTTCTTGGCCGACATCTCGCCGTCCTGGAAGTAGCGGTCGGCCGAGCCGTCCTGCATGGCCGACAGCGATCCCATCCCGCGGATCATCTTGAAGCGGCGCCCCTCCAGCAGGAACGACTCCCCGGGGCTCTCCTCGGTCCCCGCCAGCATGGAGCCCATCATCACGCACGAGGCCCCCGCCGCCAGCGCCTTCACGATGTCCCCGGAGTACTTGATCCCGCCGTCGGCAATCACCGGCACGTCGCCGGCGCCGTCCACGGCGTCCATGACGGCGGTGAGCTGCGGCACCCCCACCCCCGTCACCACGCGGGTGGTGCAGATGGAGCCGGGCCCCACCCCCACCTTGACCGCGTCCACGCCCCGCGCCACCAGCGCCGCCGCCCCCTCGCGCGTGGCCACGTTGCCGGCCACCAGCTGGATCTCGGGGAACGCCTCGCGCACCGTGGCCGCCGCGTGCAGCACCCCTTCGTGATGGCCGTGGGCCGTGTCAATGACCAGCACGTCGGCCCCGGCCTGCACCAGCGCCCGCGCCCGGTCCAGGTAATCCCCCCCGGCGCCGATGGCCGCCGCCACCCGCAGGCGGCCGTGCTGGTCCTTGTTGGCGTGGGGGTACTGCCGGCGCTTGTGGATGTCCTTGACGGTGATGAGCCCCTTGAGGCGCCCCGCCTCGTCCACCACCGGCAGCTTCTCGATCCGGTGCTTCCCCAGGATCCGCTCCGCCTCCTCCAGCGTGGTCCCCACGGGGGCGGTCACCAGCCCCTCCGCCGTCATGACGTCCTGCAACGGCTGGTCGAGGTCGCGCTCGAACTGCAAGTCGCGGTTGGTGAGGATCCCCACGAGGCGCCCGTCCTCCCCGACGATGGGCACGCCGGAGATCTTGAAGCGCATCATCAGCGCTACCGCCTCGCGGAGCGACGCCGAGGGAGAGAGCGTGATGGGATTGAGAATCATCCCGCTCTCGCTCCGTTTGACCCGGTCCGCCTCGGCCGCTTGGCGGTCGATCGACATGTTCTTGTGCAACACGCCGATGCCGCCGGCGCGGGCCATGGCGATGGCCATCTCGCTGCCGGTGACGGTGTCCATCGCCGCCGACACCAGCGGCACGTTGAGGGTGATGGCCCGGGTGAAGCGCGAGGCGATGGAGACCTCGCGGGGGTGGACCACCGAATGGCGCGGGACGAGGAGGACGTCGTCGAAGGTCAGCGCCTGCGGGTTGCGCACACGAGCCAGCCCGGAGGGGCGGAGGGCGACAGCCGGGGAGTCAGGAGAGGGTGCCATCTCGAAGCATAGGCGCCCCCGGGAATGCTGTCCAGCGGGCCCGACGGCTCAGGGTGCCGGGGGCGTCGCTGTCGGCGATGCGGGAGCGACGACCGGTGTCTCGGCCGGGGCGGCCGGTGCGGCTGCCAGGGGTGCGGCAGCCGGCGGAACCGTAGCGGCCGCCATCTCCGCCGCCGTGGGCGCCCCCACCTGGTCCACCGCCTGACGCGCCGCCGAGGCCACCCCGGTGGCCACGGTCACCGTGGTCTGCGCCACCCCGCTCAGCACGCCCATGGCCTTGCTCAGGAGCCCCATGGTCTCCGCCACGGTGCCGGCCGCCACCCCGCCGGCGCGCAAGGTGTCCTCCACGCCGTCCACGAAGCGCTGGAACGCGGTGGCGGTGGGCGCGGGGCGCTGGGCGTAGCGCGACTCCAGGAACTCGACGTAGTCGAGCACCTGGTACAGCCGCTCGTCGGAGAGCGTCTCGAGCTTGCGCACGATCCGGTCGCGCGCGGAGGAGGGGGCGGGTGCGGTCATGAGGATCCTTACGGCGTCACCCGCGCCAGCGTTTCCGCTCGCCCCGGGCGTCGATGTGGCAGTACGGGGTGGCATAGCGGGGGCTGCTGTACACGCCCAGCCCGCCGGCCAGCTCAGGATGGACCCGCTCGATCCATTCCACCGCCTGCTCCACCCGGTACGCGTCGAAGAGCGTCAGCCGCCCGTCGCGGTCGGCGTCGATGGCCACGTCGGCGGCGTCGCCGTAGAGGTGGCGCGAGTCGCGCGCGGCCCCCTCCACCCCGGCGTTGTGCATGGGCGTGCGAAAACCGCTGTGCACGCGCACGTCGTAATCGGCCACCTCCTCCCCCTGCCGCCGCGCCAGCTCCCGCAGCACCAGCTCCACCTTGTCCAGCAGGCGCGGGTCCACCGCGATGTACCGGGGCCACTGGCGCTGCTGGTCGTGCGTCACGAAGTCGCGCACCGTGAGGTGCCGCGTCAACGGCAGGTCCAGGTGCTCCTCGCGCACCTCGGCAAAGCCCGCCGGCCGCTCCGCCGTCTCGTCATGCGACCACTCGGCGGGGTACCGGCCGATCTCGTAGCCGTTGAGCGACCGCCCGAGCTTGAGCTCGAAGGGGACCAGCACCGCCAGGCGCGCATCCTGCACCCGCTGCGCCACCCCGCCGCGCCGCACCGACAATTCGTAGAACCCGGGCGCAAGCGGGGCCAGCAGCGTGTCGCCCTCCAGCGGGCGGGCGACGTCGGCGGGGCGATCGCCCCCGGCCACCACCCACTGGTACGTGAACCCCGGAGGACGCCCACCGCCGCCCCCGAAGACCAGCGGGAAGGCCACCCGCTCCCCGGAGCGCACGAACCGCATCCGGACCGAGCCGCTGGCGCCCAGCAGGACGCTGTCGGGCTCCGCGCGCGGCACCGCCGAGCGCACGCTGGAAGCGGACGAGCCCGCCTGCAGCTCGGGCGGGGGGCGGTAGGCGATCACCGCCGCGACCGCCGCCACCCCGCTGAGCAGGAGCGCGGTGCGCCGGATCACCAGGCCCCCCACCGGGCGCGGGTGCCGCGGACGTCGATGTGCACGAAGGGGCCATGAGCGCTGGTGGCGGGGTAGATGCCGATCCCCCCCACCAGTTCTGGGTGCGCCGCCTCCACGCGCTCCGCCGCCGACGCCAGCAGCCGCGCGTCGCGCAGGTCCACCCGGCCGTCCCGGTTGAGGTCGGCCATCCAGTCGCGCGCCCCGTCCACCACGGCGTAGACGTCGGCCGCGTCGCCGTACTGGTGGCGGCTGTCCTGCACGCGCCCCCCCGCGCCCACCCCCTGCGCGTTGTACTGTGGCGTGCGGAACCCCGACATCACCCGCAGGCGTCCGGCAGCCACCCCCATCGCCCGCAGCTCGTCGAAGACCAGTTCCAGCTTGTCCACCAGCGGCTCGCGCAGCACCAGGTACTTGGGCCAGACGCGCGCCTGGTCGTGGGTGAGGAAGTCCCGCAGGCGGAACTGGCGCGACACCGGCAGGTCCGCGATCCGCTCGGTGACCTCGACGAAGCCGTCGGGGTTGCGGTACGCGCCCGTTCGTCCCCCCGGCCGCTCTCCGGGGAAGTTCCCAATGGCGTACGCCCCGATGCGGCCCCGGACCTTGTCGGTGAAGGGGCGGACCGTGATGAAGTGGAACGGACCGGCGCTGTCGGCGGCCGCCAGCACGCCCGGGCGGCGCCCCGCCGAGTCGCCGAAGAGGGTGCGCAGGAGCGGGATGCTCCCGTCACGCGCCGGAAGGAGGAACCGGGCGCGCAGCTTGCCGCTGCGCCCGCGGAGGGTGTCCGGCAGGGCGGGACGCGCTGCGACCGCCGCCAGCGCCGCCTCGGGGGCGGGGCGCGGATCGCTGCCGGGGCGCATGGGCGCCGCCGCCAGGATTCCCGCCAGCACGGCAAGCGCCGCCACGGTAACCCACGGCACGCCGCCGCGCCGAACGGGCGCGCGGGACGACGGCTGGGGGGGAGGGGGTGGCGTCACGGATGCGGGACCGGGGGGGCGAGGCGGACGCCAAGGCGGGAGGCCGAAGCCACCGCCGAGGCCGGGAACAGGGAGAATTTCAGACGGGGACCGGCAGGGCAACCCCGACGGGGGATACCCGTCAGACGACCGAGCTTGCCGACCGGAAATATAGGCCAGCCGGGGCCTAGTAGATGAACACCGGGGTGCCCACGGTCACCATGTGGTACAGCAGGGTGACGTCTTCGTTCCGCAGGCGGATGCAGCCGTGGCTCACCGCGTGCCCGATGGACGCGGGGTTGTTGGTGCCATGGATCCCGTACCCGTCCCCCAGGTAGAGCCGGAAAGGGCCGAGGACGTCGGGGTATTTCCGCTGGGTGGTGCCGAAGGGGGGGACGACGATGCGCCCGTCGGCCACGATCTCCCGTCCGTCGCTGGCGGACAGGGTGCGCATCGATCCGTCGCGCCCGCGCCGCACCACCTCATTTCCCTCCACGGCAATCACCGAGCCATCGCGCAGCGCCAGCGGCGTGCCGCGCACCAGCTGGACCAGCCCCAGCCTGCGCTTGCGGGCCTGTTCCTCGTAGTGCCAGTCGGGGGGGACCCACTCCGGGGCGGAGTCGAGCCGCTGCACGGTGAAGTGGCCGCGCGGGGTGTCGAAGTGCAGCACGCGGCTCCCGCCGCGGACCACGAGGTGCTTCCCCGATCCCACGGCGATGGGGGCGGCAAACAGGACGCTGTCCCCCCGCTTGTACCAGAGGCGCTTCTCGTGGATGGACACCACCAGCACGGCCGCGGTGTCCTGCGCCTCGGGGTGGGCGGCGAGGCGCTCGCGCAGCGAATCCACCCCGGCGCCGGCCGCCACGCGCACCTGCTC
>JAGWYS010000151.1 GCA_018969225.1 Gemmatimonadota bacterium | reverse complement strand
GTCCGCAGCCGCTCGGCGGCGCGCAGCCCGGTCTCCCCCGGCATGGTGATGTCCAGCAGCACCACGTCGGGACGGTGCGCCTCCGCCGCCGCCACCGCCTCGGCGCCCGTGGCGGCCTCGGCCACCACGACGATTCCGGGGTCCTGGTCCAGCACGTGGCGGATCCCCTCGCGCACCAGCGCGTGGTCGTCGGCCAGCACCACGCGGATGGGCGCCCCGTTCATGCGCCCCCCACCGTGCCGGCCGCGGCCGGCACCGCCATCGCCGACGCCGCCATCGCGGGCGCGGGGACCGGCACCGTGATGCACACCTCGGCGCCCGGCGCGTGGCGCGACGGCGCATTGCGCAGCCGCACCGCGCCACCCGCCGCCTGGATGCGCTCACGCATGCCGGTCAGCCCCATCCGTCCCGCGCCTTCGTCCACACGTCCCTCCTCATCCAGGCCAAAGCCCCGGCCGTTGTCGGCCACCACCAACTGCACTGCGGCCCCCGCCGCGCCGGATTCCACCGTCACGGTCACCTCCGCCGCCGACGCCCCGGCGTGGCGCGCCACGTTGGCCAGCGCCTCCTGCAGCGCGCGAAACAGCGCCAGGTCGGCCTCGTCCCCCAGCGCGGGAAGCGACGGCGGCGCCGCCAGGCGCACGGCCACGCCGGTGCGCTCGGTGAACTCCGTCACCAGCGACCGCAGCGCCGGCAGGAGCCCCAGGTCGTCCAGCAGCGACGGGCGCAGGTCGCTGGTGACCTGCCGGATGCTGGCGATGCCGGTGTCCACCAGCGCGCGCAGCCGGTCCACGCGCGGCGCCGCCTCGGCGGGGAGCGCGCCGCGCAGCGCCTCCAGCTGCATCTTCACCGCCGAGAACACCTGCGCCGTCTCGTCGTGCAGCTCGCGCGACAGGCGGCGGCGCTCCTCCTCGTGCTGGCGCACCATGCGCGCCGACAGCTGCTCCAGCGCGGCGGTGCGCGCCGCCAGCTGCCGGTCCAGCGCGTCCTGCTCCAGCGCGGCGCCCACCTGCTGCCCCAGCGCCAGCAGGAAGTCGTCGTCCAGCGCGGTGAAGGGGTTGCGCACCTCCCCCACCATCACCAGCGCGCCCACCAGCCGGTCCCCCGCGCTCACGGGAAGCGCGGCCACGAACGGCTGCGCCCGCTGCGTGTCGGCCACCTGCGGACGGCGCGTGGCCTGCATGCGCGCCAGCACGGCGGCCACCGCCGGCTCCACGGGGCGCCCCTCCCACGCCACGCAGCTGCCGGCGCCGCGCACCACGCGCAGCGCCTCGTCGAAGCGCACCATGGCGCTGCCGCGCACCCCCGGCAGCGTGAGCGGGCGCGACAGCAGCCCCTCCAGCGGGTCGGCGCGGAGGCCGCGGGCGCGCCGCTGCAGGTCGCCCGACAGCGCGGTGAGCGCACGCACCCCGCGCCCCAGGTCGTCCAGCACCAGCAGCATGAACCCCACCCCCACCAGCAGCTCAAAGGCGATGTCCAGGTAATACCCCCAGGGCATCCACGCCCCCTGCGCGCGCAGGAAGGGGTAGTCGAGGTGGTGCACGCCCCACAGCGCGAACGCCACGGCCAGCAGCCGCGCGCCGCTGGACCCCGCGGTGCGCTGGTACCGCCAGAACACCCACCCGGTCCACAGCGTGGCGCCGCTGAGGAAGAGCACCGCCGGCAGCGCGGCCCAGAGGAAGTTGTCCAGCTGGTAGATGGCCAGGTACGACCAGAGCGGCGGGAACAGCCCGACCGCCAGCAGCGCCGGGTGCGCGCGCAGCTGCCGCAGGAACACCAGCGACGCCCATAGCAGCACCAGCGCGGTCCACCCGGTGGTGACCTGGTGCCAGTAGAGCCACACGCGGTTCCCCGACAGCAGGAAGCTCAGGATGCACAGCAGCCGCGCCACGTAGATGCCCCACGCGGCGGCGAACCACCCGAACCAGGGGCGGCGGTAGCGCCTGTAGAGGTGCGCCCCCAGCAGCGCGAGCCCCAGGGTGATGGCCCCCTGCAGCGCCGAGACGGCCAGCTCGGCCCCCGCCACGGGCGGGGGCTCCTGCAGCATGACCTGCGCGAGGAGGACGGCCATGCGTCAGTCGGCGCCGTCCGCGGGGGGCGCGCCGGCGCCGCGCCCGCGCCCGCCGTCATGCTGCACGTGGTACACCGTGCGCGAGGGGAAGGCGAAGCGCGACCCCTCGCGCTCCACCAGCTGCAGGATCGCCAGCAGCAGCTCGTGGCGGATCATGAGGAACCGCTCCCACTCGGTGGTGCGGAACCACGCCATGACCCGCATGCGCACCGCCGATTCGGTGAAGGCGATGACGTGCACGCGCACCGACTCCTCCCAGATGAGCGGGTGCGCCCGCAGCGTCCCCTCGATGGCCGCGCGGATGCGGTCCACCACGGCCGCCGGCGTGTCGTAGGTGAGGTCGAGGTCGGTGCGCAGCAGGATGCGGTCGCGCTCGCCGAAGGTCTCGATGCGCTCGTCGGCGAGCCGCCCGTTGGGGATGCGCACGACGGTGCGCTCGAAGGTGCGCAGCGACGTGGACCGCAACCCGATCCGCTCCACGGTCCCCTCGGTGGTGCCGGCGCGCACCCAGTCGCCCACCCGGAAGGCGCGGTCGGCGGCCAGCGACACGCTCCCGAACAGGTGCTCCACGGTCTTCTGCGCGGCAAGCGCCACCGCGATGCCGCCAATGCCAAGCCCGGCCAGCAGCGTCCCCACGGGATAGCCGAACTGCGCCAGCGCCGCCAGCAGCGCGGCGGCGCCCACCACCACGCGCAGGATGTTCCCCAGCAGCGGCACCAGCGTGCGCGCCTCGGCCTCCTGCCCTCCCAGCCAGGCGGCGTTCACGATGCGCTTCTGCGCCACGGTGATCACGCGCAGCAGCCCCCAGAACAGCGCCAGCAGCAGCGCGCCGCGGCGCGCGTCCCCCGCGAAGGCGGCGGCGCGCGCGTTCAGCTCCAGCGCCCCCAGCACGGGCCCCGAGGCCAGCGCGGCCACCGCCAGCCGGAAGGGGCCCGGGATGTGCTCGAGGACGAGGTCATCCCATTCCGTGGCGGTGCGACGCGCGATGCGGGCGAGGACGAACCGCCCGACGGCGCTGGCGACCCACCCTACCAGCAGCAGCACGGGGACGGCGGCCAGCACCCCCAGCCACTGCCAGAGGTACAGGTGCGCCCACCCCTCGCGCTGCAGCGCGGCCGGCAGCCGGTCGCGCAGCCACGCCGCGCCCAGCTCCTCGTACCACCCGTCCACGCGCCCCACGGTGGCGCTGGAGAACACCCAGGGGATCTCGGGGTCGCGCGCGGTGCGCACGAGGCGCATGGGCTCCTCGTGACCGTCGGGGCTGCGGACGACCCCCACCCGGTCGCCGTCGGGGTCGCCGTCGGTGGTGTCGCCGACGGCGAGGGGGGAGAGGGCCTCGGGGGACAGGACGAGCCGCTGGTCGATGACGGCCTTGAGCTCGCGCGCCAGCGCGGAGGCGCGGCTCCGCTGCGCGGCGTTGAGGGCGAGGTACGCCGAGGCGCCCTCCCAGTCGCGCGCCTCGGCGAGCCGCAGGAACGCCTCCACGGCGGCGCGGGGCGAGCCCGGGGAGGTGACCGGGGGCGCGCTGTCGGGGGCGGTCCGCGGCGCGCCCACGCGCAGCTGGGCGGCGGCGGGGAGGGCCGGAGCGGTGGCCAGGAGGAGCGCGGCCGCCAGCGGCCTGCCGCGGAGGAACCCATCGGGGAGCCGGAGAAGGCGCCAGAGACGGTCCAGGCGGCGGCGGGCAAGAGGCATGGCGTAAGTTACCCGGTTCCCGTCGGCTTTCCCACGCGCGCCTCCCGTACCCGCCGGCACCCATGGCCCCTCGTTTCGTCCCGCGGATGTCCCCCCTGCTGCGCGCTGCCATGCCGGCGGCCATTCTGGCGCTGGTCGTGCTGTCGCAGGACGGTGGCGCGCAGGCGCGCCCCGCCAACGGCCAAGCGGCCGGGTTCCCTTCCGCGTGGGTGGGGCGGTGGGAGGGGGAGCTGATCACCACGTCGCCGCCGGACAGCGCGCGCAACCGCGTGCCGGTGGCGCGCGAGATCGCCCCCGAACCGCAGGGGGGCGCGTGGCGGTGGCACACGGTGTTCAACCGCGACACGGTGAACGGCGTGCGCCCCTACCGGCTGGTGGCGCGCGACACGGCGCGGGGGCGCTACGTGATGGACGAGGGGAACGGCGTGGAGCTGGAGGCCACGTGGGTGGCGGGGACGCTGGTGAGCGTCTTCCAGGTGGGGTCGCGCGTGCTGGAAAGCCGCGAGGAGGTGCGCGGCGACACGCTGGTGCAGGACCTCGTGTGGTGGAGCGCGACGCCCAGCGGGCGCGTGCGCGGCGCCGGGGCCAACGCGGAGCAGGGGGCGGAGGTGCTGCTGTACCGCGTGGAGGGGCGGCAGCGGATGGTGATGAGAAGGGTGCGGTGACGCCCGCATGAGGCGATGAGCTGCAGGGGCGTGCGGTCGCCCCTGCGGCCGAACACCATCACATGCCGGGATCCCGCCGGTTGGTGGCGGTGGTGAGCGCTCCCGCGCTACCATATCCGCTGCCTGCGGCTTCTCCCCCCTCGGCACTTCGTCCCCCTCCCCCGGCGGTCCCCATGGACATCCGCTCCCGTCTCGCCACTGCGCTGGCCGACCGCTACGCCCTCGAGGAGGAGATTGGCGAGGGGGGGATGGCCACCGTCTTCCGGGCGCGCGACCTGCGCCACGACCGGCCGGTGGCGGTCAAGGTGCTCAAGCCCGACCTGGGGGCGGTGCTGGGGGGTGAGCGGTTCCTCGCCGAGATCAAGGTCACCGCCAACCTGCAGCACCCGAACCTGCTGCCGCTCTTCGACAGCGGGCAGGCCGACGGGCTGCTGTTCTACGTCATGCCCTTCGTGCGCGGCGAGTCGCTGCGCGCGCGGCTGGAGCGGGAGACGCAGCTGCCGGTGGAGGAGGCGCTGCGCATCGCCAAGGCGCTGGCGGGGGCGCTGGACCACGCGCACAGGCAGGGGGTGATCCACCGCGACCTCAAGCCCGAGAACATCCTCATGCAGGACGGACAGCCGCTGATTGCCGATTTCGGGATCGCGCTGGCCGTGCGCAACGCCGGCGGGCAGCGGGTCACGCAGACGGGGCTGTCGCTGGGTACGCCGCAATACATGAGCCCCGAGCAGGCCACGGGCGACCGGCAGCTGGACGCGCGCAGCGACCTGTACTCGCTGGGGGCGATCGTCTACGAGATGCTGGCCGGGGAGCCGGCGCACAGCGGTGCCACGGCGCAGGCGGTGATCGCGCGGCTGATGACCGAGGAGCCGCGCCCGCTGCGCCAGGTGCGCAGGACGGTGCCGGTGTCCGTGGAGCGTGCGGTGCGGTGCGCCATGGAGAAGCTCCCGGCCGACCGCTTCGCCTCGGCTAGGGAATTCGCCGAGGCGCTGGAGGGGCGGGCCACGGTGCTGGCCGCGTACGACGACACCGACGGCGCCCCCGCGGCGCGTTCGTCGTGGCGCACCTCGCCGCTGTGGGCCCCGGCATGTGGCGTGGCGCTGCTGGCGCTGGTGACGCTGGGCGCGTGGACGCGCGGACGTGGCGGCGCGACCGGCGACGACGACGTCACGGTGCGCTTCCCGCTGGTGCCGCCAGCCGGACACACGCTCAACAGCCAGGTGGCCATCGCGCCCGACGGTCGCACGATGGTGTTCGGGGCCCGCGACAGCGTGGGGCGCACCATGCTGTTCCTGCGGGCCATCGATGCCGTGGACGCGCGCCCCATCCCCGGTTCCGACCTGGGCGGGTCTCCGGCGTTCTCGCCGGATGGCGAACAGGTGGCCTTTGTCGCCGACGGCGAGCTGCGGAAGACCCGCTTGAAGGACGGCACCACCAGCACGCTGGCCCGCGTCCAGTCGGGGCTGCTGGCCGGATCGGGGTCGGCCGTGATCAGCTGGGCCGCGCCCGGGCGCGTGGTGCTGTCCATGAACGGCCGCATCGGCACGGTATCGGCCAGCGGAGGCGCCGTGCAGTTCGTGCCCACGCCGGACTCGCTGCAGCAGGAGAGCCAGACGCTGCCGCTGGCGCTCCCCGACGACCGCACGGTCATCTACACGCGCTGGTATGGCGCCGCCCAGTCGGCCCGCCTGGCTGCCCTCTCGCTGGCCGACGGCACCTTCCACGATCTCGGCATCAGCGGCGTGTCGGCCATCGGCTACCTGGATGGCTACCTGGTGTACCTGTCGGCGGACGCCAACGTGATGGCGGTGCGGCTCGACTTGGGCTCGTTCGCGGTGCAGGGGGAACCGGCCATGGTGCTCACCGAGGTCAAGCAGGTGGCCGGGGCCCTTGACGGTCGAGCCGCCGCCTCGATGTCCCGCAACGGCACGCTGGTGTACCAGGCCGGCCGGACCGCCTTCGACCTGCTCCTCACCGACGGCACCACCGAAACGCAGGTGATTCCCACGCAGGCGGACATGAACAACCCGCGCTACTCCCCCGACGGGAAGCGCATCGCCGTCACCCTCCGCGCCCGCGAAGGTGCCGACATCTGGGTGTACACCGCCGCCGGGGGCACGTTGCAGCGCCTCACCACCGAGGGGACGCAGAACGACCGCCCCGAATGGTCGCCCGACGGACAACGCGTGCTGTTCCGCTCCAACCGCGGTGGCAAGCTGCGCCTCTGGTCGCAACCGGTCACCGGCGGCGAGGCGCGCCTGGAGCTGGAGCGCCCAGGCAAGGACATCTGGGAGGGGGTCTACACCCCCGATGGGGCGTGGATCATCTATCGCACCGGCACGCTGGGCTCCGCTGACGTGTGGGCCGCCCCGACGTCGGGGAAGGGACCGGACCTCAACGTGTCGGCAGACAAGTTCCAGGCCAATTCGGCGCGTCCGTCGCCGGACGGGGCGTGGGTGGCGTACACCAGCTACGCCAGCGGCAGCCCGGAGGTGTTCGTGGCGCGCTTTCCCGCCATGACCAACCGCCTGCAGGTGTCCCAGAACGGCGGCACCGGGCCGGTGTGGGCGGACGATCACACGCTGTACTACCAGTCATATGCCCCGCTGCTGGCCTCCTCCAACCTCACCCGGGTGACGCTCTCCACGGCCGGGGAACCCACGGTGCTGCAACGCGAGCCGGTGGTGCGGCGAGCGCTCATCAACTCCAGCGGTCACGCCTCCTTCGACGTAGCCCGCGACGGCAAGCACCTGCTGGTGCTGGCCCCCTCGGAGCAGGGGACCAGCACCGTGGTGGCGTACGGGTGGCAGCGCGAGCTGCGGCGGCTGCTGGCGGCCGCGAACACGGCCGCCCAACCCCGCTGAGCGTTCAGCGCCGTCCGGCCATTGCCTGCCGGGCCTCGCGGCGATCCCGCTGCCAGACGGGGAGGTCCGGATAGGTCGCCGCCAGAAACCGATCGTAATGGCGCCGGGCCGCCTCGGCATCACCCGCCGCCACGGCGGTGCGCGCCCGCTCGATCCAGGTGGCCGCCTGCAGCATCTGATGCACGGCCAGCGGGCGCACACTCGTGCTGACGGCATCCACCCACATGGCATAGCGCTCGGCATCGGCCAGCCGCCGCTGCTCCCGCGCAGCCTTCACGAGCAGGGGCCGAACGATGGGGAGCGCCGGCAGGTAGACAAGCCCTCGCGCCATGGCGGCGTCCTCCTCGGCGGCCAGCGGCGCCACGTCCCCGTCCCGTCGCGCGGCCCAGAGGGCCCGCAGCGAGCGGCCCACGAACGCCGCCATGGGCTGCGTGTCGGCCACCAGCGGCGCCGTGATGCGGTCCAGACGATCCCGGTCACCCGCCAGCACCGCCACGGTCCCCTCCGCCCACCGGCACTCGAGCTGACCGTTCCGATCGAGCGACGGACAGATGCCCCCGACGCGGCGCACGACGGCCTCGGCCTCCGTCACCGGCAGCGCCGCCGTCCAGGCGCCGTAGAGGGCCGCGCGCAGGGCGCTCAGCCGCGCATCAGACGGCTCGGCAGCCAGGGACTCCAGCGGCGCCAAGGTGGCCACGGCCGCCGCGAAGTCGCCACGCCCCGCCTCCCGGACCCCCAGCGCATACCGATAGCCCGGGGCATGGCCGGCGCCCAGGCGCGCCCCGACGGGTCCCACGACCATTGAGTCATACGCTGCCGTCGGGATGAAGTACAACGGCGCCATCAGCAGCAACGCATTGAGGTGCGGGTAGAGCGCGAAGAGCTCGGCGGATGGCTCGTAGATCCGGCCCACCTCCGCCGCCGACGGCAGACGGTGCAGCGAGTCCATGATGGCGAAGCTCGCCGAGGCCATGCGCCCCGCGATCCCGAGGACGCTCGGTGCCCGTGCACCGAAGTCGGCGGCCGCCTGTCGGCCGGCCACGCTGTCCCCGAGCACCGCGGCCAGCATGAGCCGGTGCTGGGCGTTGTCCGCATGCCCCGGGGCCAGCGCCTCGAGCCGCTCGAGGTACGGCATGGCGGTCGCGATCGACCGCCCCACGCGGGGCAGCTCGTGGACGTAGGGATCCCCAGCCCGGTACTGCGCCAGGTAATACTCGGGGTAGCGCGCGGCCAGGGCGCCATACGCCTCGGTGCGCTCAAGGATCGTCTGTCCTCGCAACCGGGCGACTTGACGCAGCGCCCGATCCCGCTCGGGGAGACGGCCCTCAAGTGCGTCGAGGCGTCGCTCCACCGCCGTATCAGCCGGCTGCACGGTGATGGACAGCGCATTCGCAATCCGGAACCACGCCTGCGCGAACATGGAATCCGCCGCCGTGGCGCGACGGTAGGCCGCGATGGCGTTCGGCACGTCAAAGCGCTCCAGCAGCGCCTCCCCTTCCAGGAAGGCCCGCAGCGCCTCCCCCGATGCCGTCGCCACCTCGGCCAGATAGGGGGACGGCGCCTTGCCATCGCGCCACACCTGGCGAAGCAGGGCCACACTGATCGAATCGGTGACCGCACTCACGTCGGCGGCCGGCAACTTCACCGTGCTGCGAGCCAGGGGATCCCCACCCCCCACCGGATAAAGTCCGATGTCCACCCGGACCTGCGCGCCATCCGGAATCACCGAGCCATGGACCACACTCGACGCCCCCAGGTCGGCCGCCAGCTTCCGGGCTTCGTCGAGCGGGATGGGCTGCGGAAGCTCGCGCGAGCGCTGCAGCACCGACATCGGGTCCACGGCCCGCAGGGTGCCGACACCGTCGAGATTGGTGCTCACCGTCACCACGAGATCACGCCCGAGGCGGACCAGCCCGGAATCGCCCGTGGTGCCCAGTGGCATCACCGCGATCACCTCGGCCCCCTTGGCCACCGCGCGCCCGGGCCGCCATGCGCGCGCGGCCGCGACGCCCGCCGCGACCAGCACGGCCGAGAACGCGGCGATCATCATGCGGCGGCCACGCGCACGCGGCGGCACGACCGGCGCCGCGGG
>JAGWYS010000150.1 GCA_018969225.1 Gemmatimonadota bacterium | reverse complement strand
CACGGCGCGTCGGGGTCGGCGCCAACGCTCCGGGCGAACTGCACCACCGCGCGCCGCTGCTTCTCGTACCGGGGCGCGGTCCACGGGTCGATGGCCCCCTCGCGCACCGAGCGCGACGGGTTGGGGACGATGAGCGCCTCGTCGTACCCCAGGATGGCGCCGAAGCCGTTGCAGGCCCCGCACGCGCCGCGCGGATTGTTGAACGAGAAGAGCTGCGGCGTGGGCACGGGCGCGCGCGTCCCGTCGTCGGGGCAGGCGAAGTGCTCGGTGAACGCCAGCCGGGTCACCGGCGCCCCCCCCGGCGACGCACTCCCCGCCGGCGGCACCACGGGCGACGGGAACAGCAGCCGCAGCTCCCCCTCCCCCTCGCGGAACGCCGCCTGCACCGCCTCGGCGATGCGCCCGCGCTCCGCCGGCTCCACCGTCAGCCGGTCCACCACGATGGCCAGCTCGGCCGCGGCGGCCAGGTCGATGGCCGCGCCGGCCAGGTCGTCCAGGTGCAGCACCCGCTCGCCCACCGCCACGCGCAGGAAGCCGCGCGCCCGGAGGTTCTCCTCCAGCACCGCGTGCGACAGCGCCGCCGAGCGCACCAGCGGGCAGGTGACCGCGAAGCGGGTCCCCGCGGGGAGGCGCAGGATGGCATCGGTGACGCTGTCCACCGTGTCGGGGCGCAGCCGCCGGTCGCACACCCGGCAGTGCGTGTGCCCCACCCGCGCCCACAGCAGCCGCAGGTAGTCGTAGATCTCGGTGGCGGTCCCCACCGACGAGCGCGACGTGCGCGTGGGGTTCTTCTGCTCGATGGCCACCGCCGGGGAGATTCCCTCGATGCGGTCCACCAGCGGCTTCTCCATCCGCTCCAGGAACTGCCGGGCGTAGGCCGACAGCGACTCCACGTACCGCCGTTGTCCCTCGGCGTACAGCGTGTCGAAGGCCAGCGACGATTTCCCCGACCCCGACACGCCGGTCACCACCGTGATGGCGCGCCGGGGGAGGTCGAGGTCGATCCCCTTGAGGTTGTGCTGCCGGGCGCCCCGGATGCGGACGAACTCCTTCATGGGGGAAAGCTACACGGGGCGGCTAGATTCCTCGCATGGCCGCCCCCCCGCCTCCCGACGAGGACCGCGCCGGACGGGCGCTGGACGCCCGGATGGCCCGGCGGCTGCTGGCCTGGGTGCGCCCCCATCGGCGCCTCGTGGTGGCCGCCCTGGGGTGCCTGGCGGTGGGGGCCGCGATGCAGCTGGCCGTCCCCCTCCTCACCCGCTGGGTCATCGACCGTGCCCTCCCGGCGCGTGACACCGGGGCGCTGCACACGGCGGTGCTGCTGTTCGGCGCGCTGCTGCTGGCGCAGTTCGCCGCGGCCTACGGGGAGACGGTGCTCACCGCCCGGCTGGGGCAGCGGGTCATGCGCGACCTGCGCGGGGCGCTGTTTGCCCACCTGCAGCGGCTCCCCATCGCCACCTTCGACCGCACCCCGGTGGGGCGGCTGGTCACCCGCGTCACCAGCGACGTGGAGGCGCTCAACGAGCTGTTCACCGCCGGGGTGGTGTCCGGCGTGGGGGACCTGGCCACGCTGGCCGCCATCGGGGCGGTCATGGTGTGGGTGGACTGGCGGCTGGCGGTGGCGGCCTTTGCGGTGATCCCGCTGGTGGTGCTGGCGTCGGCGGTGTTCCAGTCGCGGGTGCGGCGCGCCTACCGCGAGATCCGGCTGCGGCTGGCGCGGCTCAACGCCTATCTGGGGGAGCGGCTGGCGGGGATGCGCCTGGTGCAGCTGTTCGGGGAGGAGCCGCGGGAGCGGGCGGCCTTCGCCGAGCACAACGACGCGCACCTGGACGCGCACCTGCGCTCGATCACGGTGTACGCCCTCTACTTCCCGGTGATCGAGGTGCTCACCGCGCTGGCGCTGGCCAGCCTGCTCGTGGCGGGGGGGTATCGGGCGGAGGCGGGGGGGGTGACGGTGGGGACGGTGGCGGCATTCCTCCAGCTGGTGCGCCGTTTCTTCCAGCCGCTGCAGGACCTCTCGGAGAAGGTGAACATCCTGCAGGCGGCCATGGCGGCGGCGGAGCGGATCTTCGCCCTGCTGGACGAGCCCGAGGCCCCTGACGTGGCGCCCACCCCCGACCGGGAGGCGCAGGTGGCCGCGCTCCGCGCCCAGGGGGTGACGGTGACCTTCGAGGGGGTCTGGTTCGCCTACCCGGCGGCCACGGGGATCGCCGACGACGGGCGCGGTGCCGACGCGACGGGGGCGGCGTTCCCCGGCACGGCGGCAACGGCGCCGCGGTGGGCGCTGCGGGGGGTGTCGTTCACGGTGCGCCCCGGGGACACGGTGGCGCTGGTGGGGCACACCGGGGCCGGGAAGTCCACCGTCGTCAGCCTGCTGCTGCGCTACTACGAACCGCAGCGCGGTCACATCCTGGTGAACGGGCGCGACATCGCGACGATGCCGGTGGACGTGTTGCGCAGCCTGGTCGGGTACGTGCCGCAGGAGCTGTTCCTGTTTGCGGGCGACGCGCTGGAGAACGTGCGCCTGGGCGCGGCGCTGGACGAGGGGGCGGTGCATGCCGCCGCCGCGCGCGTGGGCGCCGACCGGGTGATCGCCCGGCTGCCGGCGGGGTGGGCGCAGCCGCTGGGGGAGCGCGGGGCGACGCTCAGCATGGGTGAGCGGCAGCTGCTGGCATTGGCCCGGGCCGTGGCGGCCGACCCGGCGCTGCTGGTGCTGGATGAAGCCACCAGCGCCGTGGACTCGGCGGCCGAGGCGGCGATCCAGGCGGGGATCGCGTCGCTGATGGCGGGGCGCACGACACTGGCCATCGCCCACCGGCTGTCCACGATCCGGGATGCGCGGGAGATCCTGGTGCTGCACCACGGGGAGGTGGTGGAGCGCGGCCCGCACGAGGCGCTCCTCGCCGCCGGAGGGGTCTACGCGCGGCTCGTGCGGCTCGAAGGGGCGGCCGGGGCTGCCTTGCCAACGGGCGCAACCTCCGGGTAGCTTCGCCAGAGCACACCTCGCCGGGGCGCGCCTGCGCCCCCTGTCGCCTCCTCCCGCCCTCCTCCGCACGTGCAGCTCTCCGTGGCCGCCGGCACCGACATCGGCCGAGTCCGCGCCGGGAACGAGGACAACCTCCATGCCGAGGCTGACCAGCGGCATGGCGTGTTCATCGTGGCCGACGGGATGGGCGGGCATGCGGCCGGTGAGGTGGCCAGCGCCATGGCGGTGGAGATCGTGGTGCGCCAGCTGGCCGGCCTCCCCAACGTGGCGGCGGCCGAGGTGCCGTCGCGCATGGCCGGCGCGATCACCACCGCCAACGCGGCCATCTACGAGCGGACCCGCCGCGAGCCGGAAAAGCAGGGGATGGGGACCACCGTCTCGGCGCTCGTGCTGGGCGAGGGGCGGTACGTCATCGGCCACGTCGGGGATTCGCGCGTGTACCTGCTGCGCCAGGGGGTGCTGCGGCAGCTCACCCGCGACCACTCGTGGGTGCAGGAGCAGGTGGACGCCGGCCACCTCTCGCCGGAGCTGGCGCGCACGCACCCCTACAGCAACGTCATCACGCGGTGCGTGGGCGCCAATGCGGCGGTGGAGCCCGACGTGTACCAAGGGGCGCTGGAGGACGGCGACCTGTTCCTGCTGGCCTCCGACGGGCTCACCGGCATGGTGGACGACCCGCTGCTGAAGCGGCTGCTGGAGGGGCGCACGGGCCCGGGGCGGATGGTGGACGCCCTCATCACCGAGGCCAACCGGCGCGGCGGGGTGGACAACATCACGGCCATCGTGGTGCTGGTGGCGCGCGTGGAACGCGCGGCCGATCGCACCACCGGCGAGCATCCGGCGGTCTCGCATGGCTGATGCCCCCCCGCCAGGGGTGGGCGAGGTGGCGGCGCTGTACCTGGGGAACCTGCTGTACGCGCTGGAACGGTGCGCGCTGTCGCTTGAGGGGGAGGGGAAGCCGGACGACGCGGCGTTCTACCGGGGGATCGGCCGCCTGTTGGCCGAGGCGCACGGCCGAGGAAAGCCGCCGCGGTCGTAGCGGCCCCGCGTTGGGCGGGTCATGGCACCCTCCCTTGCATGGCCTACGCCAGCAGGGGGCGCCCGGCGGCCACCCGCTCCCGCACCGCCGCCCCGTCCTCCCGCAGCAGCCGCAGCAGCCGATCGTGTGGCAGCGCGGTCCGGTCCGCGGTGAACACGCGCAGGCGGCGCGCGCTGCGGTACAGTTCGTCGCTCAGGCGTGGCAGGTTGATCGCGTCCTCCCACCCGGCGGCGGTCAGCCGGGCCACGCGCCCGTCGCGGCGCAGCACCGGCAGGTCCAGCCCCAGCATCTGCGTCTTGGCCGGGTAGTCCAGCAGCAGCGCGCCGGCGGGGAGCCCCAGTTCGCGGGCCAGCGCCTCCTCCACGCGGCGGGTGAGCGGATAGTCGGAGGCGATCCACTCGGCGGCCCCCTCCGGGAGCGATCCGGCCGACCACTCGACCGCCCGCTTGTGGAGGTGGCGGAGGCGGAGCCCGTCGAGGAGCCGCCGCGCCTCCGCCGGCAGCGCCGGCGTGTCGAGGTGCAGCAGCAGCCCCTCGTCGGTGAACGCGGCCACGCGGTCGGCGCCCACGGCGCCGGCGTCGAGCGCCACCGCCACCAGGCGCTTGTACATCGCGGTGGCGCTGCGCACCGCGTGGTGCCAGTACACGTTGCGGTACATCTGGTACTTGGCGAAGAGGAGCGACTCGAGGGCGCTGAGCCCCTTCTCGCGGACGCCGATGGTGGCGGCGCCGTGGTCGGGGTGGGGCACCACGGCCAGCGAATGCAGCAGGCGGTCCACGTCGATCTCGCCGTAGGGGACGCCGCACATGAGGGCGTCGCGCTTGAGGTACTCGATCTTGTCGAGGTCGAGGGAGCCGTTGATGAGCCCCTGCAGCGGCGACGGGCTGCGCCCGGTGACGAGGGCGAAGACGCGGGCGGGGGCGTCGGGGCCGAGGGCCGCGACCAGGCGGTCGGCCACGGGGCCGGCGGTGATGAGGGGGCGCGCCACCTCCTCGTGGTGCGGGACGCCGATCTCCTCGAGGGCGTGCGAGAAGGGGTAGTGTCCCACGTCGTGCAGGAGGGCGGCGGCGCGCACCGCGGCGGGGGCGTCGCCCGGCACGCCGTCCAGCGCGCCCGACTCCTCCAGCAGGCGCAGCGACACGCCGGCCAGGTGCCACGCGCCCAGCGCGTGCTCGAAGCGCGCGTGGGTGGCGCCGGGGTACACGAGGAAGGCCAGCCCCAGCTGGCGCACGTAGCGCAGCCGCTGCATGGCCGGGGTGTCGAGGAGCGCCAGCGCCAGCGCGTCGAGGCGGATGTTGTTCCAGAGCGGGTCGCGGAGGATGTCCATGGCGGGGAAGGTAGGCGGAGCCGTCATCGTGGCGTCAGCGGGGCGCCGTCGAGGCGGCTGGCGCGCGGCCGGCGGAACGTCGGGACAGGGCGGCGGGTTGGAGAGGGGCGATCCAACGAAATCGGGGGGAGCCGGGTAATAGGGGAGGTGGCGGTCACGCCCCCCGCGGGAACCGTCCCCCCGGGTTGACGCCCGCCTCGTCCCGTCGTCCAACACTGCCGTGAACGTCATGTCATTCCTTCGCCGCCTCGCCGGCGCCCTTGCGGTCCTGCTGCTGGTGGCCGGCGCCCGACCGCTCCGCGCCCAGCAGGTGGACATCATCCGGGGCAAGGTGACCGGGACCGACACCCTCGCCATCCCGGGGGTGCTGGTCACCGCCACCACGCTCAGCGGGAATGTGAGCCGCACCGCGCGCACCGACAAGAACGGGCGCTACACCATCTCCTTCCCCGGGGGGGAGGGGGACTACTGGATCACCTTCTCCTCGGTGGGGCTGGCGCCGCGCCGCTACCAGGTGAAGCGCACGGCCGACCAGGAGATCCTCATCGCCGACGCCCGGATGTCGCCGGCGGCGATCACCCTGGACGCGATCCAGGTGACCGAGCGGGCGGCGGTGTCGCGCGCGGACACCGTGTCGGACGTGAGCGGCACCGAGCGCCAGCTGGACAACACCGACCCGGGGTTCCTGAACGCCGACCAGATGGGGGACCTCGCGGCCATGGCGTCGGCGATCCCCGGCGTGCAGCTGCTGCTGGGGACCGACGGCGCGGCGGACGCCTTCTCGGTGTTCGGGCTGGGGGGCGACCAGAACAACACGCAGCTCAACGGGCTCAACTTCGGCGACGCCGCCCTGCCGCGGGACGCCATGATCATGTCGTCGCTCTCCACCTCCACGTACGACGTGTCACGGGGCGGCTTCTCCGGGGGGCAGCTGCAGGTGCGCACGCGCCCCGGCTCCAACTTCGTGCGGCGCTCGCTCAGCTCCAACCTCATCGCCCCCCCGATGCAGTTCACGGACAAGGCGGGGATCGCCACGGGGCAGCAGTACACCAACGTCTCGCTCGGCGGGGCGGCCTCGGGGCCCATCGCCCCCGACCGGGCGTTCTACAACGGGTCCTTTCAGTACGACCGCCGCCTGCAGGACCTGCAGACGCTGCTCAGCACCAGCGCGCTCGGGTTCCAGACCGCCGGGGTGGCCAGCGACTCGGTGGCGCGGCTCCTGTCCATCCTGGGGAACGCCCGCATCCCCGTGACCGTGCCGGGGTACGAGCCGCTGCGCGTCACCGACCGCGGGTCCTTCCTCAACAGCCTGGACTACGTCCCGCAGAACTCGGCGCGCGGCAACACCTACAGCCTGTCGCTGTCGGGGAACTTCACGCGGACGGCGCCGGTGGGGAGCAGCGGCGGCTTCGGCGGCGGCGGCGGCGGCTTCGGCGGCTTCGGCGGCTTCGGCGGAGCCAACCTGTTCACCCCCAGCCGAGACGGCACGCGCCTCAACTACGGGGTGTCCGCCCAGGGGCGCCACAGCGGGCTGCTGGGGATTGGGAGCGTCTTCACCGAGACCACGGTGGGGGTGAGCACCACCGCCAGCAGCGCCGATCCGTACACGCTCATCCCGGCGGGCTCGGTGCGCGTCAACTCGGCCTTCCCCGACGGCAGCGGCGCGGTGCGCACGCTGCAGTTCGGCGGCGCCCCCAACCTCAACACGGCCGGCGCCAACACCACCATCGCCGGCAACAACACGCTGTCGTGGTTCTCGGGCGACAACCGGCACCGCGTCAAGCTCACCTCCGAGTTGCGGCGCGACAGCTACTGGACCGACTTCACCTTCAACCAGCTGGGCACCTTCAGCTACAACAACCTGGCCGACCTCGAGGCCAACCGCCCGGCGTCGTACACGCGGCAGCTGGTGGCGCGCCGTCGCGCGGGGAGCCAGCTGGTGGGGGCGATGTCGCTGGGCGACGCGTGGCGCCCCAGCACCAACCTGCAGGTGCAGTACGGGGTGCGGGTGGACGGCAACCACTACACCGGCGGCCCGCAGGCCAACCCGGCGGTGCAGGCCGCCTTCGGCCTCGCCAACGACGAGGTGCCCAACCGCCTGTACGTCAGCCCGCGCGTGGGCTTCTCCTGGACCTACGGGCAGGCCGACCAGCTGGCGCTGCTCCCGGGGATGATCCGCGCGCCGCGCGCCGTGCTGCGCGGCGGCGTCGGGGTGTTCCAGAACACCCCGGGGACGCAGCTCCTCCAGAACGCCATCGACAACACCGGGCTCCCCTCGTCGCTGCAGCAGCTCACCTGCCAGGGCGCCGCCACCCCCGTCCCCGACTGGATCGCCTACGCGGCGGGCACCGGCAACGTCCCCGGCGCCTGCGTGAACGGCACCGCCGGCACCGTGTTCGCCAACAGCACCCCCAACGTCACGCTCTTCAGCCCCGCCTACTTCGCCCAGCGTTCGCTGCGCGGCAACCTGCAGTGGTCCGGCGCCGTGCTGCACAACCGCTTCGCGCTCACGGTGGACGCCACGCTGTCGCGGAACGGGCGCCAGCAGGGGAACGTGGACCGCAACTTTCCCGCCGTCACCCGCTTCACCCTGGACGGCGAGGCGGGGCGCCCGGTGTTCGTCACCCCCGCGGCCATCGTGCCGGCCACCGGGCAGGTGGCGTGGCGGGCGGCGCGCGTGGACACCGCCTTCGGCCGCGTCACCGAGCAGGTCAGCACCCTGGCCTCGGACAGCCGCCAGCTCAACGTGAGCCTGCGCCCGCTGACCTTCAACTCCCGGCTGGTGTGGAGCGCCTCCTACGTGCTCACCGACGTGCGGGAGCAGTTCCTGGGCTTCAACAGCACCGCGGGGCTCCCCACCGCCGTCGAGCGGTCGCCGGGGAGCTTCTTCTCGCGGCACCAGATCCAGTACAGCCTCACCTACAACTTCTGGGACGCCGTCCGCGTGTCGTGGTTCGGCAACTTCCGGTCGGGGATCAACTACACGCCGACCATCAACCAGGACGTCAACGGCGACAGCTACGGCAACGACCGGGCCTTCATCTACGACCCCGCGGCGGTGGCCGACCCGGCGCTGCGCGCCGGGCTGGAGAACCTGCTGGCCACCGGCACCCCGGAGGCGCGCGCCTGCCTGCGGCGGCAGCTCGGGGTGCTGGCGGGGCGCAACAGCTGCACGGGCCCCTGGCAGACCACCGGGAACCTCAGCGTCTCCTTCAACTCGCTCAAGGTCGGGCTGCCGCAGCGCGCCACGCTCTCCTTCCAGGTGAGCAACCCGCTGGGCGGGCTGGACCGCCTCATCAACGGCGACGCCAACCAGCGCGGCTGGGGGACCACCATCTTCCCCGACGGGCAGCTGCTGTACGTGCGCGGCTTCGACCCGGCCACCCGCAGCTTCCGTTACGAGGTGAACCAGCGCTTCGGCGACACGCGCCCGCAGGCCAACGCCATCCGCGCGCCGGTGGCCATCACCATGCAGATGCGTTTCGACGTGGGGCCGGCGCGGGAGCAGCAGCAGCTCCTGCAGCAGCTGGACCGCGGACGCACGCGCCCCGGCACCAAGCCGTCGCTCCAGCAGCTGCGGCAGACGGCCAGCGTGGGGATCATCAACCCCATGCAGCAGCTCCTCCAGCAGGCTGACACCCTCAAGCTCACCCGGCGGCAGGCGGACAGCCTGGCCACCCTCAACCGGTGGTACATCCTCAAGTCCGACTCCATCTGGAACCCGGTGGCGCGCTTCCTCGCCGACCTCCCGGACCGCTACAATCACGATCAAGCCTACGACCGCTACCGGCGCGCCCGCGAGGAGACGGTGGACCTGCTGATCCGCGTGGCGCCCGGTCTCCGGCAGTTGCTCACCCCGGCGCAGTTCCGCATCCTCCCCGGTTCGCTGGCCGGCTTCCTCGACAAGCGCACCCTGCAGGGGATCCGCTCGGGGACAGTGGGTGGCAACACCTTCGGCGGCGGTGGCGGCTTCGGGGGCTTCGGCGGCGGCGGCTTCGGCGGCGGCGGCTTCGGCGGCGGGGGGCGCTGATGCCGCCCGCCCTCCC
>JAGWYS010000149.1 GCA_018969225.1 Gemmatimonadota bacterium | reverse complement strand
GGGGCATGCCCCAACTTACGGAATGCGCGCGCCAGTCGGTCAGGGGGCGGTCAGGGGGCGGTCAGGGGGCGGTCAGGGGCGCGTACGGGGATGCAGCGGTCCCCACGACGCGGTAGGTTTACGCCCCTGATGGCTACCGCCTCGCGCGTACCGCCACCCGCCCCTGCATTGGCTGACGCCTCTGGCGGGGGCGGCCCTCCCCTGCCTGCCGCCTGGCGCCTGGCGGTGGGGCAGGCGTTTCGGGCGACGTGGCAGCGGCTGGCGCTCTTCGCGCTGGCCTACGCCGCGCTCTCCTGGGTGTCGCTGCGCGTGGGAGCCGGGGGAACGCAGATGACCCCCATGTGGCCGCCGGCAGGGCTCATGGCCGCCGGTGTGCTGCTGCTGGATGCCGCGCCACTCTGGATGGTGTTCGTGGCCGCGTTCGTCGGGCAGCGCCTCAGCGTCAATCCCTTCGCGCTCCCCAGCCCGGCCTCCGTGGTGCTCGTGGGGGCGGCCTGCCTCGAGGGGTGGCTGGCGCGGATGGTCATCCGGCAGGTCAGCGGCGGCATTCCCCGCTTCGCCCGCGTGCGCGACAGCCTGGGGCTCTTCGTCGGCGCGCTGGTGGCCGTCACCCTCAGCGGGATGGTGGCCGGGATGGTGCGCGCCGACTCGGTGGCGGCGTTCCGCCACAGCTTCGTCAACTGGACCGTGGGCGGCGGGCTGGCGATCCTCATGGTCACCCCCTTCCTGCTGGCGTGGCTGCGTCCGCGCCCCGAGGCGGACCTTGCGATCCGCGCCCGCGCCGTCGAGGCCGCCGTGCTGCTGGCGCTCACCGTCGGCGCCGCCTATGCCGCGTTTCGCGGGCTCCCGCTGACCGACGCCATCGACGTCCCCCCGTACGCGCTCATCGGGCCGCTGCTGTGGGGGGCCCTGCGCTTCGGCGCGCGCGGGGTGACGCTCCTGATGCTCGCCATCGCCCTCATCGCCACGCCGCTGCAGCTCGTCTCCCCCGAGGCCGTCCTCGGCGGGGACACCCCCGAGGTGCGCCTGCTGCGCCTGCAGCTCTTCCTGGCGTTCATGTCGGCGACGGGGCTGCTGCTGGCCTCCGCGCTCTCCGAGCAGCGCGCCGCGGCGGCGGCCGAGACCCGGGCCGTGGAGGCGATGCTGGAAAGCGAGCGTCGGCTGCAGCAGGCGCAGAAGCTGGAGGCCGTCGGCCAGCTGGCCGGCGGCGTCGCGCACGACTTCAACAACATCCTCGCGGCGATGTCGCTGCAGGCGCAGGAGCTGCGCGAGTCGCCGCGCCTCACCGCCGCCGAGGGGCGCACGGTGGGGGAGCTGCAGGAGGCCGTGCAGCGCGCCGCCTCGCTCACGCGCCAGCTGCTCCTGTTCAGCCGGCGCCAGGTGCGCGAGGATCGCGAGGTGGACCTGGGCGCGCTGGTCACCACGCTGGGGGGGATGCTCCGGCGGCTGCTTCCCGAATCCATCGTCCTGGCCGTGCGCGTCCCCGAGGTCCCGCTGCGGGTGCAGGGGGACCACTCGATGCTGGAGCAGGTGGTGATGAACCTCGTGGTCAACGCGCGCGACGCCCTGCCGCGCGGCGGGGTGGTGGAGGTGACGCTGGCGCGCGAGCCCCGCGGCCCTGACGCCCTGATGGCCGGCGGTGAGGCGCTGGCGCCCGGGAGCTACGCCGTGCTGCGGGTGCATGACACCGGGACGGGAATTGCCGCGGCGCACCAGGCGCAGCTGTTCGAGCCCTTCTTCACCACCAAGGCCCCCGGCGAGGGGACCGGACTGGGGCTGTCCACCGTGTTCGGCATCGCGCGCCAGCATCACGGGTACGTGCGGCTGGTGTCCTCCTCGCTGGGGGGGACCACCTTCGAGTTCGCCATCCCGGCGCTTGGGGAGGAGGCGCGCGCCGCCCAGGGCGCACCGGGAGCCGGCGGGGGGGATGATGCGGCCGGCGCCACCGCGGCGGCGGTTGCCGCCGCCAACGCCGACGCGGCCAGCGCCGCGACGCGGTTCGCGGCCAATGCGGCCGCCGCCAATGCGGTCGCGGCCGGCACCCCGACGAGGGCGGACGCTGAGGCGGCGCGGGAGGCGAGCCTGACGATCCTGCTGGTCGAGGACGATCCCGGCGTGCGGCGGATGATCGAGCGGCTCCTGCGGCGCGAAGGATGGCGCGTGGTGGTGGCCGAAAATGCGCAGGAGGTGTTTGCGCAGTGGGACCGGCTCCCCCCCGTGGACCTGCTTATCACCGACCTGGTGCTGACGGGGGGGATGGGCGGCGTGGAGATGGCCGCGCAGCTGCTGGCGCGCGCGCCGGCGCTGCAGGTCGTGTACACCAGCGGCTATGATCCGGGGTACGGGGAGCACGGCGTGGCGATGGTCCCCGGCGTCAACTTCGTGGCCAAGCCGTTCACCGCCACCGCCTTGCTGGACGTCGTCCGGCGCCGCGTGGCCACTCCCTCCTGACCCATGCCCACCACCGACCTGCTGGCGAAGGCGTTCCTCGACCGGTCGTGCTACTACCTCGGCGTCGAGTATCCCCGCAAGATCCGGATCGCGCTGGAGGCGATGCCCCCCGAACGACTCTGGTGGCGCCCCAATGACTCCTCCAACAGCGCGGGGAACCTCCTGCTGCACCTGGCGGGGAACGTGCGCCAGTGGATCGTGAGCGGCGTGGGGGGCGCGCCGGATGTGCGGCACCGCGACGCGGAGTTCGCCGCCCAGGGTGGCGGGTCGCTCCCGGCGCTGCTCGCGGCGCTGGACGGGACGTGCGCGGAGGCGTGCGCGGTGATCGGGGCGCTGGCCCCCTCGACGCTGCTGGAGACGCGGCACATCCAGGGGCGCACCACCAGCGTGTTCAGCGCGGTGTACCACGTGGTGGAGCACTTTGCCGGGCACACGGGGCAGCTGATCCTGATGGCCAAGGCCACGGCGCCGGAGGGGGCGGTGCAGTTCTACGACGCCGCGGGCGGGATGGCCCGCCCGCTGTTCCTCCCCGACGACGGCGCCGACGTGCGGTAGGGGTTGCAGGGGCGGCGGTGCGGCGCGCCGCCGCCGCTATGGGGACGCCAGCAACCACCCCGCGGTGCCGTCACGCAGGAGGGCGGGGATGCCGTGGCGGTGGGCCGCCTGCCGCGCCTGCCAGTGGGCGTGCCGTTCCCCGGCGCCCGCGCCGATCCCCAGGCCGCTCCAGCCGTGGGCGGCCGCTGCGTCGTCCCCCAGCAGCACGGCGACTGCGTCGGCCGTGGCGTGGCTCTCCCCCAGGATCGTCAGGGCGTCCGACACGGCGGGGTCCGGGGCGGGCGTGCCGCCGGAGGCCATGGACCCAGGATCATCGGTGGGCATCGCGATGGCGGCAGCCGAGTCCGCGGTGACGCGGTGCAAGCTGGCGAGCACGGCATCCGCCACCACCAGCGCGGTCCCCTCGCGTGCCAGCACGGCGCGCACCGACCGGGCTGGGCCGTGTGTCGCGTCCCACAGCAGGCGCGCCGCTTCGCGTGCCGTCACATGGCGCACGTCACGGGCCGTCATCGGCTCGCGTGACCACACGGGGACCAGGCCGCGGTGCCATCCCCCCATCCCGTGGGTGCGATGCAGGCTGTCGGCGGTCACCCGCTCCGTCCACAGGCCGGGGCTCAGCACGGCCAATGCCAGCCGAAGCGGTGCGGGGGTCGTTGCCGGCAGCGACCGGGCCTCCGCCAGCGTCTCCACGGCGGCGGCGGCCGCCGCCGCCACCCCCTCGGCGTCCAGCGCCACCAGCGCCTGCACCGTGGCGGCGGCGTGGGCCCCGGCCATGGGATTGAAGGCCGACAGCCCCCAGTCGGTGGCTGCCGCCTGCACGTACGCGCGAAAGCGGGGGGAGGCGGCGCCGCCGTCCCGGGGGAGCGCGTACACCGCCGCCATGCGGGCCAGCGTGGGCGCCACCGCTATTCGCATGGCACGGCCGAGGGCGGGGGTCCGTCCCCGGCGCGACTACCCGCGGGCCGCGAGCACCTTGAGCGCCGCCACCAGCTTCGCGCCGTCCGCCGGCGTGCTGTACAGCGCGGGGGTCACGCGGACGCAGTCGCCCTTGGCGATCCCGGGGCGCGCCAGGGTGAAGATCCCGAACTCCTCCAGCAGGGTGCGGGCGATGGCGGCGTTGCGCGCCGTGCTGCCGTCGCCGTGCAGGCGGAATCCCGTGAGCGCCCCCACCATCCCCGGGGTGTCGGGGGTGAGGATGTCCACGCCCGGTATGGCGCGCGCCGGCACCGCCCAGGCGTCGCGCAGGTGGCGCAGCCGCGCCGCCTTGCGCGCCACGCCGATCTGCGCCTGGAAGTCGAGCGCGTCGGGGACCGTCATGATGGCGGCGAAGTTGCTGGTCCCCGTGTGGATCCGGCTGTCGATCCGGTCCAGCGGCCCCTCGTCGCCGTGCGCGCGATCGATCCGTTCCAGGGCGTCCGCCCGGATGTACATCGCCCCCACCCCCACCGGCGCCCCCACCCACTTGTGCAGGTTCACCGCGGCAAACGGCACCCCCAGGTCGGGGAGGGCGAGGGGGACATGGCCGAAGGCGTGCGCGGCGTCCACCACGCAGTCGATCCCCCGCGCGCGCGCCAGCTCGGCGATGGCGCGCACGGGGTGGATGAGCCCCGTCTTGTTGTTGACGTGCGTGAGCAGCAGCAGCCGCGTGCGCGGGTGCGCGTCGAAGGCGGCCGTGTAGGCCGCCAGGATGCCGTCCAGCGTCGCCGGCTCTGGGATGTCCAGCCGGGCCACGGTGGCCCCGCGGCGCGCCGCCAGCGCGTTCATCGCCTGCTGCATCGCGGGGTAGTCCAGGTCGGCGTACATCACCGTGTCCCCCGCCTGCACGCGGTTGTACTGCCCGATCAGCGCCTGCAGCGCCTCGGTGGCGTTGCGCGAGAAGGTGACCTCGCCGGGGGCCACCCCCAGCGCCTCCGCCGTGCGCCGCCGCGCCTCCATGAACAGGGCCGGATAGGCCAGCCGGGCGAAGTGTGAGCTCTCCCGGTTCACCCGGTCGATGTGGCGGTGGTACGCGGCCAGCACCGGCGTGGCCATCATGCCGAAGAACCCGGCCTCCAGGTTGGTGGGCGTGTCGGCCACCGGGTACAGCGCCGCCACCTCGCGCCAGTAGGCTTCGTCCTGCGCCACCAACTCCGGGCTCCCCGGCGGCGGCGGGGGAAGCGGGGCGGGCGCGTCAGCCGCATGCAGCGCGACGGGGAGGGCCGGGCCGGCCAGGGACGCGGCCGAGGCGAGCGCCCCGGTGCGAAGGAAGTCGCGGCGGGTCGTCATGCGGCGAAGCTACGAGGGAATCGGAGCCGCCGCCACGGCACCCCGCCGCCACGGCACCACGGCATCACACCGGCACCACGGCATCACACCGGCACACCCGCTAGTCCACGATGAACAGCGTGGCCCCCGTGGGGGCGGAAGAGCGGTGCGGCGCGGTGTGGTCGGCGACCTGGTAGCTCATGCCAGGGTGCAGGACCACGGTGCGCCCGTCGGCAAGGTCCGTGTGCAGTTCGCCAGTCAGGCAAAGGAGGATGTGTCCCTTGGCGCACCAGTGATCGGCCACATACCCTGGGGAGTACGTCACCATGCGGACGCGAATCTCCCCGAACTGGCAGGTGCGCCACGTGGCCATGCCGTGGTCGCCGGGGTGTTCCGTGGGTTCCACCTGGGACCAGTCGGTGACGGTGAACGGAATGTCGGCGAGCTGCATGCGTCGTGGGGGGAGAGGGGGAAAATGAGGAAGGCGTGCCCTTCCGGTACGACCACCGCCGGCCAGCCCTTCTCGTGATGCAGGTCGAGGGATGGAGCGGGGGACGAGGATGGGGTCTGTGGTCCCCGCTCCCCCACGCCGTGGGATTATCGCTGCCACGCGGGTGTTCTGCTGCATCGCGGAAGCTGGCGAGATCGCCGAGGCGCTGCATGGCAGCGGGAGTCGTCATGGGCGTCGCGTCCGAGGGGAATGGCCAGCCGGACGTCAAGTGCATCGCGGTGGTTGGACGATGGTCGCGTGGTCAATTCTTCGGAAGTCAGGCCCCGTTTTGCTGCATAACCCCACCGGGAGCAGAGCGACCGATCAGACAGCACCGCTACTCGGGCGGCGGCCGGGGCGCCGCACCTCCCA
Source organism: Gemmatimonadota bacterium (assembly GCA_018969225.1). Taxonomy (GTDB): domain Bacteria; phylum Gemmatimonadota; class Gemmatimonadetes; order Gemmatimonadales; family Gemmatimonadaceae; genus Gemmatimonas. The sequence continues at coordinate 3,338 of JAGWYS010000149.1, read as the reverse complement.
GTGTTCGTTGCATGGTCGGAGGCCCTGCCGAAACGGATCAGCGCTTCCCAAATCCACGCCGCCGCGCGTGGCGATCACGCGAAACGCCCGTCACCCCCCGTCAGCTCGCCCGTGAGTCCTCGGGGAAGCGCCACCGGAACGCCAAAGTCCAGCGGGCTCCGCACCCCCAGCCACCCCACGGGGAGCGCGTCGTGGTAGCGCAACGTGGTCGCCCGGTCGCGATGCCCGAGCAGCGCCTGCACCGTGCCAATCGGATAACCGGCCGCCAGCAACTGCGCCGCGAAGGTATGGCGCAAGCGTTGGCACGTGAACCTCCCCGCCCAGCCGCCCACGCCTGCCGCCTGGGCGGCAGCCGTCAACGCCCGCTGCAACGTGGTGGGGTGCACGGGGCGCACCACCGGGCGACCCGACCGCACATGCCGACGGGTTCGGGGCGACGGGAACAGCCACATCCAGCGCCAGTCGCTGGACATGGACGCCCCGTCCAGCTCCGCCATCGGGAGCGGGCACATCCCTCGATCCCGCAGGCTGCGCCGCAGGTGCACCCGCCGACTGGCCGCCACGCGGCTCGCCAGCGCGGCGCGCACGGACTCCGGTATCACCGTCAGGCGGTCCTGAAGGCCATCGCGACGCCGCACCCGGATCACGCCGCGCTCCAGCTCCAGATCCCGAATGCGAAGCCGGCAGCACTCCCCCACCCGCAACCCCGCGCCGTACACCAGCTCGGCCATCAACCGGGGCTCCGGCGGCAGATGAGCCAGCACCTGACGCACCACGTCCACCGGCAACGCGGGGGCCGGACGCCAGGACGCCAGCCGCGGCGGCCCCTCCAGCTCCAAGCCGAGCACCACCCGGTGCAGGAAGAGCAGCGCCGAACGCGCTTGCCGCACCGTCGCCGGGGCGCACCCCTCCTTCTCCAGCACGGCGAGAAACCGCTGCAGCTCCGTACCGGCCAGCCGATGCGGAGGACGCGCCTCCCAGAATCGCAGATACCGCGCCGCCCATCGCACATAGGCTGCGCGGGTGCACGGATGCAGCCCGCGCGCCACGCCGGCCGCGCGCACCTGGTCCAGCCATCGGTCGATCGACATGCCCCACAGTGCACCCGCGACGGCGGCGCGCCGGTACCCGCCCAACGCCATCGGGATCCTCGCAACGCCGGGGCGCCGAGATCGGCCCTACCCCCACCACCCCTTGCGCCGGTACCACCACACCTGCGCCGCCGCGATCACCACCATCGCCCCCAGCACGAGCGGATACCCCAGCCGCGACTGCAGCTCGGGCATGTGCGCGAAGTTCATCCCGTAGATGCTCGCCAGCAGCGTCAGCGGCAGGAACACCGTGCTCATCACCGTCAACACCCGCAGCCGCTGGTTCGCGCGCTCCTGCAACCCCGCGCTGTACAGCGCCCGCACCCCCTCCAGCCGCCGCTCCAACCGCTTGAGCCCGTACTGGTACCGCTCCAGCGTCCGCGTGACCTCCTGCAGCTGCTCCCGATGCACCACCGTCCCGAACGCCTGGCTCTCCAGCTGCGGCAGCAGCGACAGCGCCAGCAGGTGGTCCTCGCACACCGCGCTCAGCTGGTCCACCCGCCGCATCAGCCCGCTCACCTGCTCCAGCGTCACGGCCTCCGGCGCCTCGTCCAGCCGCCGCGCCAACGCGTCCACCTCCCGGCGCGCCGCCATGTATGTCCGCAGCTCCGCGGCGGCAAACTCCTCCACGACCTCCAGAACCAGCGCCGAGGCACCAGTCCCCTCGGGGAGCGCGCGCAGCAGCAGCGCCTCCAGCTGCTCCAGCGCCGGGAGCGGACGGCGATGGTGCGTGACCAGCACGCTGGGGAGCGCCACCAGCGTGATGAACCGCGGCCCCTCCTCCGACAGCGCCGTCGGCACCGGCACCCGCAACCACGCCGCCTCGCGCTCGGCCCCCGCATCGGACAGGTCGGCCTCCAGGTCGACCACCTGCCCCACCAACCCCGCCGACGCCCCCAGCACCACCAGCACCCGCGCAAACGCCTCGGCATCCGCCGTCTGCACATCCACCCACCGCAACACGCGGTCGCCGCTCCAGTCGCGCTGCGGGGTGGCATCGGCCAGCGGCGTGAACACCCGCCCGTCGGTCAGCTGCCAGGCCCGCACCTGCGCCACCGCGTCACCGGCACGCGCGCCGGCAGTGCCCTCCGCCGCCGCGCCCTCCGCCGCCAGCCGCCAGCGCCGCGCCATTCGCCCCGCCATCGGCCCCGCCCCTACTTGACCCGGATCTCGAACATCGTCGGCCACAGCTTCCCGGTCACAAGCAGCCGCTTCGTCCCCGGGTCATATGCGATCCCGTTCAGCACGTCCTCCTGCCCGCTCCGTTCGCTCGCCGGCAGGATCCCCGCCAGGTTCACATACCCCTTCACGGCCCCCGTGGACGGGTCGATCCTGGCCAACTGGTCGCTCTGCCACAGGTTCGCCCAGATCTCCCCCTCCACCCATTCCAGTTCGTTCAGGTTGGAGACCGGCACCCCGTGGTCGGTCACCGGCAGCGTGCGCGTGACGGCGAAGGTCGCCGGGTCGCGCCACAGCAGCGACGAGCCGCCGGTGCTCATGATCACCGACGTGCCGTCAGTGGTGAGCCCCCACCCCTCGCCGTCGTACGCAAACGTCCCGGTGCGCCGGAAGGTCGCCCAGTCGTACACGAACGCCTTGCCGCTCTGCCACGTGAGCTGGTACAGCTTGTCGCCCACGATCACGATCCCCTCGCCGAAGTGCGGCTTCTCCAGCGCCTGGTCCCGCAGCACCCGCCCGGAGGTCAGCTCCACCTCCCGGATCCCCGAGGTCCCCACCTGACCAGTGCTCTCGAACAACCGCCCCTGGTGAAAGAGCAGCCCCTGGGTGAAGGCACCCCGATCGTGCGGATACCGCGCCACCACCTCGTAGCCGACCGTCGGGGTCATGGCGGCAGGCGCCGGGGACGCGCTCCCGGGCGCGCCCCCTTGTCCCACCTCGCCCCGGTCACCGCCACAGCTCCCCAAGGCCCCCAACGCACTCCCGGCCAGGAGCACAACGCCCAGCAGGGCGGCAATCCCACGGGTGGCGCGCGGCGAGACGATCGGCGACATAATTGCTCCTTTTATGTAATGCGCTGTTTGTGGCTAGATGATGTTCTTTTACACGACAAATCATGATATGACACTGTTGCATTATCAATGCGCCATCTGTGCGACAGTAAATCTCAGGATCCCAGCCGCTGCTTCAAGTCCGACAGCACCGCCAGCGCCTCCAACGGCGTCATCCGATCTGGATCCAACGACCCCACCCGATCCGCCAACGCCCGCAACGCCGGGTCCTCGCCAC
>JAGWYS010000148.1 GCA_018969225.1 Gemmatimonadota bacterium | reverse complement strand
GCCGGCGCCAGCGGGCGGACGCTCGGAGCGGCGCGGGGGGGCGCGGATGCGGGCGGGGGGGGTGAGGCGCAGCGGGGGCGGAGGGCATCCGCGAGAAAGCTGGCCCCCCGCCCCTCGTCCCCTAGCCGCCCCGCGGCATCCCCCAGGGGTCGGCCATGAACTGCTGGTGGCTGGCCCGCTCCGGCTCGCCATTGGGGTGGCGGCGCCGGTACACCCCGTCGGCCCCCAGCACCCACGCCTGCCGGTTGTCGCGCAGGCAGGTGGCCAGCAACCGCTCCAGCTGCGGGTGCAGCGACCGGTCCAGGATGGGCGCCATCGTCTCCACCCGCCGGTCGAGGTTGCGGGGCATCCAGTCGGCCGACCCGATGTAGTACGCCGGGTCCCCCGCGTTGGCGCAGTACACCACGCGCGAGTGCTCCAGGAAGCGCCCCACGATGGAGGTCACCCGGATGCGCTCGCTCGTGCCGGGGATCCCGGGCACCAGGCAGCAGGTGCCGCGCACGATGAGGTCGATCTCCACGCCGTCCTGCGAGGCCGCGTACAGGGCGCCGATCACCTCGGGGTCCACCAGCGCGTTCATCTTGGCGATGAGGCGCCCGCCGCGCCCCTCCCGCGCGTGCGCCGCCTCGCGGCGGATGAGCGCCAGCATCCCCGACCGCAGCGACCCCGGCGCCACCAGCAGGCGACGGTACGAGCCGGGGCGCGCCACCCCGGTGAGCGAGTTGAACAGGTCCGACAGGTCGGCCCCGATGGCGGGGTCGCAGGTGAACAGCCCCACGTCGGTGTACAGCCGCGCCGTCCGCGAGTTGTAGTTGCCCGTCCCCACGTGCACGTACCGGCGGATCCCGTCCGGCTCGCGCCGCACCACCAGCACCACCTTGGCGTGCGTCTTGAGCCCGGGGAGGCCGTAGGCCACGTGGATGCCGTGGCTCTCCATCGTGCGGGCGAACGTGATGTTGTTCTGCTCGTCGAAGCGGGCCTGCAGCTCGATGATCACCGCCACCTGCTTGCCGGCCAGCGCGGCGTCGGTGAGCGCGTTCACGATTGCCAGGTCCCCGGAGGTCCGGTACAGCGTCAGCTTGATCGCCAGCACCTGCGGATCGGCGGCCGCGGCCGCCAGGAACGCCTCCACCGAGCCGGCGAACGACTCGTAGGGATGGTGGACCAGCACGTCGCGCTGGCGGATGGCGTCAAAGGGGTTCGCCGCGTCGCGGAAGGGGGCGGGGACCGCCGGCACGAAGGGCGTGTCGCGCAGCGCCGGGAGGTCGAGCCCCGCCACCGCCATCAGGTCCCCCAGCTCCAGCAGCGCGTCCCCCGCGTGCACGTCGCGCCCCGACAGCGGGGCCACGCGCTGCGTCTCGCTCTCCCCCAGCTCCTCCAGCAGCAGCTGCCGGGTGGCCGCGGGCATGTCGGGGTGGACCTCCAGCCGCACCACCTCCCCGAAGCGCCGCTGGAACACCTGCTGCTCGATCGTCTCCAACAGGTCCTCGGGCTGCTCCATCTGCCCCAGGTCCAGGTCGGAGTAGCGGGTGATGCGGAAGGTGTGCCAGCCCAGCACGTCCATCCCCGGGAACAGCGCCCCGAGGTGGGCCCCGATCACCGTCTCCAAGGGCACGAAATGGAACGGCCGCCCCCGCACCGGCACCCACCGCGGAAGCGACCGGGGCACCTTGACCCGCGCGAAGTGCTCCTTCCGCGACACCGGGTCGCGCACGCGCACGGCCAGCGACAGCGACAGGTTGGAGATGTAGGGGAAGGGGTGCCCGGGATCGACCGCCAGCGGCGTGAGCACGGGAAACACCTCCGCCTCGAAGAACGCGTGCAGCGCGACGCGCTCCTCCGCCGTCGTCTCGTCCATGGCCAGCAGCCGGATCCCGTGCGCCGCCAGCGCCGGGAGGAGCACCCCCTCCAGCACCTCGCGCCGCCGCGCCAGCAGCCCGGCCACGCGCTCGCGGATCGCCTCCAGCTGCTCCGCCGGCGAGAGGAGGTCGGGGGGGTAGGCGGGGGCCCCGGCCGCCACCTTCCGCCGCAGCCCCGCCACCCGGACCATGTAGAACTCGTCCAGGTTGGTGCTGAAGATCGCCAGGAACTTCAGCCGCTCCAGGAGCGGCACGCGCGGGTCCAGCGCCTCCTCGAGCACGCGGGCGTTGAAGTCCAGCCAGCTCAGCTCGCGGTTGCGGAACGGGAACGGGGGAACGGACGGAGCGGTCATGTGCATGGGACGCCCCACCGGGGGGCGCCCGTCACACCGGCACGAACGCGGCCAGCATCCAGTACGTCAGTGCCGCCATCAGCGCCGACGCCGGGATGGTGATCACCCACGCCCACACGATGCGCCCCGCCAGCCCCCAGCGCACCGCCGAGAGCCGCGTGGTGGCCCCCACCCCGACGATGGCGCCGGTGATGGTGTGCGTGGTGCTCACCGGGATCCCCAGCCTCGACGCCGTCAGGATCACCAGCGCCCCGCCGGTCTCCGCGCAGAAGCCGCCCACCGGGCGCAGCTTGGTGATCCGCGTCCCCATCGTGTGCACGATGCGCCACCCGCCGAACAGCGTCCCCAGCGAGATCATGGTGTACGCGCTGAGCTCGAGCCACAGCGGCACGGTCTTGAGGTCGGTGAGGTGGAAGTGCGCCAGCCACCCGGTCTGCCCCGCGAACACCGACTGCGAGGCCACCAGCAGCCCCACCACGATCCCCATGGTCTTCTGGGCGTCGTTCCCGCCGTGCGCCACCGACAGCAGCGCCGAGCTGGTCAGCTGCGCCAGCCGGAAGAAGCGCGCCGAGCGGCTGGCCGACACCCGGGCGAAGAGGTTGAGCACCAGCACCATCAGCAGGAACCCCATCAGCATCCCGATGGTGGGGGACAGCACGATCGCCGAGAGCGTCTCGATCCACTTCTTCCCCCACAGCAGCGCCGCGAACCCCGCCTTCGCCACCGCCGCGCCGGCGTAGCCGCCGATGAGCGCGTGCGACGACGACGAGGGGATCCCGAACCACCAGGTGATGAGGTTCCAGGTGATCGCCCCCAGCAGCCCCCCCAGGATCACGTTGGCGTCCACGATCGAGACGTCGATGAACCCCGCCGCCACCGACTTGGCCACCGCCGTCCCCACGAAGAACAGCGCCGAGAAGTTGAACACCGCCGCCCACATCACCGCCGCCAGCGGGCTCAGCACCCGGGTCCCCACGATCGTGGCGATCGAGTTGGCGGAGTCGTGGAAGCCGTTGATGAAGTCGAAGGCGAGCGCCACCGCCACGATGAACAGCACGAACGCGACCACGGGGTTCCTCAGCTGTTCTTGAGGGCGATGCTCTCGAGCACGTTCGACACGTCCTCGCACTCGTCGATGGCGTGCTCGAGGGCGTCGAAGATCTCCTTCCATTTCAGCACCTCGATCGCCGGCTCGTCCTTCTCGAACAGCGCCCCCACCGACTGCGCGTACAGCACGTCGCCCTCCTCCTCCAGCGCCTTCATCGTGCGGCCGTGCTCCACCATCCGCTGCCGCTTGGTCACGTCGCCGACCGACGCCAGGATCTCGGCGCTGGCCCGCACCAGCACGTCGGCCATCGCCGTCCCCCCGGGGCGCGGCTGCGTCACCCGGAACATCACCACCCGCCGCGCCGCCCCGTTGATGAGGTCGATCACGTTGTCCAGCCGCTTGGCCAGCAGGTGGATGTCCTCCCGGTCCAGCGGCGTCACGAAGCTGATGTCGATGCGCTGGTTGATCCCGTGCGCCACCGCGTCGCCGGCGGTCTCCACCTTCTTGATCTCGGCGGCGATCCGCACGGCGTCCGCCGGCGTCTCGAACAGCTGCCGCAGCAGCCCGGCCGCCTGGCCGATGTGCACCGCCAGCTGGCGGAACTGGTCGAAAAAGGACTCGTCTTTCGAGAAGAGCTTCACGGGAGGGCGTGGCTGGGGTCGCGGCGCCCGGGGCGCCAGGGCCGACTGGATAATCAAGCACCCGCCGGACGGGCGCGGACACGGTTCCGCCTGTAACGGTTCCGTCACCACGCTCGTCCCTCGGGGTGCCTTCAATCTCGCCCGTCCGGTCCGCCGGGGGCAGGGTCTCGCGCACATTGTGACAGTTCACCCCCAAACCGTCGGCGGCCAAAGTGGCAGCCTGTCACCGTGACAGCGCCCAGCCCCCGCCGGCCCGCACGAAATGCGCCGCCGCGGCAGGTCGCGCGCGGCCCATCCCTTGCCCCTCCCCGACGCCAGACGCGCCACGCCGGCGCGATCGGCAGGCCTCCGTTCCCGCCATTCATCTCACGAGCATCCCATGGCAGAAAAAGTTATCGGCATCGACCTCGGGACCACCAATTCGGTGGTGTCCGTGCTGGAGGGGGGCGATCCGGTCGTCATCCCCAACGCCGAGGGGGGGCGCACCACCCCGTCGGTGGTGGGCTTCACCAAGGACGGCGAGCGCCTCGTCGGGCAGATCGCCAAGCGGCAGGCGGTCACCAATCCCACCAACACCATCTTCTCCATCAAGCGCTTCATGGGGCGCAAGGCGGGGGAGGCCCGTGACGAGCAGGGGCGCGTCCCCTACAAGATCGTCCCCGGCCCCAACGACCTCGCCGCCGTGGAGGTCGCCGGCAAGCGCTACACGCCCCCCGAGATCTCGGCGATGGTCCTGCAGAAGATGAAGCAGACCGCCGAGGACTACCTCGGGCACCCCGTCACCAAGGCGGTCGTCACCGTCCCCGCCTACTTCAACGACGCGCAGCGCCAGGCCACCAAGGACGCCGGCAAGATCGCCGGCCTCGAGGTGCTGCGCATCATCAACGAGCCCACCGCGGCGGCCCTCGCCTACGGCCTCGACAAGAACAAGAAGACCGACGAGAAGGTCGCCGTCTTCGACCTGGGCGGCGGCACCTACGACATCTCCATCCTCGAGCTCTACGAGGTGGACGGCACCCGCCAGTTCGAGGTGAAGTCCACCAACGGCGACACCCACCTGGGCGGCGACGACTTCGACCAGCGCGTCATGGACTGGCTCGTCGCCGAGTTCAAGCGCGACCAGGGGATCGACCTCGCCCGCGACCCCATGGCGATCCAGCGCCTCAAGGAGGCCGCCGAGAAGGCCAAGATGGAGCTCTCGGGGGCCAGCAGCACCGACATCAACCTCCCCTTCATCACCGCCGACCAGTCGGGGCCCAAGCACCTCAACTACGCCCTCACCCGGGCGAAGTTCGAGCAGCTGGTGGACGACCTCATCCAGCGCACCCTCGAGCCCATGAAGCAGGCGCTCAAGGACGCCGGCATGCAGCCGTCGGAGATCGACGAGGTCATCCTCGTCGGCGGCTCCACCCGCATCCCCAGGATCCAGCAGGTGGTGAAGGAGTTCTTCGGGAAGGAGCCCAACCGCGGCGTCAACCCCGACGAGGTCGTCGCCGTCGGCGCGGCCATCCAGGGCGCGGTCCTCACCGGCGAGCAGAAGGACGTCCTCCTGCTCGACGTCACCCCGCTCTCGCTCGGCATCGAGACGCTCGGCGGCGTGATGACCGTCCTCATCCCCCGCAACACCACCATCCCCACCAAGAAGGCCGAGACCTTCTCCACCGCCGACGACAACCAGACCACGGTGGAGATCCACGTCCTGCAGGGGGAGCGCGAGCTCGCCGTCTACAACCGCACCATCGGCAAGTTCCAGCTCACGGGGATCCCGCCCGCCCCGCGCGGCATGCCGCAGGTCGAGGTCACCTTCGACATCGACGCCAACGGCATCCTGCACGTGACGGCGCGCGACAAGGCCACCGGCAAGGAGCAGAAGATCCGCATCGAGGCCTCCAGCGGGCTCTCCGACAACGAGATCGACCGGATGGTGAAGGACGCCGAGAAGAACGCCGCCGAGGACAAGAAGCGGCGCGAGGAGATCGACACCCGCAACCGCCTCGACTCCCAGACCTACGAGGTCGAGAAGAACGTCAAGGACTGGGGCGACAAGGTCGCCGCGCCCCTCAAGGAGCGGATCGACGCGGCCATCGAGCGCGCCCGCAAGGCGCTCCGCGGCAGCGACCTCGACGAGATCCGAAGCGCGCAGGAGGAGCTGACCAAGGCGTACAGCGAGGCCGGCCAGGCGTTCTACCAGGCCCAGGCCGCCGAGGGCGGCGCCGCCGGCGCCCCGGGGGCGGAGTCGGCCCCGGCCGCCGACAAGGGCCCCGAGGTGGTCGAGGCCGACTACGAGATCGTGGACGACAAGAAGTAGCGGCCCCGCGCTCCGTGCCCCGCGCCCCCGCCGGAAACCTTCGGTGGGGGCGCGGTGTCTGAGTGACCGGACCTTTCACCCCCACCGATCATGGCTTCTCCCTTCTCCCGATTCCGCTTCGCGACCGCCGCGGTCGTCAGCTTTGCGGCCGGGGTGTACTTCGCCTCGGCCATGGATTGGACGCGCATCAGCTGGGCGCAGCCCCGCACCGCGCGCCCCGCCACCGTGGCCGGCGGCCCCGGCACCCCCGCCGGCACCGGCTCCTTCGCCGACATCGCCGAGCGCGTCACCCCGGCGGTCGTCGCCGTGAAGACCACCAGCAACAGCCGCCCCCGCGTCCAGATGCGCGGGCGCGTCCCGCAGGGGATGGAGGACTTCCTCGAGCAGTTCGACCCCCCCGCGCGCCAGCAGCGCGGCGAGGGCTCGGGGTTCATCTACTCCCCCGACGGCTACATCATCACCAACAACCACGTGGTCGCCGACGCCGACCAGGTGTCCGTCACCCTCAGCGACGGCCGCACCTTCAAGGCCAAGGTCGTGGGGACCGACTCCACCACCGACGTGGCGGTGGTGCGCATCGACGCCAAGGGGCTCCCCACCATCCCGGTGGGCAACGACGAGGCCGCGCGCATCGGCGACTGGGTGCTGGCCATCGGCAACCCGCTGGGGCTCGAGTTCACCGTCACTGCGGGGATCATCTCGGCCAAGGGGCGCGGGGCGGAGGTCTCCCCCTCCCGCGGCAGCTTCAACATCTCCGACTTCATCCAGACCGACGCGGCCATCAACCCCGGCAACTCCGGCGGCCCGCTGGTCAACCTCCGCGGCGAGGTCATCGGGCTCAACAGCGCGATCGCCAGCCAGACCGGCTTCTACTCCGGGTACGGCTTCGCCATCCCGGTGTCGCTGGTGCGCAACATCGCCGAGGATCTCATCAAGGACGGCCGCGTGCGCCTGCCGGTCATGGGCGTCTCCGTCACCCCGGTGGACCCCGAGGATGCCGGGATCAACGGGCTCGCGAAGGTGACGGGGGTGAAGGTGATGGGGTACAACCCGCCCGACGGCGGCCCCGCGAAGGCGGCCGGTATCGAGGTGGGCGACGTGATCGTGGCGGTGGACGGCCGCCCGGTGGACCGCGTCAGCGCGCTGCAGCGCATCGTGCGCTCGCGTCGGGTGGGGGACGTGGTGCCGGTGGAGGTGCGTCGCTTCGGCACCAAGAAGGAGTTCCGCGTGAAGCTCGTGGAGGCGGAGGCGCTGGCGCGGGTGTCGGCGGCGCCGGGCGCCGCGCCGGAGGAGACCGCCGCGGGGCGCACCGCCGGCAAGCTGGGGATCACCGTGGAGCCGCTCCCCACCGAGCTGGCGGACCGCCTCAAGCTGGGCGGCGGGCGCGGCGTCTTCGTGACCAAGGTGGCCGAAGACGGTCCGGCGCGCGACAAGATCGCCGCCGGCGGCGACGTGGTGCTGGAGGTGCTGTACCCGGCCCCCCGGCGCGCCGTGAAGTCGGTGGGCGACCTGCAGGCCGCCGTGGGGGCGCTCCGGGAAGGCGACTACGTCAGCCTGCTGGTGCAGTCGGTGGACCCCCGGGTGGAGCCGCGGGTGGTCAACATCCGCCTCGGCAGCTGACCGGCGGCGGGTGACACAAGCGGGGCCCCGGACCATCCCGGTCCGGGGCCCTCCGTGCGTGCAGGGGACGACGCCCCCCGCGCGCTACCGGCACCCCGGCAGGCGCACGGCCGCGATGCGCGTGGAATACGAGGGGTCGCCGGCCTTGAGGTAGTCCCCCACGTACCAGATGGTGCAATCATCCAGCGGGTCCACGGCCGTCTGGGTGTAGTCCTGCCACCGCAGCGTGGACGCCTGCGCCCCCTCGCCGCGCGCCAGCGTCACCTCGCGCAGCGGCAGCGTCCCCGCGGGGTCGCGCGGCGTGCGCCCCGCCAGCCGCTGCCCGGGGAACTCGTTGGCGCCGCCGAACGAGTACCCGATGGCCAGGTTGCCGACGCGGTCCAGCGCCGGACTGGGCTGCCACCGGAAGCTGCTGTCGGTGGCGTGCGTCCCCTGCTGCGCCAGCGTCACGCGCCCGGCGGCGTCCACCTCCAGCAGGTACCAGCGCACGCCGCCGCCGGTCGGCGTGTCCACCGCGTGCGCCGCCGCGATCACCCCGCGGCGCCCCTGCTGCCGGTACACGGTGCGCGCCATGAGCTTGTCCCCCTGCGCGTCCAGGCGGCGCGCCACCCCGGGTTGCGGCACGCATGCGGTGAGCTGCCCGCCGCACAGGTAGCGGTATGGCGCCACGCGAATCGTTTCCGGCCCCTCCAGCGTGGTGCGGGCGCTGTCCCCCCACGTCACGCCGAAGCGCCACAGCTGCAGCGAGTCGGCCTCCAGCGCCCCGCGCAGCTGCGTCCCGCCGGCCGCCAGCACCAGGTTGGGGGTGCCCTGTGGCGGAAGGGCGCGCCCGTCCAGGTCCGACGTGTTGAGGAAGTTGACCCCGGCAATGATGCGGCACAGCTCGCGCGCCGGCGCCCCGCGCAGCATCGCCGCCCGCTCGGCCACGCACAGGTGCTTCTCCACGACGTCGTCCCCCGTGCTGGTGGGGACGTAGTAGCCGTCGGGCCACACCGCGGGGCGCGGGTAGTCGGGGAAGAGCGGCCGCGCAAAGCCGTACCGGTACCAGGTACCCAGCGGGTCGTCGGTGGCGCTCACCGCGTAGCACATGGCGTACTGCCCCATCGGCGGCTCGGCGCCGGGGCGCGGTGGCGGCGCGCGTGGCGTGGTGTCGCGCGTGACCGGCGGGACGGGCAGCCGCGCGGCGCGCGGCCCCTCGGGCGCGCCCGTGGGGAGCGACCGGCGGAACACGGGCAGCACCAGCAGCCAGCGGCGCGCCAGCTGGTCGTAGCGCACCACGGCGTCGCCGCTGAGCAGCGTTTCGCAGGGGCCGCCAAACCCCTGGAACACCAGGTTGGTGGGGAGCGGCCCGTACAGCGGGCGCCCCGTGCGGGTGAACACCGCGATTTGGCTGTTCACCGTCTGCACCACGTGCCGCGGCCCCACCGCCAGGGAGTTGTCCGACGGGTTGCGCAGCGTCACGCGCCCGTGCGGCCCCTGGAAGCGGTGCCCCAGCCCGTCGAAGGCGGCGACCAGGCGGATGGGGTCCCCCGTGGCGCTCCCCGGGGCCGGTTGCGCGGGCACCGCCCCCCCCGCGGCGGCAAGGCACAGCGACAGCGCCCCTGCGGCCACCGCCCCTCGGCGGCAGCGTCGACTGGTCTCGGCGTGGTGGGCCATGCGGAGA
>JAGWYS010000147.1 GCA_018969225.1 Gemmatimonadota bacterium | reverse complement strand
AGGGGCCGGGGGGGCGGGCGCCGCGCCGGGTGGCGGGGCGAGTGCCGCGCGCTCCTCCAGCGGCGCCGTGGCCGACACCTCGGTGCTCCTGTCGGTGTTGTCGTCGGTGCCGGGCGTGACCGTGATGGTCAATCGCGTCACCTTGGGTGCGACCCCGGTGTCGGTGCGGGTCCCGCGGGGGCGCCTCGCGACGATCTTGGCGGCGGACGGGGACGTTCGCCGCGACACCGTGCTGTACGTCTCGGGACGGCATGATCTGGTGGTCACGGTCGAGCGGGAAGGCCCCGCCGCGGAGCGCGGCGCGGGCGCGCCGCTGCCGGTGGCGTCTGCGCTCTCGCGCAGTTCCCTGGAAACCGAGATGGCCTACGTGCTGCCGCCGCTCCCGCGCCAGCCCGTGGTGGCCTCCATGCGCACGCCACGTGGGGCCCGCACCGACCTGTACTGGTCGCTCGCCGTGGCGGGCATCGCCTCCCTCGCCTCGTCGCCGCACTGCCGCCGACAGGCCACCGCGCCGGAGCCCTATGGCGGCACGTACACCGGCTCATACCACCCGGCCGGGACCTTCGTGCCCAGCGCGTTCCTGCTGTGCGGCACCGCCATCGGCCTCACCGCCGGGGCCGCCTCCTTCCCCGTGTTCCGCATTTTCTCCCGCTTCGCCAACGACGGCGCGCGCACCCAGTACCTGACGGACAGTGCCAGCTTCCCGCAGCGGCAGGCGGCCTTTCTGCAGCTGCGGCAGATGCGGGAGTCCATGATTGATTCCGTCTACCGGCAGCGGCAGGCGGAAGCGTTCGGCTCGGCCAGGCTCCGTTGGCGGGTGGACACCATCCCGAGGCGCCTCCCATGATGGGCCTGCCTGCAACGGGTGGCGCGCGCGGGGGGCGCGGCGCGTGGCGCCGCCGGGCCTTGGGCGCGCTGCTGCTCGTGCTCCCGCCGCTCCTCTCGTGCACCGAGGAAGGGCTCATCAAGCCCTTCATCCCCGATGCCGTGGTCGTGGAGGCGCCCAGGGAAACGCTGCGCCCCGGCGAGGTCATGGTGCTCGCGGCGCGCCTCACTTCCGGCGAGGTGTCGATCACCACCGAGAAGGTCACCTGGTCCAGCTCCAGCCCGGCCGTCGCCACGGTGGACAGCAGCGGCCTCGTCACGGCGGTGGGGCGCGGCCAGACCGTCGTGGGCGCCTCCATCCTCACCAAGGACCGCCGCACGTTGCGCGGCTCCGCCGTCCTCACCGTCGTCGGCGTGCAGTCCGTGTCCATCGAGGGGGTCCCCGCCTCACTCATCCTGGGGGCCAGCGCCCAGCTCACCGCCAGGCTCGTGCTCGATCCCGGCGCCGCCTCCGTCCCGGTCGTCTGGAGCTCCAGCGACCCGACCAAGGTGACGGTCTCCGTGTCCGGGCTTGCCACGGGGGTGGCTATCGGCACCTCCACCGTCACGGCCACCGCCCAGGGCACCTCGGCCACCGCGCAGGTGCGCGTCGTCTCCAACGTCGCGCAGATCCGCGTGGCCCCGGCCACCTCCGTGATGGTCTCGCAGCAGACGACGCAGTTCACCGCCATCCTCTCCGACGCCGCCGGCAACGTCCTCAGCGGGCAGGGCGTCACCTGGAGCAGCTCGTCGCAGGCGGTGGCCACCGTGTCGGCCACCGGGCTGGTCACCGCCGTCGCGCCGGGGCAGGCCACCATCACCGCCACCGAGGCCACCACGGGGCGCACCGCCACCGCGGCGGTCACGGTGGTCCCGCGCGTGGGGTCGGGCGCCATCTCCCCCAGCAACCCCTCCTTCTTCCAGGGGCAGACCGTCCAGCTGTCGGTCTCGCTGCTGGATCCCGCCGGCACCCTCCTCCCGGGGCGCCCTGTCATCTGGCAGAGCTCCGCCCCGGACATCGCCACCGTGGGGCGCGGCAGCGGACTGGTCACCGGCGTTGCGGCCGGCACGGCCACCATCGTGGCCATCGACAGCCTCTCCGGGTTCGCCGCGAACACCTCGGTCACGGTGGTCATCCCCGTGGCCACCCTGCTGGTGTCCCCCCCGGCGTCCACGCTGGCCATCGGCGGCTCGCAGCAGCTCATTGCGTCGGCGTTTGACGCCGCCGGGGGCCCCCTGACGGGGCGCCCCGTCTCCTGGTCCAGCTCCAACAATGCGGTGGCCACGGTGTCCTCCCTCGGGTTGGTGACCGCCGTCAGCCCAGGCTCTGCCACCATCACCGCCTCGGTCGAGGGGCGCACCGCCACCGCCGCCATCACCGTCTCTCCGCCCCCCGTGGCGTCGGTGCAGCTGGCGCCACCGTCGGCCAGCATCGTGGTGGGCGCCACGCAGCAGTTCACCGCGTCCGCCTTCGACGCGGCGGGGGAATTGCTGACCGGCCGCGCGGTCTCATGGAGCAGCACCAACGCCGCGGTGGCCACCGTGTCGGCCGCCGGTCTGGTGACTGGCGTGGCCACGGGGACCGCCACCGTCGTGGCCACCGTCGAGGGGCGCACGGCCTCGGCCACGGTCACCGTGTCCGCGCCGCCGGTGGCCACCGTCACGGTCACCCCGGCCACGGCCACCCTCGTGATCGGCTCCACGCTGCAGTTCTCCGCGGTCATGCGCGACGCCGGCAACACGGTGCTGCCGGGGCGCGACGTCGCGTGGAGCACCTCCGCGCCCACCGTGGCCACCGTGTCGGCCAGCGGCCTGGTCACCGCCGTGGCGGTTGGCACCGCCACCCTCACCGCCACCAGCGAGGGGCGGACCGGCACGGCCACCCTCACCATCACCAACCCCCCGGTCGCGTCGGTGACGATTGATCCGCCCTCGGTCAGCATGCTCCCGGGGGATCAGGTCACCTTCACCGCCCGCCCGGTCGATGGAAGCGGCAACCTGCTGGCGGGCCGGACCATCACGTGGAGCGTGGGCAACACCTCCGTCGCCACCGTGAGCACGGCGGGGCGGGTCACTGCCGTGACCCCGGGGAACACCACGGTGACCGCCACGGTGGAGGGGCGGTCCGCCACCGCCGCCCTCACCGTGAACGCCCCGGTGGCCAGCGTGACGGTCACCCCGGCGGCGCTCTCGCTGGTCGTGGGGGCCGCCCAGCAGCTGTCGGCCACCTCGCGCGACGCCGACGGGAACCAGCTGCAGCGTCGTCCGGTGTCGTGGACCTCCTCGGCGCCCAACGTCGCCACCATCTCCAACCAGGGGTTGGTGGCTGGGCTGACCCCGGGCGTGGCCGTCATCACGGCCTCGGTTGAGGGGCGCACGGCGTCGTCGCAGGTGACGGTGACGCTGGCGCCGGTCGCCACCATCACGCTCGACCCCACCGGCGGATATCTCCCCATTGGCGTGCCGGTCCCCATCGTCGCCACGCTCCGCGATCCAGGCGGCAACGTGTTGAGCGACCGGACCATCGCGTGGTCTTCATCCGACGTGTCCCGGGGTACCGTCTCCTCGGCCGGGGTGGTGTCCGCCCTCAATGCCTCCCCCTTCACGGTGTCCGTCTCCAGCGAGGGACGCACCGCGTCGGCCGCCTTTGAGGGACGGCCCGCGTTGCGCTCGGGGATCGAGCAGGTCGTCAGCAACGGTTCCGTGGGGACCTGGCTCTACTACGCCATCTACGTGCCCGCCGGCAGCGCCTCGCTGACCGTGTCCATCACCGGCGGGACGGGTGATCCCGATTTGTACGTCTGGCGCCCGGGGAACACGGGAACGGCCAACTGCTTCCCCGAGCTGGATGGGCCGCAGGAACGATGCGAGTTCACCGGCGCCAACGCCCCGAGCGGAGTCTGGCTCGTGGGTGTGCGGGCGTACGCCGCCCACGCCCAGACCCGCCTCCAGGGCGTCATCCGCCCCTGACGCTTCGCTCTGGCGGCCCCCTTGGCCCCCCGTCGGTCGCCCCCTAGCTTTCACGGCGCGGGGCGTTAGCTCAGTTGGGAGAGCACCTGCTTTGCAAGCAGGGGGTCATCGGTTCGAGCCCGATACGCTCCATTCCATTCTGTAGACAGTGTCAGGGGGGCGCGCGGGGGAACATCGCCGCCGCGCGCCGCCGTTCACCTCGGTGGTGAATCCCCTACCCCGGAGCGCCGGCGTGTCCGCAGTCGGATCCGATCCATCCGCCGAGGCCCCCCTCCCGCCTCGGCTGCCCCTCGACGGCTTGCGCGTCGTTGACGTGGGCAACTTCCTCGCCGGCCCGTACGCCGCCTCCATCCTGGGGGAGTTCGGCGCCGAGGTGCTCAAGGTGGAGCACCCGCTGGCGGGCGACCCGATGCGACGGTTCGGCACCCCCACCACGCGCCCTGACGCCACCCTCAAGTGGCTCAGCGAGGCGCGCAACCGCAAGTCCGTCACCCTCGACCTGCGCCACCCCGAGGGCCTCGCGCTCTTCCTCCGCCTCTTGGGCAAGTCCGACGTGCTCGTCGAGAACTTCCGCCCCGGCACCATGGAAGAATGGGGGCTCACCTGGGCGCGCATCCATGAGGCCAACCCTCGCCTCGTCATGCTGCGCGTCACCGGCTACGGGCAGACCGGCCCCTACCGGCGGCGCCACGGCTTCGCGCACATCGCGCAGGCCTTCGGCGGGCTCAACTACCTGTGCGGCTTCCCCGGCGAATCCCCCGTGCTCCCGGGGACGGTGCCGCTCGGCGACTACATCGCCAGCCTCTTCGGCGCCATCGGCATCCTCGTGGCGCTGCGCCACCGCGACGCCACCGGGCGCGGGCAGCTCATCGACGTGGGGATCTACGAGGCCGTCTTTCGCGTCCTCGAGGAGATCGCCGGCGTGTACGGGGCGCAGGGCAAGGTGCGCGAGCGCGAGGGGGCGGGCTCCTTCGTCGCCGTCCCGCACGGCCACTTCCGCACGCAGGACGACAAGTGGATCGCCATCGCCTGCACCACCGACAAGATGTTCGAGCGGCTGTCGGTGGCCATGGGGCAGCCCCACCTCGCCTCCAGCTCCCTCTATGGCGACCAGCGCAAGCGCCTAGCCGCGCGCGACACCGTGAACCAGCTGGTGATCGAGTGGGTGGGCTCCCTCCCGCGCGACGAGGTCCTGGCCCGCTGCCTCGAGGAGGAGGTGCCGGTGGGGAAGGTCAACAGCATCGCCGACATCTTCGCCGACGAGCAGTTCCAGGCCCGCGGGAACCTGGCCGCCATGCCCGTGGACGGCGTCGGCGATGTCGTCGTCCCCGGCGTCGTGCCCACGCTCTCCGCCACCCCGGGGCGCATCACCGGGCTGGGCCCCGCGCTGGGAGATGCCACCGACGCCGTGATGCGCGACCTGCTGGGGCTTGCCGCCGGCGAGGTGGCCCGCCTGCGCGCCCAGCGCATCATCTGAGCCCGCCATGACCGCCCCCGCCTCCGCCGCCGCGCCGCTCCCCCTCGCGGGGATCCGCGTCCTCGACATCGCCACCATCATCGCGGCCCCCTTCTGCGCCACCCTCCTCGGGGAGTTCGGCGCCGACGTCCTCAAGCTGGAGCACCCGGTGGGGGGCGACGGGCTGCGCAAGTTCGGCACGCCCTCGCAGCGCGGCGACACCTACACGTGGCTCAGCGAGGGGCGCAACAAGCGCTCCGTCACCCTCGACCTCCGCCTCCCCGAGGGGGTGGCGATCTTCAAGCGCCTCGTCGCCCAGACCGACGTGCTGTGCGAGAACTTCCGCACCGGGACGCTGGAGAAGTGGGGGCTGGGATGGGACGTGCTGCGGGCCATCAACCCGCGCCTCGTCATGCTGCGGGTCACCGGCTACGGGCAGACGGGCCCCTACCGCGACCGCCCGGGGTTCGCGCGCGTGGCGCACGCCGTCGGCGGCATCGCCTACCTGGCGGGGATGCCCAAGGGCACCCCGGTCACCCCGGGCTCCACCACGCTCGGCGACTACATGACGGGGCTGTACGGCTGCATCGGCGTGCTGCTCGCGCTGCGCCACCGCGACCTCACGGGCGAGGGGCAGTACGTGGACGCGGCGCTGTACGAATCGGTGTTCCGCTGCACCGACGAGCTGGCCCCCGCCTACGCGATGTACGGCACCGTGCGCGAGCGGCAGGGCTCGTCGCACAACGACTACGCCGTCCCGCACGGCCACTTCGCCACCCGCGACGGCAAGTGGGTGGCCATCTCCTGCGCCACCGACAAGCTGTTCGCGCGGCTGGCCGCGGCCATGGGGCGCCCGGAGCTGGCGTCGCACAGCATCTACGGCACGCAGGCGGTGCGCCTCGAGCACCGGCACGACGTCAACGAGATCGTCCGCGACTGGTGCGGCTCGCTCGCCCGCGACGAGGTGCTGGCGCGCTGCCACGCCACCGACACCCCCGCCGCCCCGCTCAACGACATCGCCGACATCTTCGGCGACCGGCAGTTCCACGCGCGCCGCACCCTCGTGGCGGTGGACGAGCCGGAGACCGCGGAGACGGTCATCGTCCCCGCCGTCGTCCCCCGCCTCACCGACACGCCGGGCACCATCCGGTCGCTCGGGCCCCGCCTGGGCGCGGACACCGACGCCGTGCTCCGGGACCTCCTCGGCTGCACCCCCGAGGAGGTGGCCGAACTGCGCCGCCAGCGCGTCATCTGACCGCCCGCCCTCCCCGACCTCTTCCTCCCGCCGATGTACCACACCCGCCTTCCCCACAACTTCTACAAGCCCCTCGCCATCGGCGCCCCCGCCCCGTGGCGCGAGCGCCCCCTCCGCGCCGAGCGGATGGTGCACTTCTTCCCGCCGCACCTCGAGAAGGTGCGCGCGAAGATCCCCGAGCTGGTGCGCCAGTGCGACGTGCTGTGCGGCAACCTCGAGGACGCCATCCCGGTCGAGGACAAGGCGGCGGCGCGCGCCGGCTTCATCGAGGTCGCGCGCACCAACGATTTCAGCGAGACCGGGCTGTGGGTGCGCGTCAACTGCCTCAACAGCCCGTGGATCCTCGACGACCTCGAGCAGATCGTCGCCCAGGCGGGGAACATCGTGGACGTGCTCATGATCCCCAAGGTGGAGGGACCGTGGGACCTCCACTTCGTGGACCAGTACGTGGCGCTCCTGGAGGCGCGCCACGGCATCACCCGCCCCATCATGCTCCACGCGCTCATCGAGACCGCCGAAGGGGTCCGCAACGTGGACACCATTGCCGGGGCGACGCCGCGGCTGCACGGCATGAGCCTGGGCCCCGCCGACCTGGCCGCCTCCCGCGGCATGAAGACCACCCGCGTCGGGGGCGGGCACCCGGACTACGGCGTGCTGGGCGACCCCGTGCCGGGGGACGATGCCGCCCCCCGCGCCTTCGTGCAGCAGGATCTCTGGCACTACTCGGTGGCGCGCATCGTGGACGCCTGCGTGGCGCACGGGCTGCGGCCCTTCTACGGCCCTTTTGGCGACATCCGCGACGAGGCCGGGTGCGAGGCCCAGATGCGCAACGTCTTCGTGATGGGCATGGTGGGGGCGTGGTCGCTGGCCCCCAACCAGGTGGAGATTGCGCGCCGCGTTTTCAGCCCCAACGTGGCCGAGGTCCGCTTCGCCCGCCGCGTGCTGGAGGCCCTCCCCACCGGAAGCGGCGTGGCCATGATCGACGGCAAGATGCAGGACGACGCCACCTGGAAGCAGGCCAAGGTCATCGTGGACCTGGCCCGGCTGGTCGCGCGCAAGGACCCGGCCCTGGCGGAGGCCTACGGCTTCACAGACGGGGGATGACCGCGCGCACGGAGCCGCGCGAGCACACGTCCGGGTCAGGCCGCCTCCGGCACCGCCCAGGCGCGCAACGCCTCCGCCGCCAGGGGACGGGCGAAGAGGTACCCCTGCTGGCGCCGGCACCCCAGGCGCGCCAGCGCCCGCGACTGCTCCGGAGTCTCCACCCCTTCGGCCACCACCTCCGCGGGCAGTCCGCGCCCCAGCTTCAGCAGCGCGGTCACGATGGCCCAGTCGCGCTGCTCCTCCAGCATCGTCCGCACGAAGCGCCGGTCCACCTTGAAGCCCGACACCGGCGCCTCGCGCAGCACGTGCAGCGAGCCGTAGCCCACCCCGAAGTCGTCGAGCACCAGCCGCACCCCCTGCGCCCGCAGCGCCGCCATCGTCCCCAGCGCCGGCGCCCCTTCCACCTGCGCGCTGGTCTCGGTCACCTCCACCACCAGGGCCTCCACCGGGCACCCCGTCGCCGCCAGCACCGCGGCGACGGTGCGCGCGCACCCCGGTTCGCGCAGTTCCACCCCGGAGACGTTCACGTGCACCGACAGCGCGGCAAGGGCCGGAATGCGGCGTAACGCCATCACCGTCCCGCACGCCTGGCGCAGCACCTCCGCCCCGATCGGCACCACCAGCCCGGTGTCCTCGGCGAGCCGCAGGAACGCCGTGGGGGCCAGGAGGCCGTGTTCGGGGTGCCGCCACCGCACCAGCGCCTCCACGGACACCAGCCGCCGGGTCACCACGTCCATGATCGGCTGGTAGAGCACCGTGATCTCGCCCCGTGGCACGGCGTCCCGCAGCGCCAGCTCCCAGGGGGATCCCCCCGGCGCGCGCGCCGCCTGCCGCCGCGCGGCCCCCTTGGTGCGGTACATCCCCGCATCGGCGGCCTCCAGCAGCGCCATCGGGGTGGCGCCGTCCAGCGGCGCCATCGCCTCCCCGACGCTGGCCGTCACCCGTATCGGTGTGGCCAGCCCCTCCACCGCAATCGGTTCCGCCACCCCCTCCTGCACCGCGTCCCGCACCCGGGCCACATCCAGGCGGCTCGTGACGTCGGGGAGCAGCACCACGAACTCGTCCCCGCCAAGCCGCGCCACCAAGTCGGAGCGTCGCACGCACTCCTGGAGGCGCGACGCGACCACCTGCAGCACCGCGTCGCCAGCGGCGTGCCCTCGCCGGTCGTTGATGGCCTTGAAGCCGTCCAGGTCCAGGTACAGGACGCCGGTCTTGGTGCCGTTGCGGCTCCCGTAGGCGAGCGCCCGTTCCAGGTGGTCGAAGAACAACGCCCGGTTGGCCACCCCCGTCAGCGGGTCGTGCGTGGCCTCATGCGCCGCCTGCAGGCGCTCGGCCTCCAGCGCGGCCTGCCGCCGTTGCCGCGCGATCGCAAAGGCGAGCGTGCGCGCCAGCAACTCCGCCGGCACGGCGGCCTTGGACAGGCATTCCTGCGCCCCGCCCCGGAGCAGCCGCATGGCGGTCGCGTCGTCCAACTGGCGGGCGTGCACCACCACCGGCACGGGGGGCGCCACCGCGCGCAGGCTGGCCAGCGTCGCAACCCCGTCCATGGCGTCGATCGCGGGGTCCAGCACGATCACGTCCGGGAGCTCGTGGCCGAGCTGAGTGATCGCCTCCGCCAGGGTGGGAGCCCGGCGCACCGCCACCCGCCCCTGCAGGCGCCGGCGCAGCGCCTCCTCGGAACGCTCCACCGACTCCCGGTCATTGTCCACGAGCAGGACCTTGAGCAGGTTCCCTGCGTTCTCGGTGCTCCAGGGTCGGCCCGCCGGGTCCGGCTGCGGCGCCCCTGCCTCTCCCCCAGCTTTCTGAGTCATGACAGATCCGACGATCCCCTTGCAGGCCGGTGTCGAGGCGCCGGACTTCACC
>JAGWYS010000146.1 GCA_018969225.1 Gemmatimonadota bacterium | reverse complement strand
CGTTTCCCACCGCCGGGGTGCCCGGGGGGAGCTGCGCCGGGTTCTGGAAGCGCGTCTCGAACGACCAGTTGCGGGTGGGGGGACTGTAGAAGGCCCCGCTGAAGTCGTTGACGAAGGACCGGGTGGTGAACAGCGACACGATGGAGCCGCGGTAGGTGTGGGTGATCCCGCCCCCCCAGTTCTCGCGGAAGTTGGCCATGTTGTGCAGCCCCCCACCGCCGACGGGGCTGATGCACCCGGCGCGTCGGTAATCGCAGCGCGTGGCGGTGTGCCCCGCCAGGATGGCCGCGTTGATCGTGGTGTGCTGCGCGGGGCGAACGGCCGACGCTTGCTGCTGGTTGTCGCACCACCCGCGCGCGCTGGCGTGTCCGCACCGCTGCGCCGTGGGGAGCGTCGGCGAGGCGCTCATCGCCGGGTTGGGGGGGCGCGAGAGGAAGACGATCGCGTCCCCCATGAGCGCACTGGGGCGCCAGGTCGCCGTGTTGTAGTTCCCCAGCACGTAGAGCGGCCCCTCGGTGGCCACGGTCAGCCCGCCGGAATCCCCCGCCGGGCGGGGGAGCGGGAGCGCGTCCCCCTGCCGCAGGCGCACGGCGGGCATGTCCCCCCGGGTTCCCCCCGGCAGCCCCGTGAAGTGCACATACAGCACGCGCGGCGCCCGCGTCGCGGGAGCCGCGTCGCTCCACGCCTTGAGCGAGTCCAGGTGGATGTCCACCAGGTCGGGGCGGCGCAGCTCGCGCCCGTCCAGGAAGGCGTCCACGCGCGGCTTGAAGATCCGCCGGCAGTCGGCGGCAGAGGGGACCTGCAGCCCCGGCGGACGCACCTGCACCAGCGAGTCGCAGAACGCCGCCTTCATGGCGGTGGTGTCCGCGATGGCGAACACCCCGGCGCGCACGGTGACGTGCCAGTCGGCCTTCCACGCCATCTTCACCGGCCGCACCGCCGGCGCGTCGGCGTCGTTGCGCGGCTGCAGCAGCGTGAACGGGGGGAGGTCCGTCGGCAGCGGCAGCTGCAGCGGTTTCACGCCGTGCGCCCGGCTCATGAGGCGCCCCTGGAACAGGGCCTCGCTGCGTTGCCGATAGGCGGCGTCGCCCAGCGAGCGCGAGCTGAAGTCCAGCTTCGTCGCCACGCCGTTGCCATTCCGGATGAACACCCCGTTGGTGCTGGCCTCGCCGTGCTTGGTGTCCAGGAAGGTGCTTTCGGGGGTGGTGACGACCCCCCCGAAGGTCACGTTGTTGTGGGTGTACAGGTGGCCATTGGTGTGGACCCGCCCCTCGAAGGTCATCGCCGGCCCGGGGTGGATCTCGAGGTCCTGGTCATAGAAGACGCCGAACTGGAACACCGGGATCGACTGGGCGTTCACGGTGATCATGGCCCCCGCGCGGCTGTTGGTGCTGTCGGTGGCGGTGACCGTGATCTCGAACACCTGGTTGAGCGCATACAGGCCCGTGAACGGTCCCGCGGTCACGGTGCGCTGCACCGGAGTCCCCTGCTTCACCACCCGTTG
This sequence comes from Gemmatimonadota bacterium, assembly GCA_018969225.1. Lineage (GTDB taxonomy): Bacteria > Gemmatimonadota > Gemmatimonadetes > Gemmatimonadales > Gemmatimonadaceae > Gemmatimonas. The sequence continues at coordinate 8,021 of JAGWYS010000146.1, read as the reverse complement.
GTCCACGGTGAACCCCGCGACCGTGGGTGGCACCAGCCGGGCCAGCTCCTCCTCGCTGACGGCGCCGTCCTGCATGGCCGCGTCCAGCTGCGACATGAGGTCGTCGCTCGCCCCTTCCATGGCGTACACGGCGCGCGCCGCGAGGTAGTCGGCGCTGGAGGTGCGGGCCATGGTGCTCACGGTGGTCAGCCCCGCCAGGATCACCACCGAGAAGAGCACCATCAACAGCATCACTATTTCCAGCGCGAATCCGGCCCGCGGGTGGCGGGGCGGTCGCCGCGATCCCCGCGCGCATCGGGCGCCGGGGTGGTGCGTGGCCGCGCGGACGGGGCTGTCCATACGGAAGGGTGACGCCCGCCACCCCGAATCGTCACCGCGCGCCGCACCATCCCGCCGGAGCCGTCACGGCCCGGGCCCTGTCAGTCACCCCTCCGGGCGCGGGAACAGCGGCGCGCCCTTGCGCACCGTCCACCCGGCGGGATCCAGCGCCGCCAGCTGCGCGAACGGCACCGACGCCACCGCGCCGGGGGCGCCCAGCTGTGCCCACGCCTCCTGCGCCTTGGCGGGGAGGAACGGCGCCAACTGCACCAGCTGGCGGGCGATGCGGCGGATCAGCGACGCCAGGATGGCGTCCAGCTCGGCGGCGCGCGCCGGGTCCTTGGCCACGGCCCACGGCGCGGTGGCGGCCACGTACTCGTTGGCGCGCGCCGTCTGGCGGGCCACCGCGGCCAGCCCCTCGTGCAGCAGCCACCCCTGCCGGCCGTCCATCGCCGTGTGGTACGCCGCGAGGTCGGCCGCGTCCTCCGCTTCCGCGGAGGGGACGGGCGCCGCCGGTACCACGCCGCCGCGGTACTTCTCCACCATCGCCGTCGCCCGGCTCGCCAGGTTGCCGAACGCGTTCGCCAGGTCGCTGGTGTACCGCTCGGCGAAGCGCTCCCAGGAGAAGTTCCCGTCGCCGTCGAAGGGGACTTCGCGCAGCAGCACGTAGCGGAAGGCGTCGGCGCCGAAGCGGTCCACCGCCTCCCCCAAGTCCAGCTTCACCCCCGCGCTCTTGGAGAACCGCTCCCCGCCCAGCTGCACGAAGCCGTGCGCCCACACCTGCCGCGGCAGCGGCAGCCCCGCCGCCATGAGCATGGCCGGCCAGATGACCGCGTGGAAGCGGGTGATGTCCTTGCCGATGACGTGCAGGTCGGCGGGCCACCGCGCCTCGTACCCCGCCTCGGGGAATCCCGTCGCGGTGAGGTAGTTGGGGAGCGCGTCGAACCACACGTACGTCCCCTGCACCTCGCCCGTGGACAGGGGCACCGGGAAGGGGACCGCCCACGACAGCCGCGCCCGCGACGCCGAGACGTCCTCGAGCCCCTGCGCAAGCAGCCCGAGGATCTCGTTGCGGCGGCTCTCCGGCTGCACGAACCCGGGGTGCGCCTCCAGGTGGGCGCGCAGCCGCTCCTGGTACGCCGACAGCCGGAAGAACCAGTTGCGCTCCTCGACGTCCTCCAGCGTGCGCGTCGGGTGCAGCGCGCAGCGGCCGTCGGCGATGTCGGCGTCCTGCTTGAACGCCTCGCACCCCACGCAGTAGCGCCCGGTGTACGACTGCTCATAGAAGTCGCCCGGGGAGCGCTCCAGGATGCGGCCGATGAGCGCCTGCACGCCCGCCTTGTGATGGGCGTCGGTGGTGCGGATGAACTGGTCGTACGCAACGCCCAGCCGCGCCCACATGGCCTGGAAGCGCGCGGCGACCCCGTCGGTGAACGCCTGGGGGTCCACCCCCGCCGCCGCCGCCGTCTGCTGCACCTTCTGGCCGTGCTCGTCCATCCCGATGAGCAGGTGCACATCGAGCCCCGCCTGGCGCTGGTAGCGGGCGATGACGTCGGCGCCGATCTTCTCCAGCGCGTGCCCCAGGTGCGGGTCGCCGTTGGCGTAGTCGATGGCCGTGGTGAGGAAGAAGCGGGGCATGCGCGCGGTCAGGAGGGATCGGGAGGCGGGGCGTCGGGGCGGTCGCCGCCCGCGTCGCCGCCATGGTCGCCTGGGCGGTCATCGGGGGCGCTGCGGCGCTGCTCGGCGGCCCGCACGCGGCGCCCCCCGCGCCGGCCGCGCCGGCGCTTGCGGCGCGGGGCGTCCTCGCCTGGGTCCTGCCCCTCGGGGGCGTCAGGGGCGTCGGCATCGGCCGGATCGTCCTCCTCCGCCTCGTCGCCGTCGTCCGAGTCGTGGGGCGCGCTTGCCGCCAGGGGCGGCATCGTCGCCTCAGGCGTCCTCGACGGCGGCACCGGCGCGACCGCGGGCGACACCTCGGTCCCGGTGTCGGTCTCCCCCTCGGCCTCCGCCTCCGCTTGGGCCATGAGCGTCGCGGTGGCCGCGGCCGACCCCTCGGCCTGCATCCACGCCCCCTCCGCGTGCACCACCTCGGCGCGCAGCTCGGCCAGCGGCACCACGCGGGTGTCGCCGTCGGGGCCGCGCAGCGTCACCCGGTCGCGGAACAGGTCGCACGCCAGCACCTTCTCCTCGCCGCGCGCCGTCACCAGCACCTTCCCCTCCTTGGGGAAGCGCCGCCGGCTCTGCACGTAGAAGTCGTGCTCGTGCCGCAGGCAGCACATGAGCCGCCCGCACGCCCCCGAGATCTGCTGCGGGTTGAGCGACAGCTGCTGGTCCTTGGCAATCCCCAGGTTCACCGGGCGCAGCTCCTGCATCCAGCTGGCGCTGCAGTACTCGCGCCCGCACCGGCCCACCCCCGACAGCCGCTTCGCCTCGTCGCGCACCCCGATCTGCCGCAGCTCGATCCGCGTGCGGAACAGCTGCGCCAGCTCCCGCACCAGCTCGCGGAAGTCCACCCGCTTCTCGGCGGTGAAGTACAGCGTCAGCTTGCGCCGGTCCCACTGCCACTCGGCGTCGGTCACCTTCATCACCAGCCCGGCCGCGCGCACCCGCTCCGCCGCCTGGCGCCGCGCCGCCTCGTGCTCCGGGCTGCGCTCGCGCTCGCGCCGCTCGTCGTCTGCGGTGGCCAGCCGCACGATGCGCCGCGGCGGGGGCGCGGTGCCGCAGCCGTGCGCGCACCCGCGGCAGCGGACTTCCGCCAGCGCGCCCGTGCTGTGCACGCGCCCGAAGTCCTCGCCGCGCTCCACCTCCACCACCACCCCCGCGCGCGCCGGGGGCGGCGCCTCCCCCTCCCACGAGAAGAACTCCTTCCGGTTCCCCCGGAACGCGACCTCCACCAGGTGGGCCATGCGCGCGCGCTATTCCGCGAACCGGCCCATCTTCAGGAACTTCTCCCGCCGACGCCGCACCAGCTTGTCCGGCTTCAGGCGGCGCAGCTCCTCCAGCTGCCGCGCCAGCGTGTCGCGCAGCGACGCCGCGATGGCCGCGTGGTCCGAATGCGCCCCCCCCACCGGCTCGGGGATCACCTCGTCCACCACCCCCAGCTCCAGCAGGTCCGGCGCCGTGAGGCGCAGCGCGTTGGCCGCCCGGTCGCGCATCTCCACGCTCTTGCCGTCCTTCCACAGGATGGCCGCGCACCCCTCCACCGAGATGGTGGAGTACACCGAGTGCTCCAGCATCAGCACGCGGTCGGCCACGCCCAGCGCCAGCGCGCCCCCGGAGCCTCCCTCGCCGATGACCGTGGCCACGATGGGCACCTGCAGCTGGCTCATCTCCAGCAGGTTCCGCGCGATCGCCTCGCTCTGCCCGCGCTCCTCCGCCCCCAGCCCGGGCCACGCGCCCGGCGTGTCGATGAACGTCACCACCGGCGCCTGGAACTTCTCCGCCAGCTTCATCAGGCGCAGCGCCTTGCGGTACCCCTCGGGGTGCGGCATCCCGAAGTTGCGCCGCAGGTTCTCCTTGGTGTCCCGCCCCCGCTCGTGCCCGATGACCATCACCGTCTCCCCCTCCAGCCGCGCCCACCCGCCCATGATGGCCGCGTCCTCGCGGAACTGGCGGTCGCCATGCAGCTCGAGGAAGTCGGTGAACGCCAGCCGCAGGTAATCCGACGTGAAGGGGCGCCGCGCCATGCGCGCCACCTGCACCCGCTGCAGCGGCGTCAGCGTGCGGTACACCTCCCGGCGCAGCGACGACAGCTTGGCCTCCAGCGGGGCCAGCTCCTCCGCCACGTCCACCTGCCGCTCGCCGGCCAGCCGGCGCAGCTCCTCCACCTGCCGCTCGAGATCCACGATCGGCTTTTCAAAGTCGAGGACGGGGGTGGCGGCCATGAGGGGATCCGGTTGAAGGAATGAAGAAAAGCGGATGGAGCCGGTCAGTGCGCGGCGCGCACCAGGCGCACCCGGTCGGCGCCCAGCAGCGCCCGCAGCTCGGCCAGGAGCGCCGGCGTGGCCGCCACCGACGCGCGGCGCGCCCGGAAGCGCACCGGCCCGGTGTGGCCGCCGTGCCAGCGCACCTCCACCGGCACCGAGCCCTCGTGCCCCTCCAGCGCGGTCCGCACGTCGTCCATCACCGACGGCGCCAGCCCCGCACCGGGGGCCAGGTCGATCGCCACCGCCAGCCCGCCACTGGCGCGCAGCTCGGCCATCCGGGTCACCGCGTCCACGATGAGGGTCACGTTCTCCCCCCCCTGGTCGCGGCGCGAGTACCCGCCCTTGAGCAGCAGGGGGACGTCCGGCCGCACCGTGTCGGCCACCACCCCCCACGCCTCGGGAAACACCAGCACCTCGGAAGATCCGGAAAAATCCTCCACTGTCAACCGGGCGAACTCCGCCCCGGAGCGCTTGGAGACCTGCCGCTTGATGGCCGTGACCACCACCGCCACCGCCACCGGATCGCCCGTCCACGTCCCCAGCTGCGCCACCTGATGGGTGGCAAACAGCTCGCACTCCGTGCGGAACGGCTCCAGCGGGTGCCCCGAGATGTAGAACCCCAGCAGCTCCTTCTCACGCTGCAGCCGCTCCGACTCGCTCCACGGGGGGGTGTTGGGGAGCGCCGGTGTCCGGGGCGCCGCGGGGGCGCCGCCGCCGGGGGCCGGCTCCCCCATGAGGTCGCCAAACAGCGACCCCTGCCCGCGCGCCGCCTCCTCCTGCTGCAGCGACGCCTCCTGGATGGCGTGGTCCAGCCCCGCCAGCAGCTGGGCCCGGTGCCCTCCCAGCCCGTCGCACGCCCCCGACGCCACCAGCGCCTCGAACACCCGCGCGTTGCACAGCCGCAGGTCCACCCGCGCGCACAGGTCGTGCAGCGACGGGAACGGTCCCTCGGCGCGCGCCGCCAGCAGCGAGTCGATCGCCCCCTTCCCCACGTTGCGGATGGCCCCCAGCCCGAAGCGGATCCGCCCGTCCCCCACCACCGTGAAGCGCCACCCCGACTCGTTCACGTCCGGCGGCAGCACCTCCAGCCCCATCTCCCGGGCCTCGGCGATGTACTTGATCACCTCCTCCGTCTTCCCGATCTGCGACGAGAGGAGCGCCGCCATGAACTCGGCGGGATGGTGCGCCTTGAGGTACGCCGTGTGATAGGCGACGACCGAGTAGGCCACGCTGTGGCTCTTGTTGAAGCCATACCGTCCGAACGTCTCGATCTGCCCCGCCAGCTCCTCGATCACCGCCGGGTCGTGCCCGCGCGCCACCGCCTTCGCGGTGAACTTCCCCAGCTCCTGCTTGATGAGCGCGGCGTCCTTCTTCCCCACCGCCTTGCGCAGCACGTCGGCCTCGGCCAGCGAGATCCCCGCCAGCACCTGCGCGATGCGCATCACCTGCTCCTGGTAGGTGATCACGCCGTACGTGTTCGCCAGGATCGGCTCCAGCTCCGGCAGCGCGTACGCCACCGGCTCCTCCCCGCGCTTGCGCCGGATGTACACGTGGTGCATCCCGGCGTCCAGCGGCCCGGGGCGCAGCAGCGCGTTCGACGCCACCAGGTCGTCGAAGCGGTCGCACCGCATCCGCTTGAGCACGTCCGTCGCCAGCGGCGACTCGAACTGGAACACCCCCGCCGTCCGCCCCGCCCGCAGCATCCGGTACGTCTCGGCGTCCGCGAAGCCCCGCTCCTCCAGCACCACGTCGATCCCGTGCCGCGCCTTCACCAGCGCCAGCGTGTCGGTGATCACCGTGAGCGTCGTGAGCCCCAGGAAGTCCATCTTGAGCATGCCGGCCTTCTCCAGCGCCGTCATGTCGTACTGGGTCACGATGACCCGCTCCTCCTCCCCGCCCCCCGACCCCTTCGTGGCCTGCGTGCACACCGGCACGAACTCGTCCAGCGGCCCGGGCGCGATCACCACCCCGGCCGCGTGCACCCCCGTGTGCCGCGACAGCCCCTCCAGCCGCGTCGCGTAGTCCAGCAGCTGCCGGTAGCGCGGCTCCCCCTCGTACAGCCGCTTCACGTCGGGGACCTGCACGATGGCCTCCGCCACCGTCAGCGAGTGGTTCGGCGCGTTGGGGATCAGCTTGGCCAGCGCGTCCGTCTCCGCCGGCGTGAACCCCAGCGTCCGCCCCACGTCCTTCACCGCCGCCCGCGACTTCATCGTCCCGAACGTCACGATCTGCCCCACCGAGTCCCGCCCGTACTTCTGCCGGACGTACTCGATCACCTCCCCCCGCCGCTCGAAGCAGAAGTCCACGTCCACGTCGGGCATGGACACGCGCTCGGGGTTCAGGAAGCGCTCGAACAGCAGGTCGAACTCCAGCGGGCACACGTCGGTGATCCCCAGCGCGTACGCCACCAGCGACCCCGCCGCCGAGCCGCGCCCCGGCCCCACCGGGATCCCCCGGTCGCGCGCCGCCTGGATGAAGTCCGCCACGATCAGGAAGTACCCCGCGTAGCCGGTCTTCGTGATCACGTCCAGCTCGTACGCCAGCCGCTCCCGCACCTCGTCGCGGAACGGCTCGCCGTAGCGCCGCACCGTCCCCGCCGTGGCCAGCCGCACCAGCAGCTCGTTCTCCGACGCCACCCCCTCGGGGAGCGGGAACGCCGGCACGAAGTACTTCTTCGCGAACTGCACGTCCACGCTGTCCGCAATGGCCAGCGTGTTCGTCAGCACCTCCTCGCGCCCGGGGATCGCCGCGCGGATCTCGTCGGCCGCCTTGAAGTACAGGCCGTCGTCGTACTTCATCCGGTTGGCGTCGCCGTGGTCCTTCCCCAGCCCGATGCACAGCAGCACGTCGTGCGCCGCGTGGTCCTCGTGCTTCAGGAAGTGCGCGTCGTTGGTGGCCACCACCGGCAGCCCCAGCTCGTCCGCCAGCCGGAACACCTTGCCGTTCAGCTCGGCCTGCCCCTCGCTGCCGTGCGCCTGCACCTCCAGGTAGTAGCGCCCCTGGAACAGCTCGGCGTACCACGCCGCCACCTCCCGCGCCTGCTCCCACCGGTCGTCCATCAGGTGGGTGGCCACCTCCCCCGCCAGGCACGCGGAGGTGACGATGAGCCCCTCGCTGTGGCGCGCCAGCAGCTCGCGGTCGATGCGCGGCTTGGTGTAGAACCCCTCGGTGTACGCCAGCGAGCTGAGCTTCACCAGGTTGCGGTACCCCGTGAAGTCCCGCGCCAGCACGACCAGGTGGTAGTACGGCTTCACCCCCGGCGCCGGGCGTCCCCGCTGCCGGCGGTCCCCGGGGGCCACGTACGCCTCCATCCCCAGGATGGGCTTGATCCCGGCCTTCTTCGCCTTCTCCTGGAACTCCCAGGCGGCGTGCATGTTACCATGGTCCGTGATGGCCACCGCCGGCTGCTCGAACGCCTTCGCGCGCGCGATCAGGTCGTCGATGCGGTTGGCCCCGTCCAGGAGCGAATACTCGGAGTGGCAGTGCAGGTGGACGAACGACATGATCCCTCAAGAATAGCCACCGGTGCCGCCCCTCGGCACCGGCCCCGGCCATCGGGCCCGCGCGCCGCATGGGCGCCCTGGTGGCCCCGCCTGCGCGCGCGGTGGCCCCGGCTGGCCGCCCTCGCGGCCGGCGGGGGGGCGCTGCTGGTGGCCGCCACCCCCATGGGGTGCTACGTCTCCCGCGCGGCACTGGCCGAGGCCCGCATCCTCGCCCGGCGCCAGCCCATTGCGCGCGTGGCCGCCGACAGCACGCAGGACGCCGCCCTCCGCGCCAAGC
>JAGWYS010000375.1 GCA_018969225.1 Gemmatimonadota bacterium | reverse complement strand
CCCGCCCCGGGTCCCCCGATGCGAGCCACGCCGCTGCGCACACCAGCAGCGTGAGCGGGGTGAACCACACCGCCCACCGGTCGGCGGTGCGCTGCAGCGGGCTCTTGGACGCCTGCGCCGTGCGCACCAGCTCCACGATGCGCGCGTACTGGCTCTCGCTGGCCGCCCGCACCGCCTCCAGCGTGAGCGCCCCCTCCTGGTTGACGCTCCCCGACAGCAGCAGCGTGCCAAGGCGGGCCCGCACCGGCAGCGGCTCCCCGGTGAGCCGCGCCGTGTCCACGTGGGAGTCGCCCCCCACCACCCGGGCGTCGCAGGGGATCAGCTCCCCCGGGCGCACCAGCAGCCGGTCCCCGGGGACGATGGCGGCGGCGTCGATGTCCGCGATGCGCGTCCCGTCCATCCGGTGCGCGGTGCGTGGCGCGTCGGCCTCGAGCGCGGCCACCGCGCTCGAGGCGCGCGCCACCGCGTAGGCGTCCAGCGCCTCGCCCCCCGTCTGCATGAGCACCACCACCAGCCCCGCCGCCGGCTGCTGCAGCAGCACCGCGCCCACGATGGCCAGCATGGCCACCACGTCGGCGGCAAACTCCCCGCGCAGCATCCCGCGCAGCGTCCGCCACGCCACCGGCGCCCCGGTGAGCAGCAGCCCCGCCATCCAGGTGCCCTGCCGCCAGGCGTCGGGGTCCGCCGACGGGGCCACCGCGCGCAGCAGCCAGGGCGCCGCGCCGCCGGCGGCGAGCACGGCCAGCACGAGCAGCGGCAGGCGGGGGATGGCGAACCGGGGCATGGCTGGAAAGATAGCGGGTCGCCACGCTATTCTCGTGCGCATGGCGCACCCCCACACGCAGGCGGCCCTGGCCGCGGTGGCCGACATCGCCGCCGACGCGATCATCGCGCTGGACGAGGAGTTCCGCATCGTCCGCTTCAACCGCGGCGCCGAGCAGATCTTCGGGTGGCGCGAGGCGGAGATGCTGGGGGAGCCCCTCGACCGGCTCCTCCCCTCGGGTGTCCGGGCGCCGCATCGCGCCCACCTGCGCGCCTTCTCCGACGGCCCCGATGCCTGGCGCACCATGGGGGAGCGCCGCCCCATCAGCGGCATGCGCCGGGGGGGCGAAGTGTTCCCCGCCGAGGCGGCCATTGCGCGGGTGGCCGTGGATGGCACCCGCACGTACATGGTGGTGCTGCGCGACGTGAGCGCGCGCAAGCGCGCCGAGGAGGGGCAGCGCCTGCTGGCCACGGCGGGGTGGGTGCTGGCCGCCACGCTCGACGTGGACGCCACGCTCGCCACCATCGCCGAACTGCCGGTGCCGCTGCTGGCCGACTGGACCCTGCTGGAGTTGCTCACGCCGGCCGGGGAGGTGCGGCGCGCGGCCATGGCGCACGGCGACCCGCGGCGTCACGCCATGACGGCGGCGCTGCTGCGGCGGCCGCCGCGTCCGGTGGCCGAGGGCGACGGCGGGGTGGGGGACGCCAACGGGGCCCGCGTGGCGCACGACGTCGAGTGGCGGCGCGTGGACGCCC
>JAGWYS010000145.1 GCA_018969225.1 Gemmatimonadota bacterium | reverse complement strand
CGAAGCCCATTGCCACCGTCCGGCCGACATTGAACCCCTCGCGCTCCAGGTTCCCCTGCATGAAGCGGGTGCGCGCATCAAGGAGGTTCCGCGCGTCGAGGCGCCCCGACAGGGAGCCGGCCACGGGGAAGCGGAAGGAAAGGTCCACCAGGTGGCGGGGCGTCTCGAGGATGTTGGGGAGCGGCGTCACGCCGGCGGCGTAGATGCGCTCGCCCACCACGTTGTACAGCACGGTGGCGGAGGTGCGCCCGCTTTCCGAGGCGTAGGTGAGCCCGCCGTTGACCACGTAGGGGGCCTGGCCCACCAGCCGGCGCTCGCGGTCGGTGACCGTGAGCCCGCGGGTGGTGTCCAGCGCCACGTGCGACTGCATCAGGGTGACGTTGGAGAAGGCGGTCAGGCCGCGCGCCCACCCGCCGAGCAGGCCGAGCTGCTTGCGCAGCTCCAGCTCCACGCCGTAGTTGGTGGCGCTGAGGGCGTTCTGGAAGCGCGCCTGGTAGGCGCCGGAGGTGGCCTGCTCGACGCGCTCGATGGGGCGGTCGAAGCGCTTGTAGAAGACCCCCAGGCTCACCACCTCGCCGTCGGCCGGGAAGGCCTCCCAGCGCAGGTCCACGTTGTCGATCAGGGAGCGCACCAGCTTGTCGTTGCCGGTGACGCTCACGCCCCCCAGCACGTCGCGGAAGGTGACCGGCGCGAGCTCGCGGTACTCGGGGCGCGCCAGGGTGCGGGTGAGGCCGAAGCGCAGGTTCTGCGTCTCGGAGAGGCGGGTGTTCACCAGCAGCGAGGGGAGCAGGTCGGCGTTGCGGAGGGTGGCGGTGGTGGTGAAGCCGCCCTGGGTGCTGGACGCCACCGTGATGTCGGCCGCCTCGTACCGGGCGCCCGCGATGACGCGCACCCGCTCGCCCACCCCCCAGTCGGCCATGGCGTAGCCCGCCACCGTCTGGTCGGCGGCGGTGTAGGACCCCGCCTGGCCGATGGGCTGCACGTTGATGGTGCTGCAGGTGGCGCACGCCTGCGCCGCCCCGAAGATCACGTTGGCGCCCTGCTGCATCACGCTGGACGGGGCGCGGCTGATGAAGGCGAAGATGGGCGCCTGCGCGGAGCGGTCGGTGGCGCGGGCGTAGGCCCCCACCTTGATGGTGTTCTGCCGGGCCACCGCGCCCACGTTGATGGCGTGGTCGAGCTGGACGGTGCGGTTCTCCTCGCCCAGGTCGAAGTAGAGGCGGCGGGCCCCGTCCAGCGAGGCGAGCAGCGAGTAGGTCCCCCCGGTGCCGCGCACGTACACGAGGTCGGAGCGGTCGGGCTCGCGGCGGGCGGTGGAGGCCCAGGTGGCCGACCAGGAGAGCTTCTGCCGTTCGGACAGCTGGTGCTCCCCCTGGAGATTGGCGGTGGCGACCCCGCGCTCCACGTAGCGGAGCGTGGTGCGCGCGATGCTGTCGGCCAGGTTCTCGTCGAAGCCGCGGTCGGTGCGCGCCTCGTTGTCGGCGCTGCGCGTGGCGGTGGTGTTGAGCGCGAGGCGGGAGTTGCGCCCGAGCAGCATGGAGAAATTGGCGATGCCGCCCCACTGGGCCGAGCTGCGGCCGGTGCTGCCGCGCACGGAGGTGAGCGGCACGACGGTGTTGTTGGCGCCCTGGTTCCCCACGGCGTACTGCTCGTTCGCGCGCACCTCCTCGCTGTAGCCGTAGTTCCCCGAGAGCACGTAGCCGACGCGCTTGCCCAGGATGGTGTTGCCACCGGCGGTCACGCCGAAGGAGCCGTTGCCGGCGCCGTTGCGGCGCACGGGGCTCCAGACATTGCGCTGCTGGAGCGCCATCTGGTTGTACTGGGCCTGCGTGACGCTCCCCAGGAAGTTCGCGCCGGCGATGGCGTCGGGGATGCGCCGGGCGTCCTGCGCCATCCCCACCAGCTCGCCGCCGGCCCGCGGGGCGAAGGGGAGGGCCTGCCCCAGCACGCGGTCGCCAAAGCCCAGCGAGGCGGAGTAGCTGACCTGCCGGCGCGCCGGGAACTCGCGGGTGCGGATGTTGACGTTGGCGCCGGCGAAGTCGCCCGGCTGGTCGGGGGTGAAGGTCTTGCTGGTGGTGACGTCCTGCAGCAGGCCGGCGGGGAAGAGGTCCAGCGGCACGACCTTCCGCTCGGGCTCGGGGCTGGGGATGCGCGCGCCGTTGAGCGACGCGGTGGTGTAGCGCTCGCTGAGCCCGCGCACCTGCAGGTACTTGCCGTCCTGGACGGTCACGCCACTCACCCGCTGCGCGGCCGCCGCGGCGTCCCCGTCGGGGGAGCGGGCGATCTGCTCGGCGGTGATGGCGTTGACGACGTTGGTGGCGTTCTTCTGCTGGTTGAGGGCGTCGTTGACGGTCCCCTTCTCCTTGGTGGCCGAGACGGTGACGGCCGCCAGCTGCACCTCGGCGGTACGGAGGGCGACATCCTGTTCCAGCGTGCCCCCGGCGGGGAGCTGGAGCCCGGTGACGGTCTTGGGGCCGTAGCCGATGCGCCGCACCTGCAGCGTCACGGTGCCGGCCGGAACCCGGAGGATGGTGTACCGGCCATCCACGCCGGTCTGGGCGCCGATGGTCGTGCCCACCACCTGCACGCCCGCGGCGGGGATCCCCTGCCCGGTGGCGGCGTCCACCACCCGCCCGGTGATCTTGCCGGTGGGGAGGTCCTGCGCCCGCAGGGGGGCCAGGGGGAGTGCGAGACACCCCAGCGCCAGCAGCCGGCGGCGCGTAGAGGCGAAGAGGACGAAGGCGGCAGTCCGCATGGGTCACGGGGCAGGGGCGGCCAGGGGGGCGCCTATCGGTGCGTCCCGGCCCGCCTGAGGAGCTGCTCCAAAGCTCCGTGACCTTCGTGACAGCTTCCGCACGGTCGTGCAACGAAACGGTCACGGCAGGTCTGTTCCGGACCGACGAGTCGTCCCGGTTGGCGCACCCCGTTGCCAGCCGTTGGTCCCGTCCCTATTCTCGCATTTGGTATGACTGCCCCTGACCCGACCCTTCCGCGACGCCGCGTGGCGTCGCCCCCGCCCACGGATCCCCAGACCCGCGGCGAACAGCTGGCCGTGGCGGCGCGGGCGCTCCGCGCTGCCGAGCACCTGTGCATCTTCACGGGGGCCGGGGTGTCGGCCGAGAGCGGCATCCCCACCTTCCGCGAGGCGCTCACCGGGCACTGGTCCCGGTTCTCGCCGGAAGAGCTGGCGTCCCCCAAGGCCTTCGCCGAGGACCCCCAGCGGGTGTGGCAGTGGTACGCGGAGCGCCGGGGCGACGTGCGCCGGGCCCTCCCCAATCCCGGGCACACGGCGCTGGCGGCGCTGGCCACCCGGGTGGCGCACTGCACGCTGATCACCCAGAACGTGGACGACCTGCACGAGCGGGCCGGGTCTCCCTCGGTGCTGCGGCTGCATGGCTCGCTGGCCCATGTGCGGTGCGCCGCCGCGTGCGGGGCCCGCACCGAGGCGCCCGTCGGCGCCGCCTCCGACCCGATTCCCACCTGCCCCCAGTGCGGGGCGCTGATGCGCCCCGACGTGGTGTGGTTTGGCGAGCCGCTCCCGATGGACGCCTTCGAGGCGGCGCGGAGTGCCGCGATCGCGTGCGACGTGTTCCTCTCGGTGGGGACCTCCAACGTGGTGGAGCCGGCCGCGTCGCTGCCGTGGATTGCCGCCGCGCACGGGGCCACGGTGCTGGTGGTCAACCCCACCATGGCCGGGCAGCGGACCGGCCCCAGCATCCTGCCCATCGAGGGCCCCGCCGGCGTGATGCTGCCGCGGCTCCTGGCGGAGGCGTTCGTGGGGCGTCGCGGGCGCCGGCAGGAGACGCCGGGGGGGCGGTAGCCCCCCTCCGGATCCCCGGCGGTTACCCGAAGTCCGGCTCGGCCAGCCCCGGAAAGAACGCCGCGATCGTGGTCCCGCTCCCCGGGACCGATTCCGCGCGCACCCGGCCGCCGTGCGCTTCCGCCAGGTGGCGCACGATGGAGAGCCCCAGCCCCGTTCCGCCGGCCTCGCGGGAGCGCCCGGGATCGGCCCGGTAGAACCGCTCGAAGATGCGGGGCAGGTGTTCCGCGCTGATCCCTATGCCGGTATCGCGCACCCCCACCCAGTGCCCGCCGCTCTCCGGTTCGCTGAACACCACCACCTCGCCCGTCACGGTGTGCCGGAGCGCGTTTTCCGCCAGGTTGGCCAGCACCTGACGCACCGCCGTCGGGTCGGCGAGGAGGTGCTCCGCGCCGGGGGCGATGGCCGTGCGCAGCACCACCCCCTTGGCCTCCGCCGCGCGCTGCAGCGGCTGGAGCACCTCGGCGGCCGCCGGGGCCACCTCCAGCCGCACAGGCTTGGGGCGCCACCCCCCCGACTCGATCCGCGACAGGTCGAGCAGGTCGTCCACGATCCGCTGCATCCGCCGCACGTTGTGCTCGGCCATCCCCAGGAACTGCCGGCGCAGCTCCGGCGGCAGCGCCTCGTCCTGCAGCGTCTCCACGAAGCCGCTGATGACCGTGAGCGGGGTGCGCAGCTCGTGGGACACGTTGGCCACGAAGTCGCGGCGCACCGCCTCCAGCCGTCGGAAGGGGGTGAGGTCGTTGAGCGCCAGCACCGCCCCACCCCCGGGCAGCGCCTTCGTGGTCAGCGACAGCGTGCGGTCGTCGGTCACCAGCTCGGCGGGCGGCGCCGTGGCCCCCCCCAACACCGCCGTCAGCGCGTGCTCCAGCGCCGGCAGCGGCGGGAGGCGGTCCACGGCGAAGGGGACGGGATCGGCGATGCGCAGCAGCTGGCGGGCGGTCTCGTTGATGCGCACCACGCGACGGCGCGCGTCCACGGCGATCACCCCCTCGGTGAGGGCGTCGGCGATGGCCAGCCGCAGCGCCTCCTCCGCCGCCTGCGCGTCGGTGCGCCCCTCCAGCTGTTCGGCCAGGCGCCGCATGGCGTCGGTGAGCCGCTCCTCCGCCTCGTCGCCAGGGCGCGGTCCGGCGTCGCGCGCGCGCCCGCTGGCCGCCACGGCCCGTGCGTCATCCCAGAGCGCCTCGACCGGGCGCACGACCGGCGCCAGCAGCAGCACCACCAGTCCCAGGCCGGCCACCACCACGGTGGCCCCGATGACCACCAGGTCTCCGCGCACCATCCGCGTCACCTGGCGCTCCAGCTGCGCCGCGGCCTCGGGTGCGAGGGCGAGCCCCGCCTCGTGCAGGCGCACGCGCACCCGGTACTGCACGAGCAGCTCGCCCCCCACCACCAGGAGGAGGGCGATCGCGACGCCGCGCAGCAGCAGGCGCCGGGTGAAGCGGGCGAACGCGGTCAGCCGCCCCGCCCCGCGGTGGCGCTCAGTCGATAGCCGAAGTTGCGCACCGTCTCGATGAGGTCGCCGGCGTCACCCAGCTTGGCGCGAAGCCGCTGCACGTGCATGTCCACGGTGCGCGTCTGGATGTCGGGGGCGGCCTCCCACACCGTCTCCAGCAGGTGCGCCCGCCCCTGCACGCGACCGCGCCGCTCCGCGAGGGTGACCAGCAGCTTGAACTCGGTGGGGGTCAGCTCCACGGGGCGGCCGTCCACGGTGACCGTGATGGCGGCCCGGTCGATCACCAGGGGCCCCACCGCCAGCAGGTCGCCCCGCCCCCCGGTGCGCGCCCGGCGCAGGATGGCGCCCACGCGCAGCACCAGTTCCGCGAAGCTGAACGGCTTGGTGAGGTAGTCGTCGGCGCCCAGCTCCAATCCGCGGATCCGGTCGGGCTCCTCCCGCCGCGCGGTGAGCATCAGCACCGCCACGTCGCGCGTGTCCGGGTCGGCGCGCAGCCGCTCGAGCACGTCGTAGCCGGAGAGCCCGGGGAGCATCAGGTCCAGGACGACCAGGTCCGGGTGCTCGCGGCGCGCCGTCTCCAGCGCCTCCTCCCCGGTGTCCGCCTCCAGCACCGCGTAGCCGGCTCGGCGCAGGTGGTACGCGACCAGCGCGACGATTTCCGGTTCGTCGTCAACCACCAGGATGCGTTCGGCGGGAGCGGGCGGCTGGGGCATGGCGCGGTCAGGACGACTCGATCGGCTGGGGAAGGGCGCGGGCCGCCGGCGCCTCCCCGCGCAGGGAGAGGCGCCGCTGGATCGCCGCCAGGAGCATGTCGAGGGCCACCGTGTTGGAGCCCCCCCGCGGCACGATGACGTCGGCGTACCGCTTGCTGGGTTCCACGAACTGCAGGTGCATCGGCTGCACGGTGGCCAGGTACTGGTCCAGCACCGACTCCAGCGTGCGCCCGCGCACCGCGGTGTCGCGCCGGATGCGCCGCACCAGCCGCACGTCGGCGTCGGCGTCCACGAACACCTTCACGTCGCACCAGGCGCGCACGGCGGCGTCGGCCAGCAACAGGATGCCGTCCACCACCACCACGTCCGCCGCCTCCACCCGCCGCACCTGCACGCTGCGGGAGTGGGTGGCGAACTCGTACACCGGGCCGTCCACCGCCTCCCCCCGCGCCAGTGCGGCCAGGTGGCGCTCCAGCAGCGGCAGGTCGAAGGCGTCGGGGTGGTCCCAGTTGACCTGGTGCAGCTGCTGCAGCGTGAGGTGCCGGAAGTCCCGGTAGTACGCGTCCATCTCCACGAAGGCGACCGAGGCCCCGGGGAGGGCGCCGGCCACCTTGCGCGCCAGCGTGGACTTCCCCGAGCCGGAGCCGCCCGCGATGCCGATGATGAGGGGTGGCCGCGCGGGCCGTTCCGGTGCCGTCACGAACGAGGGGAGAGTGGGTCGGCGTCGTGTCCGGCGCGCCACGACGGGGTAACGGTCAGGTATCGGCGGCGGCCGCGGGGCGCCGGGTGCGGCGTCCCCGGTCCAACTTCGCGGCAGAGCCCGGAGCGGGGCAAGGCGCCGCGCCCGCCCCTCGTCGGAGCGGAGAGGGGCCGCTAGCATTCCCCCATGGAACGATTCCTGTGCCCGCGCCCCCGGCGCGCCGGGGACCCCGCGCCCCGCCTCCTCCATCGCTGGCGGCGGGTGCCCGCCCAGATGCCGCCCCTGACGGCGGCGCTCGCCCTGTCGCTCGCCATGGCGCTGGCGGCGGCGCCGGCCGCCCTCCCGGCGCAGCCCCGCCGCACCGAGGTGGTGATCCTGGCCACCACCGACGTCCACGGGCGCCTGCGCGGGTGGGACTACGTGGCCAACCGCCCCGATCCGGCCCGGTCGCTGGCCGGGGCCGCCACGATCGTGGACTCGGTGCGGCGCGCCCATCCGGGACGGGTGGTGCTGGTGGACGCGGGCGACCTGCTGCAGGGGAACCCGCTGACCTTCGTGGCGGCCCGCGTGGCGCCCACGCCGGTGCACCCGGTGATGGCGGCCATGAACGCGATGCGGTATGACGCGGCGGTGCTGGGGAACCACGAGTTCAACTATGGGGTGCCCCTGCTGCAGCGGGCCTTGGGGCAGGCGGGGTTCCCCTTCCTGGCCGCCAACCTGCGCGATGCGCGGGGGCGCCTGTGGGTCCCCCCCTCCACCCTGGTGGAGCGGGCGGGGATCCGGGTGGGGATCGTGGGCGGGACCACGCCGGGGTCGATGATCTGGGACCAGGCCAACCTGGCGGCGGCGGGGCTGACGGTGGGGGACATCGTGCCGGCGGTGCGCGCCGAGGCGGCGGCGCTGCGGCGGCGGGGGGCGCACGTGGTGGTGGCGCTGCTCCACGCGGGGCTGGAGGAGCCGTCCAGCTATGACACGGTGGCCACGGGGCTGCCGTCGGAGAATGTCGCGGCCCGGGTGGCGCGCGAGGCGGCGGTGGACCTGGTGGTGTACGGGCACTCGCACCGCGAGATGGTGGACACGACCATTGGCGGGGCGCTGCTGGTGCAGCCGCGCAACTGGGCCGCGTCGGTGGCGGCGGCCACGCTCACGCTGGAGAAGCGGGGGCGGCGGTGGGCGGTGGTGGAGAAGCGCGGGAGCGCGGTGCGCGTGGCGGGGCATGCGGAGCACCCCGACGTGCTGGCGGCCACGGCGCGCACGCACGCGGCGGCGGTGGCGTGGGCCACGGCGCCGGTGGCGCGGGCGACGGTGGCGTGGCGGGGGGATAGCGCGCGCGTGGCCGACGTGCCGCTCACGGACTTCGTGGCCGAGGTGATGCGCCGCGAGACGGGGGCGGACCTGGCGGCGACGGCGGCGTTTTCGCTGGACGCCGGCTTTGCCGCGGGGCCGGTCACGCTGGCGGATTTCGCGCGCCTGTACCCGTACGACAACACGCTGCGCGCGGTGCGCATCACCGGCGCGCAGCTGCGCGCGTTCCTGGAGCACGCGGCGCGCTACTATCGCACGCTGGGCCCCGGTGACGCCGTGCCGCCGGGCGGCATCGTGGACGCACAGGTCCCCGGGTACAACTTCGACGTGGTCAGCGGGGCCGAGTACACGCTGGACCTGCGGCGCCCGGTGGGGGCGCGCGTGACGCGGCTGGCGGTGCGCGGGCGCGCGGTGCAGGACACCGACCAGTTCACCCTGGCGGTCAACAACTACCGGCAGGGCGGGGGCGGCGGCTTCGCCATGCTGGCGGGCGCCCCGGTGGTGTACAACAAGGACGTGGACATCCGGCAGCTGCTCATTGACGAGGCGCGCCGGGTGGGGACGCTGGACCTGGCCGCGTATGCGGCGCGCAACTGGACGCTGGAGCCGGCGGCGGCGGTGGCGGCGGCCTACCGCGAGCAGCGGCGCGGGGCTGCGGCGGAGGCGTCGGGGCGCGCCCCCGCGGCGGCGCCCGCGGAAGCGGCGCCCGCGGGAGCGGCCGTGGCGGGGCGCACGGTACGGGTGATCGCCATGAGCGATTTCCACGCGACGCTGTCGCCGCGGGCCGAAGGGAGCGGGCGCCTGGCGGGGGGGGCGGTGGCGTTGTCGGCGGCCATCGAGCGCGCACGCCGTGAGTGCACGGGCGCCTGCCAGAGCGTGGTGGTGGACGCCGGGGACCTGTTCACCGGCTCCCCGGCCTCCGACTGGGACGCGGGGCGGCCCACGGTGGCGGTGCTGAACCGGTTCCACGTGGCCGCCGGCGCGCTGGGGAATCACGAGTTCGACTTCGGGCAGGATACGCTGCGGCAGCGGGTGTCCGAGCTGGCCTACCGGGTGCTGGGGGCCAACGTGCTGGGGCCGGATGGCACACGCCCCGCGTGGCTGCGCGCCGACACGGTGGTGGAGCGCGGCGGCGTGCGCATCGGCATCGTGGGGGCGGCGGGGACGCACACCCCCAACACCACGAAGCTGCGCAATGTGCGGGGGCTGCGCTTCGCCGACCCGGCGCCGGTGATCAGCGAGCGGGTGCGCGCCCTGCGCGCGGCCGGGGCGCAGGTGGTGATCGCGGTGATCCACGACGGGGCTCGGTGCGAGCGCGACCGCCCGGACGCGTGCCAAGGGGAGGGGCTGGAGGTGGCGCGCCGCCTCACCGACCGCCCCGACCTGTACGTGATGGGGCATGCCCACGTGAACCTCACCACCACGGTGAACGGCATGCCGGTGGTGGAGCCGAACGCGAACGGCCGGGCCATCGTGGTGGTGGACCTCCCGCTGGATGGCGGCGCCGCGGCGGTGGCGGTGCGCCCCGTGGACGGGGCGATGGTGGACGGGGCGGACCCGGTGGTGGA
>JAGWYS010000144.1 GCA_018969225.1 Gemmatimonadota bacterium | reverse complement strand
GGACTATCGCATGACCGGGCTGTCGCTGGCGGGGCATCCCATGGCGCATGCGCGGGCGCTGCTGGCGCCCAACGGCGTGCGCACGGCCGCCGAGCTGTGCGCGGCGGGGCGCGACGGCGAGGGGGTGGCGGTGGCCGGCCTGGTCATCTGCCGGCAGCGCCCCGGCACGGCCAAGGGCTTCGTCTTCCTCACCCTCGAGGACGAGACCGGGATGGTGAATGTCGTGGTCACGCCGGCGCGCTTCGAGCGTCAGCGCGAGGTCATCTCCGGCTCGCCACTGCTGCTGGTGCGCGGGGTGCTGCAGGTGGAGCAGGGGGTGGTGAACGTGCGGGGGGCGCGCTTTCTCCCGCTGCAGCTGGGCGGGGGGGAGCAGTTCGTGGCGGGGCGGGACTATCGGTAGCGCGCCACAGGGGCGGGGGGAGCCCCCCTGAATGCACGACGGCCCCCCGGCGCGATGCCGGGGGGCCGTCTGGTGGTGAAGCGAGTCGCGACTTAGCCGCGGAGCTTCACGACCTGCTCGGCCGCGGGGCCCTTCTGCCCCTGCACGATGTCGAACTCCACCCGCTCGCCTTCGGCGAGCGTGCGGAAGCCGCCACCCTGGATGGCCGAGTGGTGCACGAAGCAATCCTTCGAGCCGTCGTCAGGGGTGATGAAGCCGAACCCCTTGGCATCGTTGAACCACTTCACCTTGCCGGTCGTACGCATGGCACTGCTCCTGTTGTGTTGCTGGGTGTTCGGAGTCCGGCCCTGCCGTACGCACCGAGCACTCGTGTGGGTCGCGGATGAATCCCCCGCGCGGGCCACGGCCGCCACAGTGGCGGACGCCGTGTGTCTGGGAAGCCGGGGCAAAACGAAAGGGACCCGCGCAACGCCAGGTCCCCGAAGTCGCCTGCCGCTAGCTCGATCCGCTTTCGCGAACCCCCGGACATCCGGGAACTGCTCCCAGTCTACACCCCTCTTGACAAACTGTCAACTCCCGTTTGCCACGGAACAGAAAACCCGGCCACACACCCATCACCCCCACCCCGGCACCGGCTTTACAAGGGCCACCCCCGGCGGCAAGATCCTGAATCCACCGAGGCGCCGTCCGCGTCCCCGCGGTGGCCCCTCCGCTGGCCCCCTCCGTCTCCCGGGACCGTCCATGAAGGAATCCCAGTTCAAGGCCCTCATGAAAAAGACGGCCGCCAAGGCCGCCCAGCCCAAGCCCACCCGCGCCTCCTTCGATCCCACCCTCGACGCCACGCGCGGCCGCACCGAGCCCGTGCAGGGGACCGAGGCCGAGGAGATCTTCCGCGAGATGAAGCGCCGGGAATTCTGACCCCCGGCCTCCCCCCCGCATGACCGACATCGAGGCGCTCGGCGCCTTCTACCTCGGCCGGCGCGTCGATCCCGCCACCGGCCGCCGCACCGACGAGCCCCTCCTCGTTGACGCGAAGGACCTCACCACGCATGCCGTCATCATCGGCATGACGGGGAGCGGCAAGACCGGGCTCGGCCTGGGGCTTCTGGAAGAGGCCCTCCTGGATCGCGTCCCGGTCATCGCCATCGATCCCAAGGGCGATCTCGGCAACCTCGCCCTCCGCTTCCCCGCCCTGCGCCCGCAGGACTTCCGCCCCTGGGTGGACCCGCAGCAGGCGGCCCAGGAGGGGATCACCCCCGATGCCCTCGCCGAGGCCACCGCCACCCGCTGGCGCGACGGGTTGGCGGCCTGGGGGCAGGACGGCGCCCGCATCCAGCGGCTCGCCGATGCCGCCGAGGTGACCGTCTACACCCCCGGCAGCCGCGCCGGGCGTCCCCTGTCGGTGCTGCGCGCCTTCACGGCGCCCCCGCCCGCCGTGCGCGAGGACGACGAGCTGCTGCGCGAGCGGGTCGCCGCCACGGCCACCTCGCTCCTGGCGCTCGTGGGAAGCACCGCCGACCCCCTCACCTCCCCCGAGCACCTCCTCCTCTCCACGCTGTTGGACGGGGCGTGGCGCGAGGGGCGCGACCTCGACCTCGCCGCCCTCATCACCGGCATCCAGGCGCCCCCGTTCACCACCGTGGGCGTGATGCCGGTGGACACCGTCTTCCCCCCCAAGGACCGGCTGGCGCTGGCCATGCGCCTCAACGCCCTCCTGGCCTCCCCGGCCTTCCAGGGGTGGATGCAGGGCGACCCGCTGGACACCGCCGCGCTGCTCCACGACGCCGCCGGCCGGCCGCGCGCCTCCGTGCTCTCCATCGCGCACCTCAGCGACGCCGAACGGATGTTCTTCGTGACGCTGTTGCTGGCCGACGTGATTGCCTGGATGCGGCAGCAGCCGGGGACCGGGGCGCTGCGCGCCATCCTGTACCTCGACGAGCTGTTCGGCTACATGCCCCCCGTGGCCGCGCCCCCCTCCAAGGCGCTGCTGCTCACGCTGCTCAAGCAGGCGCGCGCCTTCGGGCTGGGGGTGGTGCTGGCCACGCAGAACCCCGTGGACCTCGACTACCGCGGGCTCTCCAACACCGGGCTCTGGTGCATCGGGCGGCTGCAGACCGAGCGCGACCTGGCGCGCGTGATGGACGGCCTCGCCGGGGTGGCGGGCGGGACGCCCTTCGACCGTGGCGCCACCGAGCGCACCATCAGCGGGCTGGCCAAGCGGGTGTTCCTCGTGCGCAGCATCCATGAGCCGGCACCGGTGCTCTTGGAAAGCCGCTGGACGCTGTCGTACCTGGCGGGGCCGATGACGCGCGACCAGCTGCGCACGCTGGCGGGGAGCCCCCCCGCCGCGCCGGCGGCGTCGGCCCCTGCGGCCTCCGCACTGTCGGCGTCCGCACCGTCGGCGGCGGCGCCGTCGTCCGCGCCCTCCGCCCCCGCGGGCACCGCGGCGCGCCCCGTGCTCCCGGCCGAGATTCCGCAGGTGGTGCTGCCGTGGGATGGCGCCGACCCTCCGGCCCGCTACCGCCCGGCGCTGCTGGGGGTGGCCGACGTGACCTTCGTGCAGGCCAAGCTGGCGGTGGCGGAGCAACGGCGGGTGGTGCGGCTCGCCCCGCTGGCGGAGGGGCCGGTGGCGCTGGACTGGGACGCCGGCGAGCCCGTGCCGCTGTCGGTGGAGGCGCTGGGGGCCGAGCTCCCGGCCACGGGGCGCTTTGCCCCGGTTCCCCGCCTGGCCGCCACGGCGCGCAGCTACGCCGCGTGGGGGAAGGCGCTGCAGAAATGGGTGGTGACCAACGAGCTGCTCACCCGGTGGCGCAGCCCGGCGTTCAAGCTGGCCTCCGAGCCGGGGGAGGACGAGCGGGCCTTCCGCATTCGCGTGGGGCAGGCGGCGCACGAGGCGCGCGACGCGGCGGTGGCGGCGCTCCGGGCGCGCTACGGGACCAAGGTGGCGGCGCTGCAGGACAAGGTGCGGCGCGCCGAGCAGGCGGTGGCGCGCGAGCAGGCGCAGGCCACGCAGGCCACGATGGACACCGCGCTCAGCGTGGGCGGGGCGTTGCTGGGCGCGCTGCTGGGACGCGGGTCGCTGTCGGGGACCGTGGGGCGCGTGGGCACGGCGGCGCGGGGGGCCGGGCGGGCCGCGCAGCAGCGGGGCGACGTCGCGCGCGCCTCGGCCACCCTGGAGGAGCTGCGCGCCCAGGAGGCGGCGCTGGCCGACCGGGTGAAGGCGGAGGTGGACGCGCTGGCGGCGGAGTACGAGGCGCAGCGCGAGACGGTGGAGGCCGTGGCGGTGCGCGCCAAGGCGGGGGACGTGCAGCTGGTGCTGGTGGCGCTGGCGTGGGTCCCCGAACCGGCGTGAGGCGCGCCGCGCCACGGCGCAGTCCGCAACGGCGCAGTCCCCAACGGCGCGCTCCGCATGGGCGCGCCGCGGTGCCGCACTAGCCCCAGTACGCCACCTGCCCGGTGGCCATCACGAAGGCCGCCAGCGCGCCGTTGGTGACCGCGTGGACGAGGATGAGGTCCCCCAGCGAGCGGGTGCGCGCCATCCACGCGTTGTACAGCAGCCCGCACGCGAGCCCCACCTCCCAGTAGGGGCCGTGCTCGCTGGCGAACAGCACTGCACTGAGGAGGAAGGCCATGGGGGTGAAGGTGCCCGGCGCCACCCCCTGCCAGTCGCTGCGCACCAGCCAGCGGGGAAGCCAGCCGCGCCAGAACAGCTCCTCCACCACCGGCACCAGCAGCGCCGCTCGGACCACGCGCATGGTGACCTGCAGCGGGTCACGCAGGATGGCGTCGGAGGCGGCGGCCGCGCCCGTCCCCCCGGTGAGGGCGTTGCTGAACAGCCAGTGCTCGCGCCACCCCGGCACCACCTGGTCGGGGAGCACCCAGAGCACGAACACCCCCAGCCCCAGCAGCGTGCTGGCCACCGGGTGCGTCACCCGGAGCGCCGACAGCTGGGGACGTGACATGGCCAGGAGCACCAGCGCGGGGATCCCCAGCCGCAGCGCCCCCTGCCACGGTTCGGGCACCTGCAGCGCCGGCAGGCCGGCCAGGCACAGCATGAACACCGCGAAGGGCGCCACCCACGGGAGCGCGGGCCAACGAGCGGTCAGGGACGTCGGGGACGCGGGCGGAGGAGATGCCGTCATGCGCAGGAAGCTGCGCAGGCGCGGTCAGCCGCGGTAGGGCACCGGCAGCGTGCCGCGCCGGATGTCGCGCACGCCCGCGGCCACGCCGGTGCCCACGGCCAGCCCCGCCGTGAGCGCCGTGCCCAGCCCCACCAGCGGCAGGAAGGGCACCAGGACGCTGGCCGCCAGGAACGTGGCGCCGCCGGCCATCCACGGCGCGACGGCGCGTTGCACCGCGTCCACGTACCGCAGCCGGGTGCGGACGAAGCGGCGGGTGCTGCCATGCACCACGATGGCCACGGTGGCGGCGATGAGCAGGGAGAGGATGAACAGCACTGGAACCCCCGGAATGGATGACCCCGCGGGCGGGCCACCGGGGCCCGCCTCACCCTGCTCCCTACCGCCCCCGGGGCGCCGGGGTTTCAGCGCCTCGGCCGTCCGCCGCTCAGGCGATCCCCTGCTTCATCGCCCGCAGCACCAGCTCGCTGAAGCGGTCCACCTCGTCCAGCGTGGTGTACAGCCCGGGGGTCACGCGGATGCCGCGGAACTCGGGGTGCGTGATGGGCGTCTGCACCACGCGGAACTGCCCCATGAGCCAGTTGCCGAGCTTCTCGTTGTTGAGGCCGTCCACGTCGAAGAAGCCGATCCCGCCCCCCCAGGGGGAGTCGAGCGGCGTGCGCACCTGCACCCGCCCCTGCCCCTCCGCCAGCAGCCGCTTGGCCCACCGGTCGCGCAGGTGCACCAGGCGCGCCGCCTTGCGCGCGGCGCCGAGGCTGCGGTGGAAGGCGGTGGCCACGGCGATGGCGTTGTGGTTGGCGGCGGGGTGCGTGCCGATCTCCTCGTACTTCCGGATGTCGGCCTCCTGCCCGGGGTTCCCCGCCATCAGCGGCCAGATCTCGGGGATGCGCGCCTGGCGCACGTACAGGAACCCCGTGCCGATGGGGGCCAGCAGCCACTTGTGCAGCGACGTGCCGTAGAAGTCCACCCCCAGCTCGTCGCGCGTGAAGGGGAACTGCGCGAAGGCGTGCGCCCCGTCCACGAAGGTGAGGACGTGGCGCGCGCGCGCCATGGCGATGAGCTCGCGCATGGGGAGGATCTGCCCCGTGAGGTTGGTGATGTGGGGGAGCTCCATCACGCGGGTGCGCGGCGTGATCGCGGCGGCGAAGCGGTCCACCAGCGCCTGGGGCGACGTCATGGGGACCGGGAAGGACACCTCGCGCAGCACGATCCCGTCGCGCTTCACCCGCTGCCGCCACGCGTTGAGCATGCGCCCGTAGTTCTGCGTGCTCACCACGACCTCGTCCCCGGGCTTGAGGTCCACGCCGAAGATGAGCGTCTCCATCGCCTCGGAGGCGTTGCGGGTGATCGCCATCTCCTCGGGGTCGCAGCCGAACTCGCGCGCGAGCTCGCGGCGCACCACCTCGATGCGCGGCTCGAGGTCGCGCCACATGTGGATGACCGGGAGCAGGTTCGAGTAGCGCAGGTCGCGCTCCATCTGCGCCAGCACGTGGGTGGGCGCGGGGGAGCAGCCGCCGTTGTTCAGGTTGATCCAGGTGCGGTCCAGGTCGAAGGCGCGCTGGATCGGCTCCCAGAAGTCCTCGTCGGCGGCGGTGGCCGCGGCCTCGGCGGCGGTGCCCTGCCAGCGCGCCCCCTCCGGGTCGAAGAGGTCGGCGGCGCCGCGGGCGGAGGCCACCCCCATGGCGTCGAGCAGGCGTCGCACCGCGTGCGGCGCGAAGGTGGGGGCCGGGGCGGCCGAGGCGAGCGACGGCGTGGCCAGCGCGGCGGTGGTGCCGACGGCGGCGGCACCCAGGAAGGCACGACGGTCCATGGGCGGGAGGCGGAGGGAGGAAGGGGCCCGGCGAGTCCGTGCGCGAACTTGCACCCGGATCGGGCGCGGCGCGAGGGTGCGCACCGGGGACATGCCGGGGTGCGCGGGAAGGCGGACGCCTGTCGCGGGCGCCGCGTGGCCGGCCCGCGCCCGCCGCCGTCCCCGCTAGAACTGCGTGCGGACCCCGAGCGTGAGGGTGCGGCCGGCCACCACCGTGCCGTCGTCCGGGAGCCCGCGCTGGATGTTGAGGAGGTTCTCGCCGTTCAGCTGCAGGTGCAACGCACCGGCGAGGCGCACCGTCGCCCCGGCGCGCCAGCGCGTCACCGACGGGGGACGCGCCCAGAACCCCCGCAGCTGCCCCCCCGCCATGGCACGCGCCCCTTCGTCCCCCTCGCCGCGCTCCAGCGCCACCGCGATGGCGGAGCGGTCGTAGGTGACCCAGTCGGCGGCGTGGGTCACGCCGCTGTGCAACGCCCACCGCCCCCGATGCCACGCCGCCGCCAGCGAGAGGGTGCGGGCGGGGACGTCCAGCATGCGGTCCCCGGGACGCAGGTCGCCGCGGTAGCCGCGCGTGGTCTGCGCCACGCGGCTGTCCACCAGCGTGAGCATCCCCGACAGCGACAGCGCCCCGCGGCGCGCGCTCCCCTGCAGCTCCCACCCCTGGTTGTCGATGGCGCCCACGTTCTGCAGCGCGAAGCTCAGCACGCGCGGCGACCGCACGGGCGCTCCCGGGCCCGCCCCGGCGACCGCCGACACCGTCGCCACTGGCTGGATGAGCCCGTCGGCGCGCTGCTGGAACCGCGTCACGTGCAACGACGCCCCCTCGCCAAGGAGGAGGTCGCCGCCAAACTCGACCCCGCGTTGCGTCTCCGGCTCCAAGGCAGCCAGCCCGGCGGTGCTCGCCACCCCCAGCCAGCTGCTCCCGCGCATGGGGGTGCGGGCCGGGCGGATCCCGGTGCCATAGGCCCCGCGCAGCTTGAGGAGCGCCCCCGCCCGTTCGCGCACCCAGGCCACCCCCACCATGGGCACCAGCGCCTGCTGGGGCGTGGGCGTGGCCCCGGTGGTGCGCTCGGCACGGGCGCCGGCCGACAGGTACCACTGCTCGCCCACCGCCAGCGCCGCCTGCGCCCACACGCCGCGGTTGGCGCTCCACACCGGGCGCGGCGGGACGGCCGCGGCGGCCGCGGCCGCCGCACGGGTGTCGGGGACGCGCGTGTCCACCACGCCGCCCCCCGCCGCGTACAGCTCGCTGGCGGCCGCCTGCTCGGCGCCCATCGATACCGTGAGCAGCGTGGCGGGCGCCACGTCGTACCGCCCCACCGCCCGGTACCGCACCGACAGGCGGTCGGCGCTCCCTTCCCCCTCCCCCAGCAGGCTGGCGCTCCCCACGGGGGCCGCCAGCGCCGCGCCGGACAGCCCCTTGAGCGCATAGCCGTCCACGCCGGCAATGAGCGTGTGCGTCCAGCGGAGGGTCGGCATGAAGGCCGCGGTGGCGCCCACGGTGTACTGGGCCAGTTGCTGACCCGTGGCGCTGTCACCCAGCAGGGCGCGACCCACCCCGCCCGCGCCCGCGGTGGTGACGACGGGAAGGGCCGCGGCCAGCACGGGGCCGGTGCTGGCCCCCGCCGCCTGCAGCGAGAGGCGGGCGGTGCCCGTCACCACGGTGCGCGCAAAGGTCTGGCGCACCGACAGGTCCCCCAGCGCGCGTCGCTCCGCCGCCCCGGGGACCACCGCCCCGGTGCTCCCCAGCGAGAGCCCCACCCCCAGCCCCCGGGCGCTGTTGCCCGCGCGAAACGACAGCGCATGGTCCTGCACGAAGGCATCGCGCGGCGCGTACGCCGTGGCGGCCACGCCGGCCGCGGAGACGAGCTGGGCGCGCGGCGTGCCGGGGGCGGCGCCGTCATGCCGCGTGAGGATCTGCACCACGCCGCTGATCGCGTCGGCGCCGTACAGCGCCGCCCCCTGCGGCCCGCGGATCACCTCCACGCGCTCCACGCGCGACGGGTCCAACTGGGTGACGAGCAGCGGGTTGGCCACCTCCACGCCGTCGAGGTAGATCTTGGGGGCGCTCACCGCGAAGGAGCTCGCGCCGCGGATGCTGCCGTAGCGAGCGAGCACCGTCCCGGCCGCCGTGGTCCAGCTCCACATCCCGGGGACTGCCAGTTCCAGCGCCTCGGCCAGCGAATTGGCCTGGTGCCGCGCCAGCTGCTCGCCGGTGATGACCTCCAGGGCGAAGGGGGAACCCCGTTGGGCGCCGCCATCCGGGGTGCCGGTCACCACCACGCGATCCAGCGCGCTCACGCGTCGCGCATACGCGGGGACGGCCGCGACCGTTGCCGGCGTGCGGGCCGCACGCGCGGGGGCCAGCACCACCTCGGCGGCGCCCACCACCACGGGGTGCAGCGTGGAGCCGCCCAGCAGCGCCTCCAGCACCGCGCCCAGCGGCACCCGGTCCAGCGCCACGCAGCGCCGACGCCCCTCGGGGAGCAGCTCGGCGCTGTAGGTGAGCGACACGCCCGCCTGGCGCGCCACCCCCTCCAGCGCCTCCCGGAGGGCCATGTCCGGGGCGCGCAGCGACACGGGGCGATCCAGCGGCGGCCCCCACACCGTGCGGCGCTCGGGGAGCACCACCTGGGTGAGGCAGTCGGTCCGCGGATCGGCACGGGACGCGGCTCCCGCCGGTGCCGCGGCCAGCATCGCGGGCCGCCCGGTCGCCAGCACCCCGACCAGCACCCCGACCAGCATCGGGGCCCGCCCCCGCACCCGCGCCCCCCCGCGCGTCACGGCGTGCGCGACGGCACGATCCCCTGCGGGAGCAACACCACCGTGTCGCCGCGCTCCAGCAGGTCGGCGCCCAGCGCCAACGCCACCACCCGCAGCACCTCGGCCGAGGACCCGGCGGTGAAGGACGCGGTGAGGGTGCGACGCGCCAACAGCGAGTCGCTCACCTGCACGTGGAGTCCGTACCAGCGGCGCAGGTCGGCCTGCACCTCGCGCAGCGGCGCGTCGCGGTACGCCAGCTGCCCGCGCGTCCAGGCCACGGCCGCCTCGTCCACCACCCCGCGGCGCGCCGCGCTGCGTCCGTCCCGGGTGACATCGCCGCGGTCCCCGGCCTGCAGCAGCAGCGGCGCTAACGCGCCCTCGGCGGCCACGGCGGGGCGCAGTTCGACGGTGCCCTCGGTCACCGCCACGGCCACCCCGCCAACCCGGTCGGTCTTCACCGAGAACGCGGTGCCCAGGTCGCGCACCTCGGCGCC
>JAGWYS010000143.1 GCA_018969225.1 Gemmatimonadota bacterium | reverse complement strand
GCCCCCGGCAGCGCGGCGCAGGCGCCGGCGGTGGGGGCGGCCACGATCACCCCCATCGCGCTCTTCACCTCCATGAGCGCGGTGACGTACAGCACCGCGCGATTGAGCGCCCCGCCGTTGAGCAGCGCCCCGCGCTGCATGGCCGCGGCGAAGCGCCCCGACTGGTGCCCCAGCAGGCGATCGTGGTACGCGGTGCCCTCCACCCCCTGCGCCACCGACCGGCGCAGGATGCGCACGATGTCCACCATCATCGCGTGCACGGCGTCGGCGGAAAGCCCGCCACGACACTGCTCGTAGCGCACCGCCCACTCCCAGAGGGGGATCCCGCGCCCGGCGTCGTGCGCCAGCAGCTCCGCGCAGGTGGTGAACGGCAGGACCGCGTCGGGGCGCGAGGCCACGGGGAGCACCTGCCGGAGCGTGCGCACGCCGTACGGGGTGGCGATCTCCACCGTGCTCCCGCCATCCAGCGACACCGGCGCCCCGTTGACGGACAGCACCTCGATCATGCCGCCCCCGGTGGAGATGGCCACCAGCGTCTGCCGCTCCCGCGCGTTGGCGAGGGTGAGGCGGTAGGTGTTGGGGTGAGGGTCGTGGCAGTCGATGTAGCGGAACGTGACGGCGACCCCCGCGTCGCGCAGGTGCGCGGCGGAATTCGCCAGGCGGTCGTCGGCGGCCTCCCACCCCAGGAGGCCGCCAAAGAGCCCCATGTCGGAGCCCTGCCCCTGGTGCGTGTTGGGGAGCGAGCCGTTGGTGTCGAACTCCACCAGCAGCTCCGTGATGTCGCCGGCCATGAGGTCGCGCGCCAGCCGGCCGATGCGCAGCGCGGCCGCGCAGTGCGAGCTGGACGCGCCGCGCATCACCGGGCCGATCACGTCGTTGAAGATGCTGACGGCCATCAGGTCGCCTCGCCCGCGACGCCGCGGGGCTGCAGTGTCTCACCCATCCTGCTGCACCCTCCCCATGGCCACGGTCCAGTCAATCGCGGGGGCCACCTCGGCATCCGCCAGCGCCAGCGACGCCAGCGCCCGCTCCACCACCGGCGCCCCCAGCTCGGCGGGGAGGGCGCGACCGAACGCCAGTTCGGCGCGCCGGCACAGCCGCTCCTCCCGCGCGCCCACGGGCGCGGCCACGCCCCGCAGCACCCGGGTGCGGAAGGCATGCACCCGCGCGTGCACCCCCTCGTGGAGGATGCTGGACGCCACCGGCGCCGCCGAGATGTCGCGCCGGGCGAGGAAGGTGAGTTCGGTGAGCACCGTGCGGGTGTCGGGGAAGTAGGCGCCGCGGGTGGGGAAGCGTTCCACCCGGATGCCGCGGATATCGCGCTGCAGGTGCCGCAAGCGGTGCGGCGCGTACTGCGCGATGAGCGCCAGCGCCTCGTCCAGCCGCTCCAGCACGGCGGCGCTGTCGATGTCGGGGCGCGCGTTCACGAGCGCCACCGGCACGCCGTGCAGGCGGCGCGGCGGCGGCGCGGTGAGGGTGCGGCGGAGCCGGTGGAGGAGGTTCATGTCCCGTGGGTGGCCGGCCTTACGGCAGCGGTTCGAAACCCGCGAGCGCGAAGTGGGCGTCGTGCGTGAGCACGCGGCGGATCCGCTGGGCGCGCATCACCTCGAAGCTGGTGGCGTCACAGAGGGAGAGGCGCTGGTCGGCGAAGCGCCGCAGCCACCGGTCGATGGCGGCGCGCTCCACCTCGCGGGTGACGTGCACCACCTCGTGGGCCGGATCGGCGTACACGGCATCGAGGAATCGCACCGCTTCGGCGCCGCTCCGCGCCCGGCTGACCAGAATCTGCATCTCGGCGAGGACCAGGTTGGTGGTGACCAGCCGCTCACGCCCCGCCATGCACCCGCGATAGGCGGCCAGCGCCTCCTGATGTCCGGCCTCGCGCGGACTGAGGGCGGCCAGCCACCCCGAGGTGTCCAGAAAGACGACGCTCACGAGGTTCCGCCAAGGTACTCCCGCGCCAGGCGGTCGTCGATCGGGGCAGCCCCGGGCGGTGCGTGTTCCTCCGCCGGCTGGTCGGCAATGAAGGCGAGCATGGGGCTGGGGGCGTCCTGCTCGCGCGCGAACGCGCGAATGCCGCGCCGCAGCACCTCGGCCTTGCTGAGCCCAGACTCGGCGGCCAGGCGGGCCAGCAGCAGCGCGTCGTCGGGGGTGAGGTACGCCTGAACGGGTTCGCGGACGACGGCGCGGGGAGGCTTGGGCATGCATGTATAATACTACTACCTATGCATGCACGCAAAACATGAAGAAAACGTGATCGCCGGGCGTTCCATGGGGGGCCGCCCAGTCGGAAGGGCTCGCCGCCGCGGAGGCCACCGGCTTCGTGGAGCTGCCGGTGACCGCAGCCGACGCCAGGGTGAGCGCGCAGCTGCCGTGGCATCACGCCGATCCGTTCGATCGGGTGCTGCTGGCGCAGGCCATGGGGCGGGGTTTGCAGCTGGCCACGCGCGACCCCGTGATGGCGGCCTATGAGGTGCCGTTGCTGGCGGTGTGAGCGTAGGGCGCCCCCACTCGGCTTACTTCAGGCGTCCCAGCATCCGGCAGCTTTCAGCCAGCTGCGCGAAGCGCCCGGCGGTGTCGGTTCCCGCCGAGACGACGGCGCTGCCCACGGCCACCTGCGCGGTGGTGGCGCCGCGCAGCGCCCGCACCACCGCCGCGTCGAGCGGGAGGCGCAGCTCCACCATGCCGGGTTGGGTCTCCTCGCTGGCGCTGAGGACGCCGGCCAGGCGGCTGGCGCCCAGAAGCAGCGCCGCGGAATCACCCACCGTCGCCGGCGACCCGGGAGGCGCGGTGGCGGCCACCATGAAGGTGGCGCCGGGCTCGGTGCACAGCGGCTGCGGCTCGTCGGGGCCGGGGCGGGCCGCGGGGTCGCACGCCATGGTGCAGCTCAGGATGACGGTGGCGCCGTCGGCCATCCACGCCAGCGCACTCTGTCCGGGGGCGTCCGCCGGCTCCCATTGGGTGGCCAGCGGGGGCGCGGCCGCGGCGGTGGTGGCGGCCGAGTCGGCGGTGCGCGCCGAGTCGGCGGCGGGGGCGCAGGCGGTCATGAGGGCGAGGATCGCCGGACCGTGAGCTGCGCGTAGGATACGGACCATCAGGTGAGGCTATGTGTCATGCGCCCGCACGGCAAGCCGGCGGCATGATGGAGATGCCAGCAATTTTCACCTGGTACTGACAAAAACGGCTTGTTTTTATCGATATCACCAGCAATATTCAGGAATGAACGGGTCCGAACTCCCCCCGATTTCGCGCCTGCTCCCGCCGCCGCATCGCAGTGCCTTCCTGTTTGGCGCCCGCGGCACCGGGAAGACCACCTATGTCCGGCAGGCCTTTCCGGATGCGACCGTCTACGATCTGCGAGACGGGGCCCTGATGCGTGCCCTGACCGCGGAGCCCGAGCTGCTGCACGGCATGCTGGACGCGACGGATCCCGCGCGATGGGTGGTGGTGGACGAGGTGGGGCGCGTGCCGGGAATCCTGGATGTTATCCACCAGCGCATGGATCGGGAGCCGGCACGACGCTTCCTGCTCACCGGGTCCAGCGCGCGCGCGCTGCACCGCGCCGGCGTCAACCTGCTGGGCGGGAGGGCTGGGCGTCGCCTGATGCCCACGTTCCTCGCGGCGGAGCTGGGAGAGCGATTCACCATGGGTCGCGCCGAACGGTTGGGGTTGCTGCCGCTGGTGTGGGGGGCGGCGGATCCGGCGCAGGCGCTTGCGGACTACGCCACCGTGGCCGTGCACGAGGAGGCGCGCGCCGAGGCGCGCGTGCGCCGCGTGGACGACTTCACGCGGGCGCTGGCCCAGCTGGCGCTGGCGCAGGCGAGCGTCCTCAGCATCTCCACCATCGCGCAACAGGCGGGGGCTCGGCGGGCCAGCGTGGATGGGTGGATTTCCCTGCTGGAGGAGATGTTCCTCGTCGCGCGGGTCCCCATGTTCGCGGCGCGTCCGTCGCGGCGGGCGCTGGCCGCACAGCCCAAGTTCTACTTTGCCGATGCCGGCGTGGCGCTGGCGCTGCGCCCCGGGGTGGGGACGGCCGCATCGCCCGAGGCCTTGGGGGCGGCGCGCGAGGGGGTGGTGTTCCAGCACCTCGCGGCGTGGTGCGACGGCACGCGTGATGCCGCGCTGTCCACCTGGCGCACGACGGCCGGGCTGGAGGTGGACTTCGTGGTGCGCGAGGGAGACGCCCTCACGGCCATCGAGGTGAAGAGCGGCCCCGGCGGGCGCCCGCAGGACCGGCGGGCGCTGCTGGCCTTCGGGGACGAGTTTCCCGACGCGCGGCTGGTGCTGCTGGCCCAGGTGCCGGTGCGATCGCGGAAGGGGCCGATCGAGGTGTGGCCGCTGGAGACGTTCCTGCGCGGGGTAAGACCGGGGACGACGCTGCCGGGGGCGGGGGATACCGGCTGACGGGCGTTGTCGGCTCTCGGGCGTACGGGATCAAGGCATTGGCTCGCGTCGCCGCCCGGCGATGCTCCCTTGCGCCCCCTTCACCCGGTCGCGCACCCCCTCCACCAGGCGCCGTTCCCCCGGGCCCAGCGCCGCCAGCGCGCTGTCGGCCGCGCGCTCCCACCCGGCGCGATCACCCGCCCGCGCGGCGGTATCCATTGCCGTCAGGTGTGGCGCCACGCGCGCGGCGGCGCCGTCAAGCGCGGTGGCCAGCATGGCCATGGCGCCACCGCCCCCCATGCGGGCGCGTCCCGCTCCCAGCCGGCCCGCCATCACCGCGCCGCGCCGCGGCCGGGGCACGCTGCCGTCCGCGCTGTCGCGGTCCGCACTACGCTCCGCACTACGCTCCGCACTACGCTCCGCACTACGCTCCGCGCTGCGCTCCGTGCGCCGGTTGAGCACGTCCACCATCGCGGCCACCGTCTCCAGCCGCGCCACCTCGGCCTCCGTCCCGATCCAGCACGGATCGGGGAGCGCCTGCCCGGCCGCCATGAGCGGGAGGAAGAAGTTGTTGCCGGCGAAGGGGCCGGACGGCGACGGGACGAACCACACGTGCAGCATGTGCAGCGTGTTGCCGTTGCCGCCCCCCAGTCCGGCGTGGTCGTGCCACGCCGCCAGCGGGCTCTCGAAGAGCGCCGGGATGGGGGCGTCCACCGGTCCGCGGAAGGCATACGCCGCGCCCACGAGGCTGTCGCGCCCGGCGATGCGCGTGAACAGCAGGTGGTCGGGGGCGTCGGCCCGCACGCCGTCGCGCATGCGCGCCGGGTTGGTCCAGTGCACCCCCATGGTGGGGATGTCCCCCAGCTGCGGGGCAAAACCCGCGGTGGCGGCGGCCGCCGTGTCGCCCACGGCGCGGAGCTGCCGGACCACCCGCTCGATGGTGGCGCGGTCGGCGGACGGGAGCCCGCTCCACGGCGGCGTGGCCAGCGTGCGGCAATCCACGGGGGCGCTGGCGTGCCCCTGATGTCCGCCGTGGTCGTGCTGGGCCCGCAGGGGGAGCGGGGCCAGGACGAGGGCGACGAGCAGGGCAGTGGCGGGGCGGTGGAACAAACGAGACGGGGGTATGGTGAGGACCTCGGTGACAGGCGGCCAACCGCGGCAGGCGGAGCACAGCGACGTCGCCGCTTCAACGCTGCTCGGCAAAGGCCTCCGCACTGATTCCAATGTTGCGGGCGATCACGCGAATCAGGGCCGGGGCGATGTCTCGGCCCCCGTGATCGGGGACCGTCGTGCCACGACCGTCAGGATGGCGAAACTGCCGATGTGATCCCCGTTGCCGCACCTCGACGAATCCCATGTCGAGCAGGATGGCGATCACGACACGAGGCCGCAGCGGCGGAATGCGCCCCACCCGTCACGCCACGTCCAGGACGTCCGTGCACACGAACGTGGCCTCAGGAGCCGGATCGCCGTCCTCGCGGAGCATGTCGATGACCTCCCGGAGGTTGGCCCGCAGCTCGTCCATGGTGGCTCCCTGCGAGTGGGCGCCTGGCCACCCCGGTACGTAACCGACGAGAAGGCCGGTTTCCTGGTCGCGCTCGATGACGGCAGTGACGGTGCCCATGCAGACTCCTAGAATGTGAGGACCCGCTGGGGAACATCATGGATAGCGCCAGGTGGCGCAATTCTTCACGCGGCACCCCCTACCAGAAAAACGCACGCCGCAGCAACCTCAGCCGCCCGCACCCATCCCCGCGGCGCCCCGGTAGCTCCGGATGTAGTCCACTTCCACGCGGAACGCCCCGTCGCGGCCGTCCAGCAGGTACAGCCCCACGCTGCGGATGCGTGACGGGTCCAGCGGCGGGGCGTTCACCGGCCGCCCGAAGATGCTGCTGCGGAATGCGCTGAACGGCACCCGCACCACCGCCCAGTCGGCGGTGGTGGCCACCGGCGCGCGGCGCGACACGGTGCGCCCGTAGCCGCGGGTCCCGTCGTCCAGCTCCACCTCGAAGGGGCGCCCGCCGCCGCGCACCCGCAGCTCCAGCCCGTCTTCGCCGGACAGGTCGGCGTCGCGGCGGGCGCGCACCGAGGTGAAGCCGCCCCCCTGCGTGACCAGGGTGCCCGTGAAGCGGAGCGTACCGTCCTGCACGGCCACGAACCCCGACGAGCGGCCGCCCATCACGCCGTCGTTGACGACGATCCAGTCGGCCTCGTCGGCGCGGTCGAAGGTGAAGAGGGTGACGGGCATGCGCGATTCCGGCATCGGGGGACGGGGGGCGGCGCCCAGGAGGAGCAGGAGGGGGAGGTGACGGGGACGCATCGGTGCGCTCAAACGCGCTCGGGATCGCGATCCACCTGGGTTTCGATACCCCACAGGAACCCGCGTAGGCTCTTCGCGCTGCGTAGCGGGAGCAGAGTGATACGGTCCCCGTGAACCAGAGCCTGCAGCCGCTGTCCTGGGCGCAGGTGCAGGCGCGCCACCATGGCACGGGGAATGACAGCTTCGCCGTCGGGGGAGATCGGCAGCGGGTTCATGCATTTCCCCGGAAGAAGCATGCCGGACCTCTCATGCACTATATGATGCGTCCCTTCCCCAACCGGCGCAACGCGTGACGCTTGCAGAAAGGCCCCCTCGGACCGTTCTGCGGTTGCACAAAACCTATCCGATGGGATATTTTCCGGCATGCCCACGGTATTGCAGGCCAACGGGTTTCGCGTGCGGGTGCTGCTGCCGCCACGCGAGCACCCGCCGCCACACGTGCATGTGGGGAAGGGTGAGGGCGAGGTGGTGGTGACGTTGCCGCAGGCTGGGGAGGCCGTCTCGGTCCGTACCGTGTACCGCATGCGTGCCGCGGACGTGGTGGCAGCGGTGCGCCTGGTGGAGGGCCACGTGGAGCAGCTTCGTGCTGCCTGGAGGAAGTATCATGGCTGACGCGTCGTTGACGGACGAGGAGATCCTGGCCCAGATCCCGGCGGCTCGGGCCCGGGAACAGGCGGCGCGTCGGCGTGGGCATCGCGCACGCAGCGCCCGCTATGACCGGGCGTCCGGCCGTGTGGTGGTCGAACTGTCCAGTGGCATTCTCTTCGCCTTCCCGGTATCTCGCATCCCGGCGCTCCGCCGGGCTGCACCGGCCCGGCTGGCCGAGGTGTCGGTGTCCGGCTCGGGGAGCACGCTATCGTGGGAGCGTTTGGACGTGGACTTGAGCGTGGCCGGCTTGCTCCTGTCGGCTGTCGACCCCGCCGAACGGGTTCGGCATCTGGCGTCACTGGCGGGGCAGACCCGTTCGGCGGCCAAGGCGGCGGCTGCCAGGGAGAACGGGCGCCGAGGGGGCCGGCCGCGGAAGGTGGCGACGGCTGCAATCCCCGCCGCCTGAAGATTCGCCGAGCCAGACGGAAGCGCGCCGCTACCAGGCCATGGTGAGAGGTCGGCCGCTGCTGGCAGCGGCCGGCATCATGTCCGTTCCCGCCAAGACACGTCGTCCGGAATGAGCGCATTCAGCTCCGCCCGCGCCTCGCGCCAGGCGGGTACGTGCGTATCCAGCAGGGCCACAAAATCCGGCCCGTGGTTTGGCTGGCGCAAGTGGGCCATCTCATGCACCACCACGTATTCCAGCAGGTCCTTGGGTTTCTTCACCAGCTCCGTGTTGAGACGGATGCGTCGCGCGCGGGGGTTGCAGCTCCCCCACTTGGTCTTCATGCGCTGCAGGGCGTAGGCGGACACCTCGACTCCCAGCCGCGGCTCCCACAGGGCGATAAGCCTGGGCACTTCGCGGTGCAGGAGCTCCCGGTGCCAGCGGTCCATCACGGCCGCGCGCTGCGCGTGGGTGCTGCCGGGACGCACGCCTAGCAGGATCCGCCGGTGGTCCAGCTGCACCTCCGGTGGCGCCTCGCGCTCATCCACCCTCAGGAGGTAGCGCTTGCCCCACAACTGATGGCTTTCGCGGGCGACGAACTGCCGTCCCGGTTCGCGGCGCTGCGTCCGAAACTCCTCCTGACGCTTGCGAATCCACGCCAGCCGCGACGCGACGTACGCCCGGGCGACATCCTGCCGGGTGGCCGTTGGCACCACCAGTGTCACCCGGCCGTCCGGGGGGTGCACGGACAGGTGGACATTCTTCACGGCCTTCCGCACCAGCTCCACTTGCTGGCCTCCCACCTCCAGAAACGGCGCCATCAGTACCCGGGCTGGTTCTTCACGATCTCAAAGAGCGCCATGGTGGCCTCTGGGTCGCGGTCCAGCAGGGGGTACAGCACGTTCTTCACTTGCGACTCACGCGCCTGGTCACCGCGCCACCCGGCCGGCGCATGTTCCTTGATGCGCGCATGGATGCGGAGTGCCAGCTCGGCGCGCGCCTCCTCCGGGGTGGGATAGCGGAAGGTGGTGCCGGGGAGGCTGTCCAAGTTGCGATACAACACCGTGGCCTCAGGGACCCCGTGCAGCGCGTCGGGAATGGCTTCGCCTCCCTCCTTGGACGCCAACCGCCGCACCAGCTCCTCGGCCTTGCGCAGGAACTCCTCGTACGCCGCGGCGTCCGCTCGGCTCTGCGCAATGAGGTCCTCCAGCAAGCGCGACATCTGTTCGTAAAAGCGCGGATCGGTGAGCTGGTCGCGGATGATCGTCTTGCGGACATTGTTGACGATCGCCTCGGCGACGGCATTGCGTGACAGCATGCCCTTGGCATTGAGCTTCCGGGCGATGGCATCGTGCACGCCGGTCTCCACGATCAGCTGGGTCAACGGCACGGTGTCCAGCTCACCCTGTGTGGTGGCCGGATCGGCCTGCAGATAGGTGTTCAGGAGATGGCGCATGTCGGCCTCGTACGGCTTGATGTCCAGCTCCTCCCCCGAATGCCGCTTCACGGCCGCGCGCAGGTCGGCATACACAGCCACCTCCTCACGCAGCTTCGTTACCTGTGCCGCCGAGTAGCCCGCTGCCTCCAGCTCCTGTGCGATGGCGGCGTAGGCGCGCAAGAAGCCCGCTGTGGACTTGTAGAATTCCACCCGCAGGGGCTCCGTGCTGTCCAGCGCCTCGGGGTCAGCGGCATTGCCGCAGAAGTACCGGAGATATTGCTCCACCTCGCGCGGGAGGGGCACTGGCTCGCACAGGTAGGACAGCGCCTCGCGGGCGGCTTCCAGTCGGGTGCGACCCTCCACCAACCAGTTCTTGAGCTCCACATTGTTTGCGCCGCCGTTGCCGGGTTCCGTGTCCAGTTCATCCGAGCTGTAGACGGCGATGGCCTCCTGCACCTTGCC
>JAGWYS010000142.1 GCA_018969225.1 Gemmatimonadota bacterium | reverse complement strand
CCGACCCGAACGCTACCGACCCCCGCGGGGCGCGCCAAGAGCCCCGGCGCCGCTATCTTTCGCGGCCCCGTCCCCCCCAGTCCCGCCGACCATGTCCGACCGTCCCCCCCTCCTCGCCGAGCTTGGCTGGCGCG
Organism: Gemmatimonadota bacterium; assembly: GCA_018969225.1. Classification (GTDB taxonomy): domain Bacteria; phylum Gemmatimonadota; class Gemmatimonadetes; order Gemmatimonadales; family Gemmatimonadaceae; genus Gemmatimonas. The sequence continues at coordinate 9,599 of JAGWYS010000142.1, read as the reverse complement.
AGCTGGTGGCCCAGCACACCGAGGGGCTCGCCGAGGCCCTCGCCGCGGGCCCGGTGAGCGCCTACTGCGGCTTCGATCCCACCGCCCCCAGCCTCCACGTGGGGAACCTCGTCCCCGTGATGGGACTGGTGCACCTGCAGCGCGCCGGGCACCGCCCCATCGCGCTGGTGGGCGGGGGAACCGGGATGATCGGCGACCCCAGCGGCCGCAGCAGCGAGCGCACCCTGCAGACCCGCGAGGCGATCGACGCCAACGCCGAGGGGCTGCGCGGGCAGCTGGCGCGCTTCCTGGACTTTGACGGGCCGCACGGCGCGCGGCTGCTGAACAACGCCGACTGGCTGGCGCCGCTGTCGCTGCTGGACTTCCTGCGCGACACCGGGAAGCACTTCACGGTGAACTACATGCTGGCCAAGGACTCGGTGAAGTCCCGCCTCGACGGGGGGCTGTCGTTCACGGAGTTCAGCTACATGCTGCTGCAGGCGCACGACTACCTGGAGCTGCACCGGCGCGAGGGGGTGGTGCTGCAGGTGGGGGGGAGCGACCAGTGGGGGAACATCACGGCGGGGATGGAGCTGATCCGCCGCACCACGGGGCGGGAGGCGCACGCGCTCACCTTCCCGCTCATCACCAACGCCGACGGCACGAAGTTCGGGAAGAGCACCGGGGGCGGGTCGGTGTGGCTGGACCCGGCGCGGACGTCGCCGTACCGCTTCTACCAGTTCTGGCTGGGGGCGGACGACCGCGACGTGTCGCGGTACCTGCGCTACTTCACGCTGCTGCCGCGCGAGGAGGTGGAGGCGCTGGACGACGCGGTGCGCACGGCGCCGGAGCGGCGCGCCGCGCAGCGGGCGCTGGCGGCCGACGTGACGGCGCGGGTGCACGGGGCCGAGGCGGCGCGGGTGGCGCGCGAGGTGTCGGCGCTGCTGTTCGAGAAGGCGGACCCGGCGGCCCTCTCGGCGGAGGCGCTGGCGGCGCTGCGTGCGGAGATCCCCTTCGCGCGCTACGCCACTCCCGAGGGGGCGGCGCCCGACGGGGAGCCCGAGGTGGTGGAGTGCCTGGTGCAGCTGGGGCTGGCAGCGTCGCGCGGCGCGGCCAAGCGGCTGGTGGAGCAGGGCGGGGTGCAGGTGAACGGCGCCAAGGTGTCGGCGGCGGAGCGCACGGTGCCGCGCGAGCGGGCCCTGCAGGGGCGCTACCTGCTGGTGAAGAAGGGGGGGCGCGAGTTCGGGCTGGTGGAGCTGCCGTAGGAACGGTCGCGGGAACGGCCGCGGGCGCTACCCGTCCAGCAGGGCGAGCGCCGCGTCCACGTCGGCCGGGGTGTTGTATGCGTGGGGCGACAGGCGCACCGCCCCCTCGCGCACGGTGTGCGCCACCCCTGCCGCGGCCAGCCGGGCGGCGGCCCCCTCCAGGTCGGGGGGGACCAGCGCCACCACCCCCGCGCGGCGCGCGGGGTCGGCCGGGGTGACCAGGCGCACATCGCGCCGCCCCTGGGCCCACGCCACCACCCGGCCGGTGAGCGCCTCCAGGTACGCCGCCACCCGCGGCACCCCGGCCTCCAGCAGCACGGCGGCCGCCGCGTTGGCCACGGCGAAGTCGTGGTACGCCAGCGTCACCACCTCGAAGCGGCGCGCGTCGGGGAGGAAGTCGAAGGCGTAGTCGGTGAGGCGGCGGTAGTCGGTGGCGGTGCCGGTCATGCACGCCCACCCCACGTCGTGCGGCTGCACCACCTCCAGCAGCCCGCGCCGCACGTACACGAAGCCGGTGCCCCACGGGCCCAGCAGCCACTTCTGCGCGCCGCTGGCGAACACGTCCACCGGCAGCGCGTGCAGGTCGAGGGGGCGCACGCCGCACCCCTGGATGCCGTCCACGATGCAGAAGGCGCCGGCGGCGCGGCAGGCGGCGCCGATGCGCGCCAGGTCGGCCACGTACCCGGTGGCGAACTGCACCCACGACACCACCACCGCCACCACGTCGGGGCGGGCGATGGCCGCCACCAGCGCGTCCTCGTCGGGGAGGCCGTCCCGGCGCGGCACGCGCTCCAGCGTGATCCCGCGCGAGGCGAGCGCCTCGAAGGGATAGACGCAGCTGGGGAACTCGCCGTCGAAGGTGAGGACCACGCCGGGGCGCAGCGGGAGCCCGCGCGCCGCGAGGTTGAGCCCGTAGGTGGTGTTGGGCATCAGCGCGATCTCGTCGGCGTCGGCCCCCACGAGGGCGGCGAACTGCCGGCGCGCGACGGTCGCCGTGCCAAGGAGGTCCTCGAAGGGGATGGTGTGCGGGCGGGCGCGCCGCGCGGCCCACGCCTCCGCCGCCGCCACGGCACGCCGCGGCATGGGGCCGGTGGAGGCCGCGTTGAGATACGGCCCCTCCGCGTCCATCCAGGGGTACTCGGCGGCGCGGAGCGCGGCGGGGTCGAAGGGCGGGGCGGTCACGGGGCGACGGCGAGGGCCAGGGGGGCGCGGTCGAACTGCAGCGCGTGCAGGCGCGCATACGCGCCGCCCCGCGCCAGCAGCTCGGCATGGGTGCCGGCCTCCGCCAGCCGCCCCCGCTCCAGCACGAGGATGCGGTCGGCGTGCTGGATGGTGGCCAGCCGGTGCGCGATCACGAACACCGTGCGCCCCGCCAGGAGGCGGTCGATCGCCTCCTGCACCAGCCGCTCACTCTCGGCGTCCAGTGCCGAGGTGGCCTCGTCGAGGATGAGGATGGGGGGATCGGAGAGGAGCGCGCGCGCGATGGCGAGCCGCTGCCGCTGCCCGCCCGAGAGGCGCGTGCCGCGCTCGCCCAGGTTGGTGTCCCACCCCTGCGGGAGCGCCCGGATGAAGTCGAGGGCGTTGGCGGCGCGCGCGGCGGCCTCCAGCTGCGCCTCCGTGGCGTCGGGGCGTCCGAAGGCCACGTTGGCGCGCACCGTGTCGTTGAACAGCACCGTGTCCTGGCTCACGATGCCCGTGAGGGCGCGCACGGCGTCCAGGCGGAACTCGCGCAGGTCCACCCCGTCCAGCGTGATCCGCCCGGCCGTGGGATCGAGGAAGCGGGGCAGCAGGTCCACCAGCGTGCTCTTGCCGGCCCCGCTGGGGCCCACCAGCGCGATCACCTCGCCGCGGCGCGCCGTGAAGGAGATCCCGTCCAGCGCGGGCACCCCGCCGTCGCGGCCGCCGTCATAGGCAAAGCCGACCGCCTCGAACGCCAGCGCCTCATGGAAGGGGGCCACGGCCCGGGTGCCGCGGTCGGTCACCACTTCGGTGGGGACGTCCAGCACCTCGAAGATCCGCTCGGCGCTGGCCAGCGACTGCTGCGCCGCCGCCGGCGCCTGCGACAGCTGCTTGAGCGGCTGCAGGATGCGCATGACCTGCAGCAGGAACACCATCAGCTCGGCGCCGGTCATCGTCCCCTCCACCAGCACGAGGCGCGCGCCGTACCACAGGATGCCCACCGCGGTCACCGTCCCCAGCGTCTCGATGGCGGGGCCGGCCAGCAGCGCCAGCCGCCCCACCCGCACCAGCCGCCGCGAGTAGTCCGCGTTGCGCGCCGCGAACTTGGCCTCCTCCCGCCCCTCGGCGCGGTAGGCCTTCACCAGCCGCACCCCGCTCACCACCTCCTGCACCAGGCTCGTCATCTCCCCCTGGTCGTCCCCCAGCAGGTGGTACCCGCGGCGGAGGCGCCGCAGCACGGGCTGCACGGCGCCAATGGTGAGCGGCGCGATCACCAGCGCCGCCAGCGACAGCCGCCACGACGTGGCGAACATCGCCACCAGCGTGGCGAGCAGCTGCGCCAGGCTCCACAGCGAGCGCGTGACCAGCTCGGTCACCACCGCCCGCGCGTTGGCGGTGTCGGTGAGCACGCGCGCGATCACCTGCCCCACCTTGGCCCGCGTGAACCACGGCAGCGGGAGCCGCAGGAGGTGCCCGTACAGGCGGTCGCGCAGGTCGCGCACCACCGATTCCTGCAGGCGCACCCCCACCTGCCCCCCCATCCACACCAGCGCGTTCTTGAGCGCCACCGCCGCGATGACCACCAGCATCACCGTGCGCAGCGACCCCATCTTGTCGCGCTCGTCGAGGAACGCCCCCAGCGTGGCCGCCAGCAGCTGCGTGACGCGCCCCTGCCCGGGGATCAGCTGCTCGCTCCCGAACAGCGCATTGAAGAAGGGGATGAGGAGGGTGAAGGAGAAGACGTCGGCGACGGCGGCGGCGGCGTTGAGCACCACCACCGCGGCCAGCGTCCCGCGGTGGGGGCCGACGAAGCGCCACAGCCGGCGCCAGGGGCCGGTCGCCGGCGCGTCCGCGGCCGGCCCGTCGGAGCGCGCCATGGCTACCGGCGCGGCGTGAGCAGCGCCACGGGGAGGATCACCTCCTCCGGGGTGACGCCGCCGTGCAGGAACGTGCCGCGGTAGCGCGCCTGGTACTCGCGCAGCCGGGTGGGGTACACGAAGAAGGCATCCCCCGCCGCCAGCAGCGTGTTGTACCCCCCGGGGCGCGGGGGGAGGCGCAGGTCGGCCGGGTTGGTGAACAGCAGCGCCTGCTCGGGGCGCTCGGCGCGCAGGTCCTCGGCGAACTTGTAGCGCAGGTTGGCCGAGGCGTCCCGCCGCGCGAACACCGTGGCGGGGGTGTCGCACCGCAGCGCGCCATGGTCGCTGGTGACCACCACCGGCACCTGCCGCCGCGCCGCCTCCGCCAGCAGCGCGCGCAGCGCCGAGCGCTCGAACCACTGCCGCGTCAGCGCGCGCAGCGCCACCTCGTCGCGCGCCACCTCCGCCAGCACGCTCGACTCGCTCCGCCCGTGGATGAGCTGGTCCACGAAATTGAAGACGAAGGCGTGCATGCCGTCCCCCGCCATCGCCCCCGGCAGCCGCCGCTCCAGCTCGGCGGCGTCCGCCGCGGTGGCCACCTTCACGTAGCGCACCGGCACCGGCTGCCCCAGCGCGGCCAGCTGCGCCACCAGCAGCTCGCGTTCGTGCGCGTTGAGCGACTCGTCGTCCCGCTCCCCCCACCACTCCGGGTGGCGCTCGGCGATCTCCGCCGGGAACAGCCCGCTGAACAGCGCGTTGCGCGCGTACGGCGTGGCGGTGGGGAGGATCCCGTAGTAGTGCGTCACCTCCACCTCGAACTCCCCGGCCAGCAGCGGCATGATGGCCTGCCACTGGTCGGCGCGCAGGCAGTCCACCACCACGAACAGCACGCGGCGCGCGCGCGCCAGCACGGGGAGCACGAACTCCGCCACCACGTCCACCGACAGCGGCGGGCGGTCGCCGTCCAGCGCGCGCAGCCACCGCGGGTACTCCGTGCGCATGAAGTCGGCGAAGGCGCGCCGCAGGTCGGGGTAGAGCCCCTGCAGCGACTCGTGCAGCCCCTGCTCCCCCGCCTCGGCCAGCTCCACGTCCCACCGCGCCAGCTCCGCGTAGCGCTCGATCCACCCGCGCCAGTCGAGCCCGCGGTGCCCCTCCGCCTCGATCGCCCGGAACCGCTCCACGAAGGCGCGCGCCAGCGCCTGCGACCGGATCAGCGGTCCCTCAAGGATCCGCGTGACCACCGCCAGCAGCTGCCGCGGCGTGACCGGCTTGACCAGGTAGTCGCGGATGTTCGCGCCGATCGCTTCCTTGAGCGTGGCGTCCTCCTCGCTCTTGGTGACCATCACCACGGGCATCGACGGCGCCAGCTCGCGGATGGCGCGGTGCGCCTCCAGCCCGCGCGTGCCGGGCATCTGCTCGTCCAGCAGCAGGAGGTCCCAGGGGCGCCGCCGCAGCAGCTCCAGCGCGTCGTCGGCGTTGGTGGCCGTGGCGACCTCGTACCCCTTGCCCGCCAGCAGCAGCCGATGCGGCTCGAGGAGCTCCGCCTCGTCGTCCACCCAGAGGATTGCCTTCGCCGCCGACGCCATCCGCCAAAGCTATCGCCCGCGGGTTAGATTCGGGATGTGCCACCCGGCCTGCCGTATGCGCTGACCCCGCTGCAGTTCCCCTTCCCCGCGCTGGCCGCACTGGCGGGGCGGCTGCCGCTGGGCGGGGGGCGCGAGGTGGCGCTGGCCACGCTGCAGGTGGCGCGCATGGCGCAGGACGCGCAGGGGAGCGCGGCGGCGCCGCCGCTGGGCGCCGCCGAGCGCGAGGTGCGCGCCGCCGCCGCGCGGGTGTGGCTGGCCTCCCTGGCGCTCCCGGCGCCCGTGCGCGCCGCGTTCATGCGGTGCGTGGAGGCCACCGCCGGCCCCCCCGAGGGGGTGGCTGGGCCGCTGCGCGCGCTCCTGCACGCGGTGGGGGCGCAGCTGGACCCGGCCGCCGTGCGTGAGCTGGAGCGGCTGCTGCGCCCCCCGGAGCCCGCGTGAGCGTGGCACCCGCGGCGGGGGATGACCCCTTCGGCGAGGTGCTCGCGCGGCTCGGGCTGGGGGCGGAGCTGGTGGACCCCTCGCGCCTCCCCACCGGCTTCCCCTCGCTCGATCATGCGCTGGGGGGCGGCTTCCACCGCGGCGACCTGGTGGTGCTGGGCGGCGACGTCAGCGCGGGGACCTCGGCGCTGGCGCTGGCCATGGCGGTGCGCGCCCCCGGGCGCGCGCTCCTCCTCACGGGCGAGCACACGCCGGCGCGCGTACGGGTGCGCGCCCTTGCGGCCGAGGCGCGCGTCCCGCTGGCCGCGCTGGAGGTGGGTGCGGTGGACGAGGACGCCCACGCCCGGCTGACGGCCGCCGCGGCCCGGCTGCGCGCGCGCCTCCCGGTGGTGGTGACGCTGGGCGCGGGAGGGATGGCGGAGGTGGAGGCGGCGGTGGCCGACCACCCGGAGGCGGCGCTGGTGCTGGTGGACCCGCTGGAGGCGCTCCTCACCGCCCCGCACCACCAGGAGGAGGCGCTGGGGTACGCGCTGCTGGCGTGCAAGCGGCTGGCGCTGGCCCGCGACACCGCCGTGGTGGTGGCGGCCCACCTCCCGCGGCTCGATCCCGCGCGGCTCGACCGCCGCCCCCGGCTGGAGGACCTCGGCGCCCGCGGCGCGGCGGGGGTGCATGCCGACGTGGTGCTGGGGCTGTACCGCGACGAGCTGTACGCCGACGGCGACCTGGGGGTCGCCGGGGGCGCGGAGCTGCGCCTCCTCAAGCATCGGGCCGGGGGCGCCGGGTACGTGGACCTGTACTTCAGCGCCGCCACGGGACGCTTCGAGGACCTGCTGGACCCCTGACCGGGGGCCCGCGGGGGGGCGCAGTTCACCTCCCCGCCCGTCCACGGCATATTTCCACGCCGTTCCACCCCCGACTCCGAGGCCGGCATGGCAGGGCACAGCAAATGGAAGCAGATCAAGCACTACAAGGCCGCGACTGACGCCAAGCGCGGGGCCTTGTTCACGCGCCTGATCCGGGAAATCACCATGGCCGCCAAGCTGGGCGGCGGCGACCCGGCGGGGAACCCGCGGCTGCGCACGGCCATCGACAACGCCAAGGGCAGTTCGATGCCCAAGGAGAACATCGAGCGCGCCATCAAGAAGGGGACCGGCGAGCTGGAGGGCGTGGAGTACGTCGAGGCGCTGTACGAGGCGTACGGCCCCGGCGGCGTGGCCATCATGATCCAGGCGGTCACCGACAACCCCACCCGCACGGTGGCGGACATCCGCCACAAGCTCTCGCGCAACGGCGGCAACATGGGCACCGCCAACTCGGTGGCGTTCCTCTTCGACCGCAAGGGGCAGATGGCGGTGCCGGCCGACGGGGTGTCCGAGGACGCGCTCATTGAGGCGGCGCTGGAGGCGGGGGCCGAGGACGTGGTGAACGAGGGGGAGCTGTTCGTGGTGGCCACCGATCCGGCGGCGCTGCACGCCGCCAAGGAGGGGCTGCAGGCGCGCGGGTACGCGGTGGAGAACGCGGAGCTGGCGTGGGTGCCGCGCTCCACCGTGCGGGTGGAGGGGGCGGCCGCGCAGCAGCTGCTCAAGCTGCTGGAGGCGCTCGAGGAGCTGGACGACGTGCAGAAGGTGGACGCGAACTTCGAGATGGACGACGACGCGCTGGCCGGCGCGTGAGCGCGGGGCGCGTGGGCGCCGGGCGCGCGTGAGCCCCGCGCGGCCGGCGCTCGTCGTGGGGATCGACCCCGGGACGGCGGTCACCGGCTACGGGGTGGTGTCGTGCGCCGGGCGCGCACCGGCGCTGGTGGAGTGCGGCGTGGTGCGGACGCCGGCCGACGCGCCCCTCGCCGAGCGGCTGGCGGCGATCCACGAGGGGATCGTCGGGGTGCTGGCCCGGCACCGCCCCGACACCGTGGCGGTGGAAGGGGCGTTCTACGCGAAGAACGTGCGCACGGCCATCGTCCTCGGGCATGCGCGCGGGGTGATCCTGCTGGCGGCGCAGCAGGCGGGGGCGGCGCTGCGCGAGTGCGCGCCCGCCGACGTGAAGAAGGCGGTCACCGGCTCCGGGGCCGCCACGAAGGCGCAGGTGCAGTTCATGGTGGCGCGGCTGCTGCGGCTGGCGCACCCCCCCGAGCCCGCCGACGCGGCCGACGGCGTGGCGATCGCGCTGTGCGCGGCGCTGGCGCCCCCGCTTCCCACGCTCCCGTCCCCCCGGAGGATTCCGCGATGATTGCGCAGGTGACCGGCACGCTGGTGGCGCGCGCCCCCGACCGCATCGAGGTGATGACCGCCGGCGGCGTGGCGTACGAATGCCTCATCCCGCTGGCCGTCTTCGAGGCGCTCCCCGCCGACGGCGGCCCGGTGGCGCTGCACACCCACCTGGCGGTGCGCGAGGACGGGTGGCAGCTGTACGGCTTCGCCACCCCCTACGAGCGCGCGGTGTTCCAGCGCCTGCTGGCGGCCAAGGGGGTGGGGCCGGCGCTGGCGCTGGGGATCCTCTCGGCGCTGTCGGCCGACCGGGTGGCGCGCGCGCTGCGCGAGAAGGACGTGACCACGCTGATGCGGGTGCCGCGCGTGGGGCGGAAGAAGGCCGAGCAGATCATCCTGGACCTGGCCGACTCGCTGGACGCCCTGGGGGCGCCCCCCGCGCCATCGGGCGGGGCGGGAGGCTCCACGGCCCCCGCCGCCGACGATGCCGTGCGCGCGCTGGTGGCGCTGGGGTACGCGCTGCCGGAAGCCGACCGCGCGGTGCGCCGCGCCGCGGAGGGGGAGGCGGGGGCCGACGTGGGCGCGCTTGTGCGGCGCGCCCTCGCCGCCCTCAGCGCCGGGCGGTAGCCGCGCGGATGCCGCTCACGCGCGGGGACTCAGTCCGTCCACCAGGCTGGTGCGGTACGCCTTGAGGGCGGGCACGACGCCAATGACCACCCCGGCGCCCAGCACCAGCGCCAGGTAGCGCCACTCGGTGGCGCCAAGCGCGCGGAGCGCCAGGTGAATGCCGGTGCGCTGCTCGAGCGGCCCCTGCGCCAGCGCCAGCCCGGCATAGGTGAGCGCCACGCCCGCCACGCACCCCAGCGCGGCCAGCAGCGCGCTCTCCAGCACCAGCAGCGCCACGATGGTGCGCGGCCCCGCCCCCACGGCGCGCAGGATGGCCATCTCGCGGCGGCGGGCCTCCAGCGACGTGTACAGCGCCACCAGCATCCCGGTGAGCCCGATGGCCACCGCAAAGAGCGCCACCACGCGCAGCCCCACCTCGGCGGCGCCGATGTTCTGCCACAGCTCCCCCAGCGCCACCCCGGGGAT
>JAGWYS010000374.1 GCA_018969225.1 Gemmatimonadota bacterium | reverse complement strand
ATTGCACCAGGCAACCGAGGTCGCGCCGGAATCCCGGCCGCTGGATACCTCGCCTTTGAACCGCTCCGCAGTTGCGCCCGTCGTCCTCGTTGACCAACCTGATCCATCCAGGTCGGTATCGCGGCGTCATACCGGTCCGGACGCGCTTGTGGAGGGGCGTCCGAGTGAGGTGCCGATGTCGCCTGCGCAGCCCGCCATGGCAGCAATAGACCGGCCCGCGGTGGAACAGGAAGCCGTGGCACACGCGACCGCACTGCCTGAGCGTGTGGCGTTTGTGCAGCTGGCGATAGCTGGCTCCGAGGCTGCGGCGCCCGAGCAATGGGAGCGACTGCGGCGCCGACTAGGCGTGTTGCTGCAGGGGCGCGAGAACCTGACTGTCCGGGCCGAGGTGGGCGGCCGAACTGTGTGGCGCCTTCGCACACCATTCTCGAGCACCGTTGAGGCGGTGTCGTTCTGTGAGTCGGTGAGGATGGCGGGGGCTGCGTGCTGGGTGGCCGGAGGCAATCAGCCCGCCCAGCAGCGGCCGCCGACCTAGTGGGCGGCTGGGTATCGCTGCATCTTCTGCCTTTGCCGCCAGCGATCGTGGAGGCGAGCTTGGAGGGGACGCAGCCGGAGGGGATGACGCTGCCGGGGTTCATGGAGGGGGTGGCGGTGGAGGGGCCTGCGACGCCGCCCGCTACAACGCCCTATAGCTGATCGAAAAGAACAGATACCTCATCCCGCTCGACGCGCGCACCTCCGACCTCGACAGAATCCTACAGCGCGCCGCTTGTACAACCGCGTATCCAGAAAACTGGGTGCGGTACAGGTGTACCGCACCCAGTTTTCCGGAAACGCGATTGCACTATGCGGCGGGCCTGAGGCTGGTGTCGAGGCTGGCGGCGTGCGCGTCGAGGGTGTTGAGGTAGCAGCCCCAATCCTCGCTGCCCGGCACCACGAACCCGCCGACCTCCGCCAGCACCATCAGCCGCGCCCATTGCCGCCCCTCGCTCACCGATCCGCCCATGCGTCCCTCCCGGCTCCATGGCACCATCGTGCCCTTCCATAATACCGGGGAATGCCTCGCACCGCACCGCCCTCCGGCGCGCTAGCCCCGCAACAGCCCCGCCATCGGCGAGACCCCGAGGCTCCCTGGAAACACCCGCCCCAGCACCGCCGGGGATAGCCCGAGATGCGGCGCCAGCACGCCCTTGCTCACGCTCGCCAGATCCGTCGTCGGCGCCAGGTCCCGCCCCTCGAACAGCTGCCCGTCCGCCAGCCCCGGCCAGTCCCCGCGCACCCGCCCCCCGGCCACCCGCCCGCCCAGCACGAAGGCCACCGACCCCGTGCCATGGTCCGTCCCGCGCGTCCCGTTCACCCGCACCGTGCGCCCGAACTCCGTCATCACCAGCACCACACTCTGCCCCCAGGCCGCTCCCAGCCCCTCGCGTAGCGCCACCAGCCCCGCGTCAAGCTGCCGCAGCGGCCCCGCCAGCCGGTCAGCCTGGTTGGCATGCGTATCCCACCCGCCGATCTCCAGCGCCGCCAGCCGCGGCCCGTCCGCCGCCGCCAGCATCTTCC
>JAGWYS010000141.1 GCA_018969225.1 Gemmatimonadota bacterium | reverse complement strand
GGTGCTGACGGCGCAGGATGCCGTGGACGCCAAGGTGGAGACCCTCCGGGCGGGGGCCGACGACTATGTCACGAAGCCGTTCGCCTTCGAGGAGCTGCTCGCGCGCGCCGAGGCGCTGTTGCGCCGCCCGCGCGCGATGGCGTCGCCGCGGCTGGTCGTGGCCGATCTCGAGCTGGACCTGGGGACGCACGAGGTGTTCCGCGCGGGGGAGAAAGTCGAGCTCACGCCCAAGGAATTCGCCGTGCTCGAGTACCTCGTGCGGCACGCCGGGCGCGTGATGAGCCGCACGCTCATCACGGAGTATGCGTGGGGGTACCACTTCGATCCCGGCACCAACATCGTGGACGTGGTCATCAACCACCTGCGCAAGAAGGTTGACGCCCGGCACGAACGGAAGCTGATCACGACGGTGCGCGGCGTCGGCTACATGGTCCGCGGGTAGGGGCGGGGGCGGCGCGTGGCCTCGATCAAGTCGCGGCTCACGCTGGCCTACCTGGCGGTGCTGCTGGGCGCGCTGGTGGCGCTGGTGCTGGTGGTGCTGGTGGCGCGCCGCGACGCGTTGCTCCGCCAGCTCGAGGGGCGCGTGCAGGCGGAGGCGGAGCAGGTGGTGCGGGCCGTGAACCTGGCGCGCAATGCGGGGACCGACCCGCTGCGCACCGTGGCGGACCCGCTGGCCGCCCCCACCGTGTCGCGCCGGATGGAGGCGTTCCTGTCGCTGCTGGACGGCTACGTGCTGGTGCAGGACAGCGCGCGCTTCGACATCTATGCGTCGCCGGCGGTGCAGGCGCTGGGGGTCGGTGACCGCGACCGCTTCAGCAACACGGTCCGGGAGGCGGCCCTCGGCACGGTGGCGCCCCTCGCGCTGCGCGGCGACGAGCTGCTCCTGGTGGTGCGCGAGGTGCCGCTGGAATTCGCGCGCTACCGGGTGGCCGCCGCGATCAGCCGCCGCGGCATCGCGCTGGTGCCCTCGGAGCTGCTGGGCCCGGTGCTGGTGATGGTGCCGCTGCTGCTGCTGGTGGCGGCGCTGTTCGCGTGGCAGATCGCGGGGCAGGCCTTCCAGCCGGTGGACCGGCTCATCGACCAGCTCGAGGCGATCACCGACGGGCGCTCGCTGCACCGGCGCCTTGGGGCCGGCATCGCCGGCGAGGAACTGGAGCGGCTGGCGGCCACGCTCAACGCGATGATCGAGCGGCTGGAGACCTCCTTCGCGGGGCTGCGGCGCTTCACCGCCGACGCGAGCCACGAGCTCAAGACCCCGCTGGCCGTGCTCCGCGCGGACGTGGAGCGTGCGATGTCGCCCGGCGTGCGCCCGGCGGAACGGGCGATGGCGCTGGAGGAGGCGCTGCAGCAGGTGACGCGGATGGCGGCGCTGGTGGAGTCGCTGCTGACGCTGGCGCGCGCCGACGAGGGACGCTTCGAGGTGTTCCGCGAGCCGGTGGCGCTGGAGCCGCTGGTGCGGGAGGTGGTGGAGACCGCGAGGCTCCTCGGCGAGGAGGCGGGGTTGGAGGTGGAGGCGGGGCCGCTGGAGCGGGTGGAGGTGCTGGGGGACCAGGTCCGGCTGCGCCAGCTGTTCCTCAACCTCGTGAGCAACGCCATCAAGTACACGCCGCGGGGCGGCGCGGTGGAGATCGCGCTCGCGCAGGTGGAGGACCGGGCGGTGGTGACGGTGCGCGACACGGGGATCGGGATCGCCGCGGGGGACCTGCCGTTCATCTTCGAGCGGTTCTGGCGCGCCGACCGGGTGCGCACGCGCGCGGATGGCGGCGGGGTGGGGCTGGGGCTGGCGATCTGCAAGTGGATCGTCCAGGCGCACAGCGGCGCGCTGGGGGTGCAGTCGCGGCTGGGGCGGGGGAGCACCTTCACGGTGACGCTGCCGCTGGCGGGGGCGCCGGGGTCGGGGATGACCGGCGAGTACCCGGCGGTGGTGGAGGCGGGCGGCGGGTCGGGGGAAATGCTAACGCCGGATTAATCGGATCCTAATGCCCGGATCATTGCCGGCTCATCCGGCGGCGGTAGGATAGGGCTGTCGCGCCCCGGGACTCGGCCCGGGCTCCGCGGCGGAGCCCCTCCCCCGGACAAGCGAGATGTTCAACAACCTCCTTGAATCGAAGGCGAAGAAGCAGAAGCGCCTGGGCGGGTCGGTCACCTCCATCGTGCTCCACGTGGCCGTGGTGGCGGCGTTGATCGTCGTCACCAAGAACGCGGGGATCATCGAGGAGAAGACGAAGGAAGAGAAGCTGGACTTCGTCGAGGTGAAGGACGAGCCCAAGCCGCCCGAGCCGGAGAAGCCCCCGCCACCCCCGGACGTGGTCGCGGCCCCGCCGCCGCCCAAGGGGTTCCAGGTGCTCTCGGCGCCCATCGAGATCCCCAACATCATCCCGGAGATCGACCTCTCCAAGAAGGTCACCGACGAGGCGGACTTCTCGGGCAAGGGGGTCGCCGGCGGCACGTCGAAGGGCGTCGAGGGCGGGAAGGCGGTCGTGCAGACCGACCAGCCGTACTTCGACTTCCAGGTGGAGAAGCCCGTCGTGCCGGCCCCCGGCACCGCCGGCCCGAACTATCCCGACATGCTCCGCTCCGCGGGCATCGAGGGGACCGTGCTGGCGCAGTTCGTGGTGGACACCACCGGCCGCGCCGACATGAGCACGTACAAGGTGCTCAAGTCGGACAACGACCTGTTCTCCACCTCGGTGAAGAACTACCTCGGGCGCGCCCGGTTCCTCCCCGCCGAGGTGGGGGGGCGCAAGGTGAAGCAGCTCGTGCAGCAGCCGTTCCAGTTCTCGCTCAACCGCTGATCGTCCCATCCTTTAGCACCCGGAGACCCGACTCATGAACATGTCGCTGATGGAGCTGTACGAATCGATGGGGTGGTTCGCCAAGGGCATCGTGTACACGCTGCTCATCATGTCGGCCCTGTCGTTCCAGCAGCTCATCTCCAAGTGGTGGTCGATGCGCAAGGCGCAGGCCGAGACGCGCAAGTTCGCCCCCGAGTTCTCGCAGTTCCTCGAGGAGGACAACCTCGGCGAGGCGATCAACCTGGCCGAGCAGTACAAGAAGTCGCACGTGGCGCGCGTGCTGGGCGGCGCGCTCAGCGAGATCCGCCCGCTCATCCAGGACGGGTCGGTCACCGTGGCCGACATCAACTCGGCCGAGCGCGCCGTCGAGCGCGAGATGCTGATGACGGTCGTCGACCTCAAGCGCGGCCTCGGCATCCTGGCCACCGTCGGCGCCACCGCCCCGTTCGTCGGGCTGCTGGGCACCACGATGGGGATCGTGAACTCCTTCACCGGCATGGCCACCTCCGGCGCGGGCGGCATCTCCGCCATCGCCGCCGGCGTCGCCGAGGCGCTCATCACCACGGCCATCGGGATCGGCGTCGCCATCCCCGCCGTGTGGTCGTTCAACTACTTCCAGACCAAGATCGACAACCTCACCGCCGAGATGACCTACACGTCCAAGGAGATGATCGACTATCTCATCAAGGGCGTCTCGGGCGAGTTCGGCCGGTCGCGGTTCACCCGCGAGTTCAACACCGCGGGCCAGCAGACCATCTCCCAGTAATCACGTCCGGCCGGCCGGTGTCCGCCCCAGCCGGGGCGGGCGCCGGCGGGCGCAACGCAGAGGAGCGTTCCGATGGGAATGAGCGTCGGCGGCGGCAGCGGCGTCAAGGCCGAACCGAACGTCACCCCGATGATCGACGTGATGCTGGTGCTGCTCATCATCTTCATGATCACCATCCCGCAGATCAACGCGGGCTTCACGGCGATCCCGCCGGAGGGGCAGAACCTCAAGCCCCACCCGGAGGAAGATGGCGACCAGGTGCTCGGCATCGACGACCAGGGGCGGTACTACCTGAACAAGCGGCCCATCCGCAACGAGGACCTCGAAACCCTCGTGCGTGACATCTACGGCAAGGAGCGCGAGGACTACATCATGTACGTGAAGGCCCACAAGGACCTTCAGTACCTCAAGGTGATCAACGCCCTCGACGTGCTCTCGCGCGGCGGGGTGCGCGTCGCCGCGCTCATCACTGAACAGGCCCCGGGCACCGAGTCGCTCGTCGAGAGCGACCGGATCATGGGGTCCTCCGGCGGAGGGAAGTGACCCATGGGCATGTCCACCGGAGGGGGCGGCAACTCGCTGAACAACGACATCAACGTCACGCCCATGATCGACGTGCTCCTGGTGCTGCTCATCATCTTCATGATGATCATCCCCATGAGCCGGAAGGCCATCGACACGCAGCTCCCGGACCCCAATCCGCAGCCCGTCGCGCCCACGGTCGTCCCCGACCAGATCGTGCTCGAGGTGCTTCCGGATGACAAGTACGCCATCAACAAGGAGCCCGTGGAGAAGGCCGCGATGTTCAAGCGGCTCAAGGACATCTACGACCCGCGCCCCGAGAAGATCATCTTCATCAAGGGCGACACCACGGTGAAGTACGCCAACGTGATCTGGGCCATGGATCAGGCGCGCGGCGCCGGGGTAAAGGTCATCGGCGTCCCGCCGAAGTGACCGGGGGCGGGGCCCGCCCCGCCTCCGTCCCGCCATGCGGCATCGTTGCGCGGCGGAGCGTCCCTCGGGGCGCTCCGCCGCGTCGCCTTTCGGGGACGCCCCGGTTATCCTCCTGTCCAGCCGGCGCGCCTTTGCGCCGCCACGCCCCTGCCGACCGTGTCCGACGCCCCGCCCACCGACTCTCGTCGCAGCTACCGACCACCCCTCGGGATCCCCTCGCGTCAGCGCCGGGGGATCGGCGGGCTGCTGGCCTCCATCGCGCTCCACCTGCTGCTGATCCTGCTGGTGGTCCTCCCGTTCTCCAACCCCGAGCTCGTCCGCGCGGTGCTGGGCGCCGGGGGACCGGGACCCGCCGGCGGTGGGGGCGGGGGCATTCGGGGGAGCGGGGGCAAACCCAAGACGGAGCGCCTCGAGTACATCAAGGTGGCCCAGCCCGTCGCGCCCCCACCGGTGCCGCGTCCGCCGGAGATCAAGCCGCCGGTGCTGCCCCCGCCCCCACCGCCGCCGCCACCGGCACCGACACCGCCGGCGCCTCAAGCGCCCCAGACGCCAGCGCCGGCCGCCATTGATGTGAAACCCGGCGCTGGGGGGAGCGGCAGCGGCACCGACGGCACGGCGGGGGCGGGTCCCGGGTCGGGTGGCGGGGTGGGGAGCGGCTCCGGGACCGGGAAGGGAACAGCCTCGGGAGCCGGGACGGGCGGCGGACCCGGTTCGATCTATCCTCCGGCCCCCACGGAGCTGTTCCTCCCGCCGCTTCCCGTGCCGGGGAAGGCGCGCGGCACCGTGGTGGTGGTCTTCGACGTCGATTCCACGGGCAAGGTCCTCGACCTGCAGTTCACCCCCACCAAGGACGGCGCGTACAACCGGAAGCTGCGCGATGCACTCGCCGCCATCCGCTTCCGCCCCGCCGTGAACGGACAGGGCGTCCCCGTCCGCGCCAAGACGGAGATCACGTACACGCTGTAAGTTGACGGCGGCTCCGCAGGGCCTTCCCTCCTCCCTTCCGCCCGCCCCTCCCGCATGGGTCTTTTCGATCGCAAGCCCATCGCCGCCGCCGACGACGGCGGCCATGGCATGCAGCGCACCCTGGGCGTGCGCGACCTCGTGCTCCTCTCTATCGGCGCCGTCATCGGCGCGGGCATCTTCTCCACCCTCGGCACGGCCGCCGCAGGGGAGGTGGTGGACGGCGTGATGGTCCGCCAGGGAGCCGGCCCCGCGCTGGTGGTCTCCTTCGCGCTCCTCGGCCTCGTGTGCGGCTTCGCCGCGCTCTGCTACGCCGAACTGGCGGCCATGATCCCGCAGGCGGGGAGCGCCTACGCGTACGCGTACGCGACACTGGGGGAGCTGGTCGCCTGGATCGTCGGCTGGGCGCTCATCCTCGAGTACGCCGTGGGAAACATCGCGGTCGCCATCTCGTGGAGCGGCTACTTCGTCTCCCTCCTCTCCGGCTTCGGCATCACCCTGCCGGGGTGGCTCACCCACGGCTACTGGGCCGTCACGGCCAGCGGCGACCCCGCGATCCGGGCGCTCCTCGACACCGCGCCGCGCGTGGCCGGGATCCCGGTGCTCCTCAACGTCCCCGCCTTCGCCATTGTCGTCGCCATCACCGTCCTCCTGCTGCAGGGGGTCAAGGAGAGCGCGCGCGCCAATGCCGTGATGGTGGCGGTCAAGCTCGCGGTGCTGGCGCTCTTCGTGGGGGTGGGGGCGATGCACATCAACCCGGCCAACTACACCCCCTTCGCCCCCAACGGCTTCACCGGCATCCACCAGGGGGCCGCCATCGCCTTCTTCGCCTACATCGGCTTCGACGCCATCTCCACCGCCGGCGAGGAAACGAAGGACCCGCAGCGCAACCTCCCGCGCGGGATCCTGCTCGGGCTGGCCGTCTGCACCCTCATCTACATCGTGGTGGGCGCCGTGGCCACCGGGCTCGTGCCGTACCAGGAGCTGCGCTCCAGCGATCCGCTGGCACGCGCGCTGCAGGTCGCGGGGCTCTCCACCGCCTCCTGGATCGTCGCGGCCGGCGCGGTGGTCTCCATGTCGGCGGTGCTGCTGGTGTTCCAGTACGGCCAGCCGCGCATCTTCTACGCCATGGCGCGCGACGGCCTGCTCCCGCCCTTCGCCGCCCGGCTCCACCCCCGCACCCGCACCCCGCACATCACCACGGTGATCACCGGGGTCTTCGTGTCGGTGGGGGCGCTCCTCATGAATGACGCCGCCACCTACGACCTCACCAACATCGGCACCCTGTCGGCCTTCGCCGTGGTGTGCCTTGGGGTGCTGGTGCTGAGGGTGCGCGAGCCCGAACGGCCGCGCCCCTTCCGCGTCCCCTTCGTCTGGCTGGTCACGCTGGGCGGGGCCGCCGCGTGCGTGTTCGTCATGCGCGGGCTTCCCGCCAGCGCCTGGTGGGCGTTCTTCGGGTGGATGACCCTTGGCCTCGCCTGCTACGCCGCCTACGGCTATCGCCACTCCACCCTGCGGGCCCGCGCCGCAGCCCCTTCCGACTCCTGACGCCACCATGGCCCACGCTGCTCCCGCATCCGCCCCCGCGCCCTCCCGCGGCTTCCTCGGCATCGGCTTCACCCAGTGGGTCGTCATCGCCATGGTGGCGGGGATCCTCCTGGGGTGGCAGGCCCCCGACGTCGCGCAGGCGCTCAAGCCCCTCGCCACGATCTTCCTGCGGATGATCAAGTCGCTGATCGTCCCGCTGCTCTTCAGCACCCTGGTCGTGGGCATCGCCGGCCACGGCGACGACATGGCGCGCGTCGGCCGCCTCGCCTGGCGGTCGTTCATCTACTTCGAGGTCGTCACCACGCTGGCGCTCGTCATCGGCCTCGTCGCCGTCAACCTGGCCAAGCCCGGGGTCGGCATCTCGCTGGCCACCGCCAGCGCCAGCGACGAGGTCAAGGCGCTCGTCACCAAGACCCCCACCTTCGCCTCGGTCCTCGAGCACACCGTCCCGCAGAGCTTCTTCGAGGCCGCCGCCGCCAACGAGGTGCTGCAGGTGGTGTTCTTCGCCATCCTCTTCGCGGTGTCCCTGGCCCGCGTGCAGGGACCCTCGCGCACCATCCTGCTCGACGGCCTCCAGGCGGTCAGCGACGTGATGTTCAAGTTCGTCGCGATCGTCATGGCCTACGCCCCCATCGGCATCGGCGCGGCCATCGGGGTCACCGTGGGGAAGAGCGGCCTCGGGGTGATGGTCAACCTCGCCAAGCTGGTCGCCACCCTCTATGGCGCGCTCCTCGTCTTCGTGGTGCTGGTGCTCGTCCCCACGGCGCTCCTCTTCCGCATCCCCCTGCGCCGCTTCTGGCAGGCCATCAGGCAGCCGTGGCTCATCGCCTTCTCCACCGCCTCCAGCGAGGCGGCCTTCCCGCAGGCCATGGAAGCCATGGAGAAGTTCGGCGTGCCGCGCCGCATCGTGGCCTTCGTCCTCCCCGCCGGCTACTCGTTCAACCTGGACGGCAGCACGCTCTACCTTGCGGTAGCGTCGGTCTTCGTGGCGCAGGCGGCGGGGATCGACATGCCCATCAGCCAGCAGCTGCTCATGATGCTGACGCTGATGCTCACGTCCAAGGGCGTGGCGGCGGTGCCCCGCGCCTCGCTGGTGATCCTCTCCGGCGCGCTGGCGCAGTTCGGGCTGCCGCTGGAGGGCATTGCGGTCATCCTGGGGGTGGACGCCGTCATGGACATGGCGCGCACGTCCATCAACCTGATGGGGAACTGCCTGGCCACGGCGGCGCTCGCCCGCTGGGAGGGGGAACTGCAGGAGCCCGCGCCGGTCCCCGCCGCCGCGTAGCCCGCCCGCTGGCTCCGGTCCGCGCGGCACGGGCCACGCGGACCGGGGGGACCGCTACGCCTCCACGCCCAGCAGCCGACGCGCCCGGCGGATCGCCCCGCGCGCGGCGTCCACCTCCTCCGCGCGCACCGAGGCGCCCGGGACCGCGCTCTTGAGGCGCTGCTCCAGCCGCTTGCGCACCAGCGAGCCGCGTCCCAGCAGCCCGCCGGCCAGCGCCACCGGGATCGCCGCCCGCTCGTCGTGGAAGCACAGCCGCGCCAGCGTCCGCACGTGCAGCACCAGCTCCTCCACGCAGAAGCTCACCAGCGCGTTGGCGCGCAGGTCGCCGCCGGCCGCCACCTGCATCACCACCGGCGCCAGCGCCGCGAAGTCCGCCGGCGTGGCGTGCGCCGCCCATGGGATGATGTCCGCCAGCGCCTCGAGCTCCAGCGCGGTCATCAGCGCCCCGCCCAGCGCGGTGTCGGGCTCACGGCCGTCGGAGGCCGCCGTCACCGCCCCCACCGCGCGCCGCCCCAGCCACGCCGCGCTCCCCTCGTCGCCAATGGCGGGGCCCCAGCCGCCACACCGTTCCAAGCGGCCGTCGGGAGCGCGGGAAAACGCCACCGATCCCGTCCCCGCCACCAGCAGCACCCCGGCGCCGTCTCCAAATGCGTCCTCCAAGGCGATCGCGGCGTCCGGCAGCACCGCCACGTCGTCCGCCACCCGGCGTGACGCCAGCGCCGACCACAGCGCCTGCGCCGGGCGCTCCTGCCCTGCGCCGGCCACCCCCACCACGCACACGGCCGGACGCGTGCCAGGGCGCTCGGCCTGCTCCAGCGCCGTGCCGATCAGCCCCTGGATCACCTCCGCCGCCTCCGCTTCATGGCCGGGGCGCAGGGCGCTCGCCCCCCCCTCGGCGCGAGCCAACACCGTGCCCGAGGCGTCGGCCAGCACCACGCGGGTGCGCGTGCCGCCGCCATCCACCCCCACCAGCAGGGGCATGGGTTCCATGGAAGCCATCATGTGCCGCGGTGGGTTGCCGGCCCCGTCGCTGCGGGGGCCGGATGGGTGAAGGAGGACAGCACGCCCGCGCACATCGTGAGCGTGGTGCCAATGAGCACGTACCACGGCCAGGCCACGTCCTTGACGCCCCCGAGCCACGGCAGCAGGGCAGGGAAGGCCGTGGACAGCGGCTTGGCGAACACCACGAACGCCATCGCCACGATCCCCACGCTCATCCCCAGAATGGCGTCGCGCTGCTGCGCCCGGGGCCAGAAGAGCCCCAGAAAGAACCCGCCCAGCATCCCCCCGTAGGTGAACGAGGCGATGGACAGCGCGATCACCACCACCGGCGTCCCCTGCTGCTTGAACAGCAGCGCCCCGAACGTGAGCGCCAGCCCCCACCCCAGCGCGAACAGCTTCCCCACGCGCAGCGTCTGCGGGTCGTCCGGGGCACGCCCGGAGAGCGGAAGGTAGATGTCGTGGGTGGTGGCGGCCGCCAGGGCGTTGATGGTCCCCGAGTGCGTGCTCATCGTGGCGGCCACGATGGCGGCCAGCACCAGCCC
>JAGWYS010000373.1 GCA_018969225.1 Gemmatimonadota bacterium | reverse complement strand
CAGTGCGGTGGTCACGGCGATCCTCGCGCGGCGCGCCGACCCCGCCGACGTGGCCCGCCGCGAGTACCGGGTGCGCCTGCACCTGGGGCAGCTGCAGCAGCTGCTGCGCGCCCCCGACCGGGTGGACCGCTTCGCGGTGGGGGTGCGCCCCGGGGTGCCGGTGGATTCGGCGGTGGCGCGCATCAACCATGTGGCCTTCGGCTTCCGCGCCCACCCGTCGGCGGCGGTGGCGGTGCGCACCTCGCGCACCTTCCGCGTGGTGGAGCGCTTCCACCGCGCCATCGGGATCATCACGGTGGTGGCCAGCGCGGTGTTCCTGCTGTGCCTGCTGCTGCTGTCGGTGGAGGAGCGTCGGCGCGAGGTGGCGGCGCTGCGGCTGCTGGGGATCTCGCGCGCCACGGTGCTGCGGGCCCTGGTGCTGGAGGCGGCGCTGGTGTCGCTGGCCGGCAGCGGTGTGGGGGCGCTGGTGGGGGTGGCCGCCGCGTGGGCGGTCAACGCGCACTTCCAGGCGCTGTACCGCACGCCCCTGGCGTTCGCCTTCGTGACCCCCGGGATCCTGGCGTTCGCCACCGGGGTGTCGCTGCTGCTGGGCATTGGCGCCGGGGTGCTGGCCGGGTGGCGGCTGGTGCGCGCCGCGCCGCTGGCGCTGCTGGGGCGCTGAGCGATGGGCGCCCTGTCGCCCCACCGCGCGCCGCTGGCGCTGGCCACGCTGCGCCGTCACCCGCTGCGCACGGCGCTGGCGGTGCTGGGCATTGGCGTGGCCGCCGCGCTGCTGCTGGACATGGTGATGCTGGCCACGGGGATGCGCACCTCGTTCCGCGGGCTGCTGCTCACGCGCGGCTACCAGCTGCGCGTGGCCCCCAAGGGGACGCTCCCCTTCGACAGCGAGGCGCTGCTGGGCGGGGCGGAGGCGCTGGTGACGCGGTTGCGCGCCCATCCGCGCATCACCGCGGTGAGCCCGTCGCTGGGGATGTCACTCACGCTCCCCGAGGGGCCGCTGCCGTCGGTGTTCACGCTGGGGCTGGAGGGGGCGGTGCAGGGGGACTACACCTTGGAGGCGGGGCGCGACCTCCCCGCGGGGACCGTCGACGGCGACACCCTGGCGGGCGGGGCGGTGGTGCCGGCCGTCGCCAACGCGGCGTTCCTGCAGCGCACGGGGCGCCGGCTGGGGGACACGCTGGCGGTGGCCAGCGGCGTGGATGCCCAGCTGCGCAGCGAGGCCCGGCGCGCGCGCATCGTGCTGGCCGGCGCGGGGCGCTTCTTCTACGTCCCCGCCGAGACGCCGGTGCTGGCGCTGCCGCTGCCGGCGGTGCGCGCGCTGGCGGGGGAGGGGGCGACGGACCGCCTCTCGCTGCTGATGGCGGGGGTGGCCCCCGGCGACTCGGCCACCGTGGAGGCGGTCCGCGCGTGGATCGCGGCCACCTTCCCGCAGGTGCAGGCGATCTCCACCGAGACCGCCATCCGGCAGGTGGAGGAGCGCCTCAGCTACTTCCGGCAGCTGGCCTTCGTGCTGGGGGCGGTGAGCCTGGCGATCGGCGCGCTGCTGGTGGCCACGCTGGTGACGC
>JAGWYS010000140.1 GCA_018969225.1 Gemmatimonadota bacterium | reverse complement strand
ATCCGGCGCAGCTGCACCAGCGGGGGAACGTGCACCGGATCGCCGTCCCCGTCCGCGCCGGCATCGGCACGCGCCACCGCCGGACCACCCTGACCGCCCGATGGCGCACCACGCGGCATCTCGCCCCCCACCCCCCCCGCGTCGAGGGGCGCCTCGTCAACGGACGCCGATGCGAGGGCCAGAAACCCCGGGAGTGGCGCCGGTGCGGGGATCCCCGACAGCGGTCCGCGGTCCGTCCCCGCAGCCGGCGCCCCATCCGACGGGCGGAGCCACGGCGCGGCCGTCCAGCCACGTCGCTCCAGCGGCGCACTGGCGTCAAACAGCCCGAGGGCGCGCCGTACCGCCTGCTCGACAGTCCGCTCCACCGGCCATCGGTCGTGGATGCGCACCTCCGCCTTGGCGGGGTGCACGTTCACGTCCACCGCGTGCGCCGGCACCTGCAGCTGCAACACCATGGACGGGCGGGTCCCCGCCGGCAGTGTAGACCTGTACGCCGACTCCGCCGCGCGCATGAGGCCCGGATCCCGCACCAGACGCCCATTGATGATGAGCAGCGCATGCCGCGTGGCGGTGCCGACGTCGGCAGGACGCTCGACCAGCCCGGTGACGTGCACGGGTCCCAGCACATCGTCCACGTCGAGGAACCCGGCCACCGCCGCGGGCCCCCACAAGGCGGCCAGCCGGGCGCGCAACGACGGGGCCGCCGGCAGGTCCAGCGCCACGCGCCCGTCGTGGCGCACTGTCAGGTGGACATCGCGCCGCAGCACGGCCACCGCCTGCACCGCCTCCACGATGGCCCGCCACTCGGCACGTGCACCGCGCAGGAATTTCTGCCGCGCCGGCGTATTGAAGAAGAGCCGGTGCACCGCCACCGTCGTCCCGCGGCGGCGCGCGGCGGGTTGGACGTCCACCAGCTGCCCCCCGGCCACCCGCACCGTCGTGCCCGCCCCGTCGGCGGTGGCGGTCTCCAATTGCAACTCCGAGACCGAGGCGATGGCCGGCAGCGCCTCGCCCCGGAACCCGAAGCTGCGCACCCCCACCAATTGCTCGGCGGCCGTGATCTTCGAGGTCGCGTGGCGCGCCAGCGCGAGCACCGCGTCATCGGCATCCATGCCGCCGCCGTCATCCGCCACCCGCACCAGCGCGCGACCACCGTCCTCCACGGTGACGTCAATCGTGGTGGCCCCGGCGTCGAGCGCGTTCTCCACCAACTCCTTCACCACCGATGCGGGGCGCTCCACCACCTCCCCGGCGGCAATCTGGTCCGCCACGGCGGGCGGCAGGATGGCAATGCGTGGCATGGGGGAGGCTACTCCGACTGCGCGATGGCGTGCAACGGCAGCAGCCGCGGCGCCGGCACCCATCCCCGCCGACCATCGGCATGCCGTACCCGCGTCCAACCGTCGCGGGTGACCTCACGTCGAACGACATCCCCGGTGGCCATCCCCCCGACGCCGGGGGCGTTGACGCTGGGCGCCGCGTGGAGCGTCTCGGGGCGGCGCACCACGGCCAGGCCGGTCGTCGCCAACCGAACGCGCCCCCACCAGCCCCACCCGACCAGCACGGCGCCGCAGACGACCAACAGGGCGGCGGCGGTCGGCCCACGCCGTCCCCCTGCCCTCGCAGCGCCGCGCGCAGCGCGCCGGCTGCGTGCGAGGAGCCCCCACCCCGCGGTCCACGCGATGAGGCCCAGCGACAGCACGGCCGCCACGGGCACAAGGGGAACACTGGCCTCACCCGCCCGTGCGCCCGACGGCAGCCGGGCCAGTTTGCGCTGCAGATCGGCCGCCCACGGCTGCAACCGGGCCGCCCGCTGCCATGCCTGAACGGCCGACACCGTGTCGGCGGCCGCCCACGCGGCGGTTCCCCAGTTGGCCAGCAGCGTCACGTCATGCGGGCGCGCCGCCACGGCCCGCGCCAGCGCCGCGGCAGCCCGACGGAACTGCCGTGCGTCATACGCCCGGCCGGCCTCCTCCACCGTCTCGCGCACGGCGTCGGCCGGCGCGTCCTGCCACTCGCCGCTATCGCGCGGTCCCGTGCGTCGTGCCGAGATCAGCCCCACCACCCCCAGCAGGATGAGCGCAGCGATGGCGAGCACCGGGAGCACGCCGCCCGCCACGGCCCCCCGGCGTCTCCCGGACACCACGGCGGGCGTCCCCCTCCGCGGGCCCGCCCCCGCGGGGACCGCTTCGCTGTCGATGCGCGCCAGCACGGCGGCCACGGCCTGATCGGCGGTGGCTGCGGCCCCCGCCGGACTCGGACGGGGGGCCACCGGCCCAAACCCCTCGGTCTCCAACTGGTCACGCAGTGCCAGCGCCAACTCGGCGACCTCGCGGGTCACGCCATGCCGTCGGAGGAGGCGCGCAAAGGCATCACGCGCCACCAGCGCCTCGGGTGGCACGCCGAGGCGCGCAGCCACGGCATCCAGGAAGCGGCGGCGGCGCCGGCGCGCCTCCCCTGCCGGCGTGGCCGGTTCGGCTTCTGTCTCGCCCACCGGGCCGCGGCGCGGCGGCCCCGCCGGCGCGGGCACACTCGGCCGGGTGCGCCGCCCCTGACGTCCGGCGACGAGCGCGACCAGCGGTGCGGCCACCCCGATGGCCATTCCCGCGAGCCACCACGATTCCACCCGCGCGGCCCACGGGACGCCCGCTCCCGCATCCCACGCGCGCAGCGGCTCCGGCGCGGTCGTTCCCTCGTCCCCATCCGTCACGAGCGTGCCAGGGGCCACCTCGACCACGACCGGCACCGTTCTCGCCTCGGCGTACGCGCCCCGTTGCGGATCGAAGTACGGGTAGACGAGGGCGGGGAGCGAATCCCGGCCGGCCGACGACGGGGTCAGGATCCAGTCGAACTCCTTGCTCCCGCGC
This sequence comes from Gemmatimonadota bacterium, assembly GCA_018969225.1. GTDB lineage: Bacteria > Gemmatimonadota > Gemmatimonadetes > Gemmatimonadales > Gemmatimonadaceae > Gemmatimonas. The sequence goes on along the minus strand of JAGWYS010000140.1, from coordinate 7,024 downwards.
ACCAGCGGCCCGGCGGTGTCCATCGTCACGCGCTCCGGGCCGGGGACGACGGCGCCCCAGGGGACCTCGAGGCGGGGCCGCGGGGCCAAGCGAAGATTGCCCGTCCCCTCCACGCGCACCGTGAGCACCGCAGGGACCCCGACCCGCAGCCCGGCGGCATCCAATCGGGCGCTGACGCGGAGCCGCCCCACCGCCCCGTCGAACGCCGCCGGTCGGCCCTCGACCGGCAGGTCCCGCACCACGATGGTGAGGCTCTCGGCGCGCACCGACTCCCGCACCTCGCGACTGAAGAAGCTGGAGTTCTGAGGCATCGCGTACGTCAGCGATGGCGCGGCAATGGGGAGGGTGCCGGCGGCCACCGGGAACAGCGCGCGCTGGAAGACGAACGCCTCGTAGGGGACGCCATCCGCCACCGCGTTGCGACGCAGCGACTGCCCCAGCTCGTAGGCCAGCATCCCCCGCAACTCCGGCGGCACGAACTCCGGGTTGCGCCGCAAGCGCGTGCGAGCCGCTTCGGTGAGGAGCACGGCCACCTGATACGTGACCTGCTGGCCGACGTAGACCGTGTCCGGGAAACGCGCCGCGTGAAAATCGATGGGGCGGGACCGGCTCACGCGCAGCCCCTCGAGGATGGCCGTGGGTTCCACCTGCGCCGCCGCGCGGCGGGGCGCGCCCGCCAGCGCGACGAGCAGCAGCGGCAGCAGTGGCCGCAGCAGTGGCCGCAGCAGTGGCCGCAGCACCGGCAGCGGCAACAACCGCGACCATCGTGCGCCCACGCCGGTGCGCCGCCGGCTGCCCCTGGCGGGGCCGACCGCCCCGTGACGCCGGATCACCAGTCCTTCCCGGTGCCGGTGCTGCGCCCCTTGGCCTGCCGCCGACCATGCACGTCACGCTCCTCGCGCGCCGCGCTGTTGAGCAGTGCCTCCGCCTGTCGCGCGTCGAGCCGTCCGGCCGTCGGGGGCTGCGACTCCCCTGCCTCGGGGGCGGATTCCCCCTGCGGCCCCTGCCCTTGCCCCGCGCCACCGCCTCCCCCGCCCCCCGGCGGCGTCCGCAGTGCGAGCTCGTAGTTCCACTTCGCCTCCTGATCTCCGGGGCGCTCGCGCAGGAGCGCCCGCAGCGACTCGCGCGCGAGCGCCAGCCACTGTTCGGGCTCGGGGGTGCCGGGCTCTCGCGCCTGCCGGAGGGCGGCCACGGCCGCGTTGAAGCGGGCGCGCTGGCGCACTTCGCCGTCGGCCTCCCGCCGCGCGCCATCGAGCAGCCCGGCGGCGGCGGCCAGGGAATCGTTGGCCAGATACGCCGTCCCGAGATTGTACCGCATGCGCGGGGTGGAGTCCCCGGCCGCATAGGCGCGCTGGTACCCGTCCAGCACCCGCCGCATGTCGCCGGCCTCATACAACGCCGCGGGATCGGGGGCACGCGCGCAGCTGGGGAGCAGCAGACCGGCCGCCACCGCGGCCGGGGCGACGGCGCGCGAGCGACGCCGACGGCGGGGCTCCACCGGCTCGCGCCAGCTGTCCCAGAGCAGCAGGATCAACGCCGGCAGCAGGAACCAGTGCATCCGCAGGACCAGTTCATCGCGCGTGCTGGAGGCGCGGCGCGCCGTCCGGAGGGCGCGCACGGCGCGACGGATGCGGGCCGCCTTGTCTCCCGCCGTTGCAGGGATGAACTCGCCCTCCGCGGCCCTGGCCGCCGCCTCCAGCATCTCGGGGTGATGCCGCGTGACCACCACCCGCCCGTCCGCATCGCGCTTCCAGGAGAGGCGCCCGTCCTCGCGGACGGGAATCGAGGCGCCCTCGGCCGTGCCGAATCCGACCGTGACCAGGTGAATGCCCCTCTGCCCGGCCTCGCGGGCCGCGGCCTCCACGTCCGCCATCGGCTCGAAGGCTTCGCCGTCGCTGAGGACCACCAGCGCACGATCGGCCACGCCGTCGCCGGCCATGAGGAGCTCGGTGCCTTGGCGGAGGGCGCGCGCGAGGCTGCTGCCCCCCTCCCCCACCAACGAAGGATCGAGGTTGTCGAGAAAGAGCTGCAGCGCCCCGTCGTCCGTCGTGAGCGGCGTCAATATGTAGCTGCGCCCGGCAAAGGCGATCAGCGCCACCCGGTCTGCCGGGGCCATGGCCCGCAGGCGTCGGACCTCCCGCTTCATCCGTTCGAGGCGCGAGGGCCGCTCGTCCCCCGCCAGCATCGACATGGAGGCGTCCATGGCAATTGCCATGTCGATGCCGCTGGATGCCGCGCTCGACCGGGCGACCCCCCAACGAGGACCGGCGAGCGCCAGCCCGCCCAGCGCCAGCACCCCCGCCAGCCGCCACGCGGCATCCCGCCCCGCGGATGGCGACACGCCCAACCGGCCCCACGCGGCGGGGACGGCATAGCGACGCAGGCGCGCCGATCGCGCGCGCTGTGCACGCCGCGCCACCGCCAGCCAGGCGACCGTGGCCACCGCTGCCAGCGCCAGCACCCACGGGCGGTCCACGGCTGCGGGCGGGAGGGAAGACACGGCCACGGCGATCATCCGGGGAGCACCCCGCGGCGACGGCGGACGGCGGCCTCACATCCCAGCGCCAGCAGCCCCACGGCCAGCGGCCAGTGGTACTGCTCGGTGTGGCGCACCCAGGTGGTGGTCGCGACCGCGGAGCGCTCCAGCCGGTTGATCTGCGCGTAGATGGCCTCCAGCGCGCGGGCGTCGCGCGCACGGAAATAGCGCCCCCCCGTGGCGGACGCGATCTCGGTCAGGAGGGGCTCGTCGATCTTCACCGGACGGTTCTCGTAGCGCAGACCGAACAGCCCTCGTGACACCGGCACCGGCGCCATCCCCTCGCTGCCGACGCCGATGGTGTAGATGCGGATCCCGAACGCGGCGGCCGCCTGCGCCGCGGTGCGCGGATCAATCGCACCGCGGTTGTTCTCGCCGTCGGTGAGCAGGACCATCACGCGCGAGCGTCCCGGCGCGGAGCGCAGGCGGTTCGCCGCCGTGGCGATGGCGGTGCCGATGGCGGTGCCGTCGGCCAGCTGGCCGGCCTGCAGGTTGTCGATGGCCGCGAGCAGCACCGGATAATCCGTGGTCAGGGGCACCTGCGTGAGCGCCTCGCCGGAGAACGCGACCAGGCTCACCCGGTCGCTCTGCCGTCCCAGCACGAAGCGCCGCACCTGCTCCTTCGCCACCTCCAGCCGGTTCCGGGGCTGGAAATCCTCGGCCAGCATCGACGAGGAAATGTCCACGGCCAGCGTGATGTCGATCCCCTCACTGGACGCGCGTGCCATGCGCGCCCCGGTGCGCGGCAGCGATGCCGCCACGATGAAGGCCAGCAGGGCCAGATGCCGCCACCATTCGTGCCGCCACCACCAGCGCGGCGACGAGGGCGGCGCACCGGCGGCGAGCAGGGGAAGCCGGGAATAGGGGAGCGCCGGCAGGGGCGCGGCGCGGCGCCGCCGCCCCCACCGCAGCAGCGGCACCAGCAACACGAGCACCAGGAACGCGGGCGCCCCGAAGGTGACGCCGCCCAGAGGCAACGCCGCCCCCTGCCCGAGCGCCCCGAGGGCCTGCCGCATCCACTCGGTCCCCCACGCGATCACTGGGGCCCCCGCCCCGCGGGGACGCGCGCCGCCACCACCAGGCGAGGATCACGCGGAGCCGCCGTCTCGTGGCGGACAGGCGCAAGGCAGGCCTCGTCCACGGCCTCCACCACCGCCCGGGCCTCCAGAGCCACAGCGCGCGCCTGCGCCCGTGCCACCGCCGCCGGCGCAAACTTGACCCGATCCCCTTCCGCCAGCAGTGAGACGAGCCGCGCGGTCGGCACACGGGCGTCGCCCGCCAGCTCCGCCAGCAATTCCGCGCTGGTCAGCGCCTCGGATGCCCGGGGGAACCGCGCCGCCAGATACCGCCGCACGATGTCGAGGCAGGCACCCACGTGCAATGCCCCCTCCCCCGCGTCGGCCAGTGTCAGCTGCTCCAGCTGCTGAAAAGCCGCGCGCGCCTCGGCCAGCGGATCGGGGACCGCCTGGAGGGCGGGTGGTGCCGGATGCCGGCGGCGCCGCATCCACCACGCCAAGGCTGCCAGGAACGCCACGACGGCGACGGCGGGGCCCCACCGCTCCCACCAAGGGACCACGCGGGGAAAGGGCGCCCGTGGCGGACGGGGCCGATGCTCGTTGGTATCCAGCGGCAACACCGAGCGCACGACGACCACGGCCGGAGGGAGGGGCACCGTCCGCCGTCCCTGTTGATCCTCGATGTCCACCGTCGCCAACCCGACCGGCACCGTCCCCGTGACCCAGGCGGCCACCGGATAGCGTGCCGTGGCCATGCGCCCGCCGGCGGCGCCCGCCTGCGTGCTGACGCGCACCGCGCCGCGAAGCGCCACGGGGGCCGCGGAGTCGCCGCCCTTCGGCCAACTGACCACGCGGCCTTCCACCAGCGGCACCGTGACCACCACCTCGAAGGGGTCGCCGACTCTGACCGTCTCCGGGCGGACGCGCACGACGGGCAGCCCCGCCTCCCCACCCCGAGGCGCGGGCGCGATGGGTGCGGCCTCCGGTGCCCCGGCGCCAGCGCGGCGGCTGGCGTCCTGGGCGGCGGCCTCCGCTCGCCATCCGCCGAGCAGGAGGGCGCCCAGCAGGAGCGCGCGGGACGCCACGCGGACAGCGCCGCGACGGCGACGCATCCGGGCGCGAAACAGGGCCTGCAGCGCGGGGAGGATGCCATGCCCCACATCGATCCGCACCTCATCGATGCCCAGGCGGGCGAAGAGGCGCTCCCGGGCCGCATCCCCCTCGGCCACGCGCTGCGCGAAGGCGCGCCGCACCGCCGGCGCCGAGGTGTCCACCACGAGGCGCTCCCCCGTCTCGGGATCCTCAAGGCACGCCGGACCGATGTCGGGAAGATGGCGCTCGGCGGGATCCTGCACGGTGACCGCCACCACGTCATGCCGCTGGGCCATCCGCGCCAGCGGCGTGTCGGCCGCCACATCCAGGAAGTCGCCCACCACGAACACCACGGCCCGGTGCGGCAGGACGCGCTCCACGGCGTCCGCCACGGCGTCCAGTGACGCCCCGCGCCGTGCCGGGGCGGCGCGCACCAGCTCCCGCATCGTGCGCAGCGCCTGACGGCGCCCCTTGCGCGGCGGCAGCATCAGGTGGACCCGGTCGGCATGCAGCAGCAGGCCCACGCGGTCGTTGTGCCGTGCCGCCGTGAGGGCCAGCACGGCCACCAGTTCGCAGGCGACCTCCAGCTTGGTGCGCACGCCCGTGCCGAAGCCGGCTGACGCGGACGTGTCCACGACGAACAGCACCGTGAGTTCGCGCTCCTCCTCGAACCGCTTGACGAAGGGGCGCCCCATCCGGGCCGAGACGTTCCAGTCGATGGAGCGGACCTCGTCCCCGGGCTGGTACTCGCGCACCTCGGCGAACTCCAGCCCCTGCCCCTTGAACACCGAGCGGTACTCCCCCGCAAAGCGCGTGTCCACCATGCGCCGGGTGCGCAGTTCGAGGCGGCGCACCTGCCGCAGCACCTCGGCGGAGGCGAGGGGCTCCCGCTCGGTCACGGCGCCGGGACGGTCGCCAACAGGGTGCTGATGATGACGTCGCTGGTGACCCCGTCCGCGTCGGCCTCGAAGGAGGTGAGGACCCGATGCCGCAGGACGTCCGGCGCCACCTGCTTGACGTCGTCCGGCGTCACGAAGGCGCGCCCGCGCAGGAAGGCATGGGCGCGGGCGGCCTGCCCCAGGGCGATGGTGGCCCGGGGGCTGGCGCCGAATTCCACCATGCGGGCCAGCGCCGGCGCGCCCGCCTCGCCGGGCGCCCGCGTGGCGTGCACGAGGTCCACGATGTACTCCACCACGCGTTCGTCGATGTACACCTCGGCGATCCGTCGGCGCGCCTGCAGCAGCGCCTCCGGGGCGGCCACGGCCGCCACGTCGATGGCGCCCCCGCCGGCCATCCGCCGCAGGATCTCCTTCTCCTCGGCCCGGGAGGGGTAGCCCACGCGCAGCTTCATCATGAAGCGGTCCACCTGCGCCTCCGGCAGGGGGTAGGTTCCCTCCTGCTCGATGGGATTCTGCGTGGCCAGAACCAGAAAAGGTTCCGGCAGGCGAAAGGTGGTGCCGCCGATGGTGACCTGGTGCTCCTGCATCGCCTCGAGCAGCGCCGCCTGCACCTTGGCGGGGGCCCGGTTGATCTCGTCAGCGAGGACGATGTTCGCGAAGATGGGACCGTGCTTGACCCGGAACGTGCCCGTGCCCTGGTCGAACACCTGCGTGCCGACCACGTCCGCCGGGAGCAGGTCGGGGGTGAACTGGATGCGCTGGAAGCTGCTGCGCACCGTCTCCGCCAACGTGCGCACGGTGAGCGTCTTGGCCAACCCGGGGACGCCTTCCAGGAGCACGTGCCCGCCAGTCAGCAGGCAGATCAGGAGGCGTTCGACCAGGGGTTCCTGCCCCACGATCCGCCGCGCCACCTCCCGCAGCACCCCCTGCACCAGCGCCGCCTCGGCGGCTGTTGATCCGTGCGTGGCTCCGTGCACCGCGTCCTCACCCGTTGGCTGCCGTGATTGGGCGACCGCCTGTCCGCCCCTCCGTCCCGGGCGACGTACCCCGCCGCCGCAGGCGCGATCCATCCGAACTGCGAGGGCGTCTCCCCGTCCGGCTACTCGTCCTCATCCCTGGCCGCACCCGCCGCCAAGGCCACGATGACGTCGCGTTCCTTGGCCGTCAGGGGTCGGCTCCCGCCAGTAGGAAGGTCCCCGAGGCGCACCGGACCGAAACGCGTGCGCACGAGGCGCTCCACCTCGAGTCCCAACGCCTCGCACAGGCGACGCACCTCGCGGTTGCGCCCCTCCGCCAGCGTCACCTCGAAGGCCCAGCGGCGCTTGCCCAGCGGGCGCACCTGGACGTCGATGGGGAGGACGGGACCGTCCTCCAACTCCACCCCCCGGCGCGCCTCGCGGGCCGCGGCCACGGCATCCCCGCGCACTGTGGCCTCGTAGGTGCGCTCCACCCCGCGGCTGGGATGGGTGAGGGCGTGCGCG
>JAGWYS010000372.1 GCA_018969225.1 Gemmatimonadota bacterium | reverse complement strand
TTCGTGGCGGCGTTCCAGGCGGGGGGCGACATCCACCGGCAGACGGCGGCGGTCATCTTCGGCGTGCCGCTGGGGGACGTCACCGGCGAGATGCGCGCCCGGGCCAAGACCATCAACTTCGCCACCATCTACGGGCAGGGGGCGTTCGCCCTCTCGCGCCAGCTGCGCATCGGCAACGCCGAGGCGAAGGCGTTCATCGAGACGTACTTCGAGCGGTTTGCCGGGGTGCGCGACTTCCTCGCGCAGTGCGTGGAGGGGGCGAAGCAGCGCGGGTACGTGGAGACGCTGTTCAAGCGCCGCCGCTACATCCCCGAGCTCAAGGAGCGGAACCCGGCGATGCGGGCGTTCGGCGAGCGGGTGGCGGGGAACGCCCCCATCCAGGGGTCGGCGGCCGACCTCATCAAGGTGGCGATGCTGCGGGTGCACGAGGCGCTGGCGCGCGAGGGGCTGGCGGCGCGCATGCTGCTGCAGGTGCACGACGAACTGGTGTTCGAGTTCCCGCCGGAGGAGGAGGGGGCGCTCTCCGCGCTGGTGAAGCGGGAGATGGAGCACGCGGCGGTGCTGGACGTGCCGCTGCTGGTGGAGGTGGGGGTGGGCCCCAACTGGGTGGACGCGAAGAGCTGAGGGGGCGCTACGCCAGGCGGGTGCCGGCGTCGGCGGTGCGGGCGGCCTGTTCCCCCTCCTGCACATCCACCCGCCACAGCATCGCGGCGCCCACCACGAAGAAGGCGATCACCCAGAGGATCGCCACGCGGCTGCTTCCCCCACCCTGGACGGCCAGGGCGAACACCAGCGGCCCCAGGATGCCGCCGAACTTCTCGAACACCGAGTAGAAGCCGAAGAACTCGCCGCTCTTGTGCTTGGGGACCACGCTGGCGAACAGCGAGCGGCTGAGCGCCTGCGTGCCCCCCTGCACCAGCCCCACCAGCACGGCCAGCAGGTAGAAGTCGCGCGCGGTGCGCACGAAGTAGCCGTACACGCAGATGCCGGTGTACACCGCCAGCCCCAGCAGGATCGCGCGCTTGGCGCCGATGCGCCCCGCCAGGCTGCCGAAGAGGAAGGCGAAGGGGATGCCGATGAACTGCACCAGCAGGATCGCCGTGATCAGGTCCGACTGCCCGATCCCGATCTCGGTGCCGAAGGCGGTGGCCATCTTGATGATGGTCTGGATCCCGTCGTTGTAGACGGTGAACGCCACCATCACCAGGAACGCCTGCCGGTACTGCCGCATCTCGCGCAGCGTCTCCCCCAGCCGCGTGAAGGCCATCACCACGGCGCGCCCCAGCGGCGGCGTGCCCCCCGGCTCGTCCCCCTCACGCAGGCGCATCGGCTCGGGGACGCCGCGCAGGGTGGGGATGGAGAAGAGCAGCCACCACACGGCCACCGACAGGAACGCGAGGCGCGCCGGGAGCGTGGCGTCGCTGCGCGACAGCCCCTCCCCGGCGGGGAGCCCGAAGGCGGCCGGCGCGCTGATCCACGCCAGGTTGAGCGCCAGCAGCACGCCGCCCCCCAGGTATCCCAACCCATACGCCGCCGTGGACACCCGGTCGATCTCCTCCTCGGTGGCGATGT
>JAGWYS010000371.1 GCA_018969225.1 Gemmatimonadota bacterium | reverse complement strand
TCCAGCCGTTACTGTTGCGGCGTGAACCGCGGTAGCTCCCCATCCGTGATCGCGCGGGCCAGCAGTGCCGGGTCCACGTTCCCACCGGTCACCACCACCAGCGTCACGGCGCCGCGCGTCTCCACGCGCCCGGCCAGCAGCGCCGCCAGCGCCACCACGCCACCGGGCTCCACCACCAGCTTGAGCTCCCGTACCGCGAAGGCGATGGCCGCCAGCGCCTCGTCGTCCGACACCGTAAGTCCCGCGCCCACCCGCGGCAGGTTGATGGCAAAGGTCATCGCCCCCGGCATGTCGGTGACGATGGCGTCGCACAGCGACCGGTTCCCGGGCGGGTTCCCCACCCGCACGCCGCCGGCGAGCGACCGGGCGTAGTCGTCGAACCCCACCGGCTCCACGGGGTGGACCACCGTCCCGGGCGACACCCCCTCGGCCGCCAGCGCGCACCCCGCCGTGAGCCCCCCGCCGCCGCAGCACACCAGCAGCCGGCTCGGCGACAGCCCCAGCGCCTGCCCCTGCCGCAGCGCCTCCAGCGCCAGCGTCCCCTGCCCGGCGATCACGTGCGCGTCCTCGAACGGCGGCACTACCGTCATCCCCCGCTCCGCCGCAATGGCCCCGCCGATGGCCACGCGGTCCTCCGTGTAGCGGTCGTACAGCACCACCTCGCCGCCGAAGGCGCGCGTGCGCTCGATCTTGAGCGCCGGGGCGTCCTTGGGCATCACGATCACCGACGGCATCCCCAGCTTGGTCGCCGCGTAGGCCACCGCCTGCGCGTGGTTCCCCGAGGAATAGGCCACCACCCCGCGCGTCCGCTCCTCCGGCGTCAGCTGGAGCAGCCGGTTGAGCGCCCCGCGCAGCTTGAACGAGCCGGTGTGCTGCAGCACCTCCGCCTTGAGCAGCACCGTGCCCCCGGCCACCTCGTCCAGCGCGGGCGAGCGAAGGAGGGGCGTGACCGCGGCGTGCGGCGCGATGCGGAGCGCGGCCGCCTCGATGTCGGCCAGCGTGGGGAGGGGCGGAAGGGACATCGGACGGGACGGGTGGTGATGGTGCCGGAAGGCGGGATGGCGACGTGCGGGGCGACGGGGGGCACCCGCTGCGGCGGCGCGGATTCGTGGTAGTATCCCCCCATGCCGCCCCACGCACCAGCACCCGCCCCCCGTCCGTTCGCACGCCGCCTCGCCGCCGCGTGGGCCGCCCTGGTGCTCGTTCCCGGGGTGGCGGCGGCGCAGCCTGACTTCCGGGCGCTCCGAACCGGCGAGGCCATTGTCCTGGACGGCCGCTTCACCGAGCCCGCGTGGGCGCAGGCCGATTCCATCACCGACTTCCGCCAGCGTGATCCCCGTGAAGGGGCGCCCGCTTCCGAACGCACGGTGGTGCGCCTGCTCGCCACCCCGGCGGGGCTGGCCGTGGGATGGTGGTGCTACGACCGCGATCCCGCGCACATCGTGCGCTCGCAGCTCCGTCGCGACGCCGAGCTGCGTTCCGACGACTATGTCTCGCTGTCCGTGGACGGGCTGCACGACCGGCGCAGCGGCTTCTACTTCCGCACCAACGCCAACGGCGCCCTGTGGGACGGCGAGCA
>JAGWYS010000370.1 GCA_018969225.1 Gemmatimonadota bacterium | reverse complement strand
CCTGCAGACCGGTGGCAACCTGGGGTACGCCGGGGGGAACCAGCGCGCCATCAGCTGGGCGCTGGAGCAGGGGGCCGACGCCATCCTGCTGATGAACGATGACGCCAGCCTCGAGCCCGGCACGCTGGCGGCGCTGCGCGCGGCGCTGGAAGCCAACCCGCAGCTGGGGGGGTGCGCCCCCACCGTCACCTATGGCGCACCGCACGACGACCGCATCTGGTGGGCCGGCGGCGCGCTGCACCCGCTGCGGGTGACCGCCACCCATTGGCGCATGGGCCAGCGCGTGCAACACCGCCATGAGCACACCAACGCCACGGTATCGGTCACCTCACTCAGCGGGTGCGTGCTGCTGCTGCGCGCCGCCGCGCTGCGCGACGTGGGGGGGCTGGAGGCCGCGTACTTCAGCTACGTCGAGGACCTGGACCTGTCGTATCGGCTGGTGGCGGGGGGGTGGGGGCTGGCGTGGATCCCCGCGGCCGTGGCGCGGCACCACTGCCCCTTCCCGCAGCCGGCGCCATCGCCGTGGGCCATCACGCTGCGCGACCGCAACCGCCGCTTTTTCGCGCACCGGCACCTGCGCGGTGCGCCCCGCCTGGCCTTTGCCGGCTGGTTCTATCCGTCGCGGCTGCTGCTGGCCGCCCGCTACCTGGCCACCGGAGACCGTGCGCGCAGCGCGGCGGTATGGCGCGGCATGACGGCGCCGCTCCCCACCGCGCCCCGCACGGAGCCGCCACACCCGTAGCGCCCCCTCAGGGCACGCGCCACTCGTCGGGGCGCAGCCGCGCCCAGTCGGCCAGCGCCTGCGGCAGCGGATACTGCCACGGGTACTGCCGCTGTCGCAGGAACTCGGCGGCAATGAGGTTGGGGCGCGTGAGCTTGCGAATGCGCACCGGATGCCACGCCGGGCGCCGCCCGGCCAGCCGAGCGGCCGCGTACGCCAGCGTCACCGGGGGGAGCACCGCCCACAGCGGCACGGTGGGCACCGGGCGCCCCCGCCCCGACACGCCCCGGATGGCCTGCGCGTACGCCCCCACCGTGGGCACCGGATCGGCGGTGAGGTTGGCCACCACCACCCGCTCCCCCCGGTTGCCGCGCCCGGCCAGCGCCTGGTCCATCGCAAAGAGCGTGGCCGCGGCAAACTCCCGCACGTACAGCCCGGCCTTGGGGACATGGGGCGATCCCACGAAGGCAAAGCGCCCGCGCTGCACCCCCTGCACCATCCGCGTCACGTTCCCCCCTTCGCCGGGGCCGAACACCACCCCGGGGCGCACGATGGCCAGCGCGCGCGCCGCATCCGACGCCACCCACGCCTCGTGCACCGCCTCGGCCTCCTTCTTGGAGGCGCCGTAGGGGGAGGTGGGCACCAGCGGCGACCCCTCGGTGCGCGGCGTGTCGTGCGCCCCATACACGGCAATGCTGCTCACGAACACCATGGCCGGACACCCGGTGACGTCGGCCAGCTGGCAGGCCTGGTGCGCGCCGGGGACGTTGGTGGCGAAGTACTCGTGCGCCGCGTGCCCGGGCTCGCGGTGCACCGCCGCCAGGTTCACCAGCAGATCCACCGGCCCCGGAGGCACCGA
>JAGWYS010000139.1 GCA_018969225.1 Gemmatimonadota bacterium | reverse complement strand
CGGCGCAGGTGGCCACGCCGGCCGTCCCGCCGCGCCGCGCCGGCAACGGGGCGCAGCTGGCCCCGCAGGCCGCCGCCAGCACGCGGCCGCTGTCGCAGATACAGATCGACAGCGCCCCCCCCGCCACCGCCCGCATCGCCGCCGATGAGGCGCTGCTGAAGCTGCTCCCGCAGGTGGACCTCAAGGTGGGCGGAAGCACCCCCGACACCGGGTTGCGCCTCAACGGCACCGTGGGCGTGGTGCTGATGATGGGGATGCTCACGCTGCTCCCCACCCTGCTGCTGATGATGACCGGGTTCACCCGGATCCTCATCGTCCTGAACTTCCTCAAGCAGGCGATGGGGACGCAGACCGCACCGCCGGCCGCGTTGGTGGGCAGCCTGGCGCTCCTGCTGACCGGCTTCGTCATGGGCCCCACGCTGACCGAGGTGAACCGCACGGCGCTCACCCCCTGGCTGGATGGCCGGATGGACCAGGTCACGATGATGAAGGAGGGGATCAAGCCGCTGCGGGGGTTCATGCTCCGCCAGACGAAGGAGACCGACCTGGCCTCCTTCATCGCGCTCAGCAGGATGGAGCGCCCCGCCACCCCCGCCGACGTGCCGTTGCACGTGCTCATGGCCGCCTTCGTGGCCGGCGAACTGCGCACGTCGTTCCAGATCGGCTTCGCGATCTACCTCCCGTTCATCATCATCGACGCCGTGGTCGCCTCGGTGCTGATGAGCATGGGGATGGCCATGCTCCCCCCGGCCATGGTCTCCCTCCCCTTCAAGCTGCTGCTCTTCGTGCTGGTGGACGGGTGGAACCTGACCATCACCAGCCTGATCCAGAGCTTCAAGTAGCCACCACGCCGCGACCACCCCGCCGTGCGCACCGGGCAAGACCGTCCCCGCGACCACCGGCAACTTCTGCCGGGAGGGGGTGCCGGCCGTCGCCACGCCCTCTCGACGCACACCACCAACCTGCTGTCAATCAAGCAGTTAGCCAATCGCGCGCGGACGAGGCCGGTTGGCACGTCCCCTGCCCTGCATCGGTGCGGCGCGTTGCGCCCTCCCCTCCCCTTGTTCCCCGGCTGATGTCCCACCAGCTCGTCATCGACCTCTCGCGCGACGCGATCCTCACCGCGCTCATGGTGGCGGCCCCCCTGCTGCTCATCGCGCTCGGGGTGGGGTTGGTGGTGTCCATCATCCAGTCCGTCACGCAGATCCAGGAGCAGTCGCTGGCCTTCGTCCCCAAGCTGGTGCTGGTGGGGGGCGCGTTCATCGTGGGGCTCCCCTGGCTGCTGCAGCTGCTCATGCGCTTCACGGTCACCCTGATCCGCGGGATCCCCGCCATGGTGGCCTAGGCGACCATGGCGGCCCCGGCCCTCCCCGACCTGCTCGCTCCCGGCATGGGCACGGCCCTCGTGCTCACGGCGCTGCGCGTGGGCGGGCTGGTGCTCATCGCCCCCGCGTGGTCGGCCAAGGTGGTCCCCATGCGGCTCCGGTCGGTATTCATCGTCCTGCTGGCGGTGCTGCTGCTCCCCGGGGCGGCGGCCTCCGCCAACGTGGCGCAGCTGGCCATCACCCCGGCCACCTTCCTCCAGGAAACGGTGGTGGGCTTCGTCCTGGGGCTGGCGGCGGCGCTGGTGATCGCCGCGGCCGAGTTTGCCGGCGAACTGATGAGCACCTCCATGGGGCTCTCCGGCGCGGCCATCTTCGACCCCGTCAACAACACGCAGGGCGCCATCCTCGCCACCTTCATGCAGACGCTGGCGCTGGTGCTGCTGGTGGGCTCGGGGGGGCATGTCGTCATGGTGGAGGCGGTTGGGCGCTCCTTCGCCGCCGTGCCGCTGGGCGCGGGGGGCGCGCTGGGCGACGGCCTCCTGGCTGCCGCCCGCATGGCCGGGGGGCTCTTCCGCAGCGGGACGCAGTTTGCCGCGCCGGTGATGGCCTCCCTGCTGGTGGCCAACGTGGCGCTCTCCATCCTGGGGCGGGCGGCCCCGCAGCTCAACATCATGACCCTCGCCTTCCCGCTCCAGATCGGGGTGGGGCTGCTCACGCTGGCGGGGGCGCTGGGCGTGGTGGCGCGCGAACTCACCGACTGGGCCCCCGGCGTCTCGCACGCCGCCGACACCTTTTTCCGGGCGATGCAGGCGATCCCCGGGACGGCGGGGAGGCGCTGACCCATGGCCGAAGATACCGATTCCGGTGAAAAGACCGAAGCGCCATCCGACAAAAAACTCGGTGAGGCGCGCCAACGCGGGCAGATCGCCAAGAGCCCCGAGTTCACCACCGCCACCTTCCTGCTGGGCGCCACCGTGGCCATCGCCGCCGCGGGGCCGCCGATGCGGCGGTATCTGGTGGACATGATGGGCGGGACGCTGGCCACGGCGGGCGACCAGCTGCGGTGGGGCGATGCGTCGGTCCTCCGCGTCCAGGAGCTGGGGTTCCGCACCTTGGTGGCCATCGTCGGCGTGGGTGCCGGGATGGCCGTGCTGGCCATTGCGGTGCAGGCCGCGCAGACGGGCGGCCTGCTCACCACCAAGCCGCTGGAGCCGAACTGGGGGCGGCTCAATCCGGTGGCCGGCGTGCAGCGCCTGTTCGGCAAGCAGGCCCTCGGCGACCTGGTGAAATCGCTGGGGAAGCTGCTGATCGTGGGGTGGGCGGTGTACTCCACCCTGGCCGACGCCTGGCCGGCCATGCAGGCGCTGGCCGCCGATCCCGCCCCCGACGCCGTCCTCGAGGTGGCCGGCAGCTACAGCCTCCGCCTGCTGCGCAACGCCGGGTTCCTGTTCCTCGCGCTGGCGGGGGCCGACTACGCCTGGCAGCGGCGCAAGACCTACGACGACCTCAAGATGACCAAGCAGGAGGTCAAGGAGGAGGCGAAGGCGTCGGAGGGGAGCGGCGAGGTGAAGGCGCGCATGCGGCAGATCGGCCGGGAGCGGCTGCGGCGCGCGATGTTCAAGGAGGTCCCGAAGGCGGACGTCGTGATCGTCAACCCGGTGCACATCGCGGTGGCGATCAAGTACGACCCTGCGGTGGCCCCCGCGCCCTACGTGGTGGCGCTGGGGCGGCGCAAGGTGGCGGAGCGGATCAAGGCGATCGCCTTCGACGCCGGGGTGCCGGTGATCGAGAACGTGCCGCTGGCGCGCGCGCTGATCGCCGCGGCCACGGTGGGCACCATCATCCCGGTGGAGCTGTACCTGGCGGTGGCCGAGGTGCTGGCCTTCGTGATGCGGCAGCGTGAGCGCTACGGCGCGCGCTGGGCCGGGACGGTGACGGCGTGACGAGCGCGGCCCTGCCCATCGAGGGCGCCGCCGGCGGCGACCGTTTCAACGCCGAGCTGGGGCTGGCGATCTGCGTCATCCTCGTGCTGGCGCTGATCGTCGTGCCGCTCCCGCCGGTGCTGCTCGACCTGTGCCTCGCGGCCAGCATCGGGCTGTCGCTGGTGGTGCTGCTGGTGGCCATGCAGGTCACCGACCCGCTGGAGTTCAGCAGCTTCCCGGTGCTCCTGCTGCTGCTCACCCTCTTCCGCATCGGCCTCAACGTCTCCTCCACCCGCCTCATCCTCACCGAGGCCCACGCCGGCCAGGTCATCGAGGCGTTCGGGAAGTTCGTCATCGGCGGCAACTACGCCGTCGGGATCGTGATCTTCCTGCTGCTGATCGGCATCAACTTCATCGTCATCACCAAGGGCGCGGGGCGCATCGCCGAGGTCTCGGCGCGCTTCACCCTCGACGCGATGCCCGGCAAGCAGATGGCCATCGACGCCGACCTCTCCGCCGGGCTCATCGACGAGAAGGAGGCCCGCGCGCGCCGCGGCGAGATCTCGCGCACCGCCGACTTCTACGGCGCCATGGACGGCGCCTCCAAGTACGTCAAGGGCGACGCGGTCCTCGGCATGCTCGTCGTCGCCGTCAACGTCCTCGGCGGCATCTTCATCGGCGTCGTGCAGCGCGGCATGCCGATCACCAAGGCCGCCAGCACCTACACCATCCTCACCGTCGGCGACGGCCTCGTCTCCCAGGTCCCCGCCCTCATCATCAGCACCGCGGCCGGCATCATGGTCACCGGCGCCAGCGGCACCGAACGCATGGCGGTGGTCCTCTCCAGCCAGCTCGGCGCCCGCCCGCGCGTCATGTGGGTGGTGGCCGGCGTGCTGGGGAGCTTCGCGCTCGTCCCCGCGCTCCCCTCGTTCCCCTTCCTCGCCCTCGCCGGCGGCGCGGCGTTCATCGCCCGCACCAGCGCGCGCGCCGCGGTCCGCCGCCAGGAGCAGGTGGAGCTCTCCACGCCCCCGACCGAGGTGGAGCCGCCGCCCCCCTCCGACCCGATGCGCGACCTGCTCCAGGTGGACGCCATCGAGCTGGAGGTCGGCTACGCCCTCATCCCGCTGGTGGACGAGGGACAGGGGGGCGACCTCCTCGGCCGCATCTCGCTCCTGCGCAAGCAGGCCGCGCTCGAGCTGGGGATCCTCATCCCCTCCATCCGCATCCGCGACGACATCCGCCTCCCCGCGAACGAGTACGTCGTCAAGCTGCGCGGCACCGAGGTGGCGCGCGCCGAGGTGCTCCCGCGCTTCATGCTGGCGCTCAACACCGGGGGCATCGTCGCCGAGATCGACGGCGTCGAGGGGATGGATCCCTCCTTTGGGCTCCCGGCCCGCTGGATCGCCACCGCCCGCCGCGCCGAAGCCGAGGCCCTCGGCTACGTCGTCGTCGAGCCCACCACCGTCATCGCCACCCACCTCCTCGAGACCCTCAAGGCCTCTGCCGCCGAGCTCCTCGGCCGCCAGGAGGTCCAGGAAATGGTCGAGACGCTCCGCAAGTCCCACCCCGCCCTCGTCGAGGACATCATCCCCGGCAAGGTCTCCCTCAGCACCCTGCACCGCGTCCTCCAGCGCCTCCTGCGCGAGCGCGTCCCCATCCGCGACCTCGTCACCATCCTCGAGGCCCTCGGCGACGGCGCCGAGCATGGCAAGGACCCCGAGGCGCTCACCGAGGTCGTCCGCCGCGCCCTCACCAACGTCATCGCGCGCCTCCACGCCGATGCCACCGGCACCGTCCGCGGCATCACCATGGGCGCACGCCTCGAGTCGGCGCTCGTCGGGCTCTTCTCCCCCCGGACCGTCGGCGGCGCCCCGCCGCCGCTCCTCACCCCCGACTCGCTCGCCGCCCTCCTGCGCGACCTCAACCAGCTCGCCACGGCGTACGCCACCGAGGGGCGCTCGCTCCCGCTCATCACCCCCCCGTCGCTCCGCGTCGGGGTCCGGCGCCTCATCGAACCGGTCCTCCCCGCCCTCCCCATCATCTCGCTGGCCGAACTGCCCGCCTCCATCACGCTGAGCAGCGTGGCCACCTGGGAGATGCCTGCCCATGCGCGCTGAACGCTTCACCGGCACCGACCTCGCCCAGGTCTCCGAGCGCGCGCGCAGCGTCCTCGGCGAGGACGCCCTCATCCTCCACGGGCGCGCCAACCGCGACGGCGGCCTCGCCTCCGTCGAGGTGCTCGCGGCCACCCCCGTCACCGTGGCGCGCGCCCGCGCGCGCCTCGACGCGCTCCCGCTCCCCCCGGTCTTCCGGCGCGACGACGGCCGCCCCTATGTCATCGCCCTCGTGGGGCCCACCGGTTCCGGCAAGACCACCACCGCCGCCAAGCTCGCGGTGCGCCCCGAGATGTTCCCCGGCGCCCAGCCCGGGCTGCTCACCATCGACACCTATCGGGTGGGCGGGATGGAGCAGCTGGCCACGTACGCCGACCTCGCGGCCATCCCCTTCGAAGTGGCCTACGACCAGCGCGAGGTGCCCGCCGCCATGCAGCGGCTGGCGGCCACCTGCGACGTCATCCTCGTGGACACCCCGGGACGCAGCCCCGCCTCTGCGGCCCTGACCGAGCGCTGGCGCACCCTCCTCGATGCGGTGCGCCCCGACGAGGTCCACCTCGTCCTCCCGGCCACCCTCCGGCACGACCTCGCGCACCACTTTGTGGAGCAGTACCGCCCCGCCCGCGGGCACTGCGGCGCGTCGCACCTGCTCCTCACCAAGCTGGACGAGGTGCCGGAGGCGTCTGGCGTCACCGAACTCGCCCTCGCCGTGGGGCTCCCCACCCGCTGGGTGGGCGACGGACAGGAGGTCCCTGCGGACCTCAAGGCCGCCGTCCCGCGCCTCATGGGCACCTTCGGGATTCCCGTGGACACCGAACCCGGGTGGGTGCGCAAATGACCGGCCTCGCCCTCCTGACCCCGCGCCCCACGCAAGCAGACGGGCTCGCCGCCGCGGCGTGGCCGCGCGGCACGGCGCGTCCGCGCGGCACCCCCACGCTCCTCTGCGCCAGCGGGCGGGGGGGGGCCGGCGCCTCGCTGGTGAGCGCGCTTCTGGCCGTCGTCGCCGCCGGCGAAGGGATGCAGGTGCTGCTGGTGGACGCCGACGACTTCGTCGGCCCGCTGGCGCTCCTCCTGGGCACCACCCCGACCGCCTCGTGGATGGACCTGCGCGGCGGGCGCCTGGGCGCCGAGGACGTGGTCACCCCCGTGAGCACCACGCTGACGCTCGTGGCGGGCGGCCCCGCGCGCGCCACGGCGGCCGGCGGCCCCCTCACCCCCGCCGAGCGCCGGGCCTGCCTGCAGCGGGTGGGCGAGCTGGCCGCCACGGTGGACCTCGTCGTGGTGGACACCGGCGCCCGGCTGGACCCGCTGGTGGCCGCCATCACGCCGCACGCCGACGAGCGCCTCGTGGCCGTCAGCGGCAGCAGCGATCCGGTGGGGCTGGCCGCCACCTACGCCCTGTGCAAGGCCGCGCGCGAGCGGCACCCCGCGCTCCCCATCGACCTGCTGGTGAACCGCGAGTCGGGGAGCGAGGCCACCCGCCACTTCGACCGCATCGACGCGGGCGCGCGCCAGTTCCTGGGCACCGCGCTCGAGTACGGCGGGGCCATCCCCGCCGATCCCACCCTTGATGCCGCGCTGCGGGCGGGGATCCCCTTCCCCGAAGCCGCCGCCGGCTCGCCGGCCGCCCTTGCGGCCCACGCCCTGGTGCGCCGCGCGCGCGCCGGGGCCACGTCCACCCGCTCCGGTAGCTGACCGTGTCCCTCGCCTCGACCACCGCATCGCCCGACACGCCCTCCCTCTGGAAGGCGTTCCGTGCCGGCGACGACGACGCCCGCGACCGGCTCCTCCGGGAGCACCTCGGGCTGGTGCACCATGTCGCCCGGCAGGTGGGGCGCGCCCTCGCCGTCCGCGCCGACCTCGACGAGCTGGTCAGCGCCGGCACCATCGGCCTGATGACGGCGCTGGAGGGGTTCGACCCCGACCGCGGGCTGGCCTTCTCCACCTTCGCCGCCCCGCGCATCCGCGGCGCCATCCTGGACGAGCTGCGCAAGCAGGACCACGTGCCGCGCTCGGTGCGCCGCAAGACGCGCGAGATCAACGCGGCCCGCGAGGCGTTCACGCGCGAGCACAAGCGCCAGCCCTCGCTCAAGGAGCTGGCGGCGGCCATGGGGGTGGACCTTGCCACCCTGTGGCGGTGGCAGGCGGACGTGGAAGGCGCCAATCAGGTCCCCCTCGAGCGCCCGCGCGGCGAGCGCGAGCAGGGGGCGCCCGCCCCCGCCGAGACGCTCCCCGGGAGCGACGGGCAGGAGGTGGACGCCGCCCTGACCCACGAACAGGAGGTGCTCCACCTCCGCGACGCCATCCTGCGCCTGAAGGAGCAGGAGCGCGTGGTGCTGTCGCTCTACTACTTCGAGGAGCTCAAGCTGCACGAGATCGCCAAGGTGCTCGAGCTCACCGAATCGCGCGTGTCACAGATCCGCACCAAGGCGCTGGGCAAGCTGCGCCTCGACCTCAAGCCCCTCCGGGAGCGCCCCGCATGACGACCCGCATCACCCCCAACCTCACCTCCCGCCGCGCCCCCGCCGTGTCCGCCCGCCTGGTCCCCGCCGCATGGGCCGACGCCGTGTCCGCCCGGCTCGCCCGGTGGCCGCGCACCGTCGCCGCGCTGCGCCTGACGGCGCTCGGCACGCTGACGCTGGGGCTTGGCGTCCTGTTGGGGACCGCCGCCGTGACGCTGGAGATTTCCCGCACCCACCTGGCCATCACCAGCGGCAGCGCCACGCTGCTGGTGGTGCTGGTGACCGTGCTGCAGCCGCGGCTGCTCTTCGACCAAGAGGAGGGGGCCAACCCCGGCGAGGAGCGCCGCGCGCGCCGAGCCCGGCGCAGCCCCACCCCCACCGCCACGCTCCGCCGCGCCACGGCGGGGAAGGGCTCCGGGCGCACGCCGCAGGCCGTGGAGACGCTGGCGGCCGCCGGCGCCGAACCCACGGACATCGCCTGGCAAACCGGCCTCCCGGTGGACGCCATTTCCATGGTGCTGACCATGGCGCGCCGTCGGCAAGTCCCTCCGGCCGTACGCTGAGCAGCGGCACGAATTGCCGGGATCGGCGCGGGGGACGCCCGCCGCCGATCCCGGCTCGTTTTTTGTCAACACGTTGAAATATAATGACTTGAACACAAAATGGGGCGGCAGACTCGGCTGGCCCGGGCATTGCATCAGGCGATGGACATACGAGCCCCGTCTCGGGTCCCCTCTCCCCGCCCATGACCACCCCCCTACGCCCCTCCGGACTTACCAGCGCGGCCGGCGCCCTGTCCATGTACCAGCGGCAGCAGGCGGTCCTGGCCAACAACCTGGCCAACGCCGCCACGCGCGGCTTCCGGGCGGAGCAGCCGTTCGCCCGGCTCCTCGACAACGCGCGCGCCGCCACCGACACGGCGCTCGACACCACGCCGGGGACCATCACCACCACCGGCAACCCCCTCGACCTCGCGCTGGAGGGGGACGGGTTCTTCGTCGTCCAGACCCCCGGCGGCGAGCGCTTCGTCCGCACCGGCAGCTTCCAGCTGGACACCAACCGCCAGCTGGTGGACGGCCGCGGCAACCTGCTGCTGGGCGAAGGGGGCCCGATCACGGTCCCGGCGGGCGCGGTCACCATTGACGACACCGGGGCCGTGCAGGTGAACGGCCGCACGGTGCAGCGCCTGCGCGTGGAGCGGGTGGACGACGCCGCCGCCCTCGACCACGAAGGGGGCACCCAGTTCGTCCCCGACCCCTCCCGTCGCCTCGTCCCCCCGGCGGAGCGCCGGGTGCGTCAGGGGTCGCTGGAGGAGTCCAACGTGAACCCCATGCTGGCCATGACCGGCATGCTCGACCTCCTGGGGAAGTTCACCGCCGCCCAGAAGGTGCTCACCACCATCGATGACGTGCGCGGCACGGCGGTCCACGAGATCGCCAAGCCCGTCTGAGGAGCAAGTTCCCATGGATCCCGCACTCCGCGCCGCCGCCAGCGGCATGATGGCGCAGCAGACGCGCACCGAGATCATCGCGCACAACCTGGCCAACGTGAACACCCCCGGCTTCAAGCGCAGCCGGGCGCACTTCGAGGACCTGCTCTACCAGACCGTGCAGGGGCAGCAGGTGCTGGGACAGACCGACAGCCAGACGGCCCCCGCCATCCAGGTCGGGCGCGGCACGCGGCTGGCCGCGGTGCAGCGCCTGCACGAGCAGGGGCCCATCGAGCAGTCCGGACGCAACCTCGACGTCGCCATCGAGGGGGACGGCTTCTTCCAGGTCCAGCTCCCCAACGGCGACCTCGCCTACACCCGCGACGGCAGCTTCCAGATCTCCGACCAGGGGATGCTGGTCACCAACGCCGGCTATGCGCTGCAACCCGCCATTCGCATCCCCTCCGACGCCACCGAGCTGACCATCTCGCAGACCGGGGTGGTGAGCGTGCGCCGCGGGCGCGACGTGACCCCCACCGAGGTGGGGCGCCTGGAGCTGGCGCGCTTCGCCAACCCCAGCGGGCTCCTCGCCCTCGGGCAGAACCTCCTCGCCCCCACCGCCTCCTCCGGGCAGCCGGTTCTGGCCTTCCCCAACGACGAGGGGATGGGGCGCCTGCAGCAGGGCAGCCTCGAGGGGAGCAACGTGGAGATCGTGCAGGAGATGGTGGAGATGATCGCCGC
>JAGWYS010000138.1 GCA_018969225.1 Gemmatimonadota bacterium | reverse complement strand
ACGAGCGCAGCTGCGCCGGCAGGCCGTCCTCGCCGAAGGTGAGGTCGCGCCCCAGGAGCGACACCGTGCGCCCCGCCAGCCGCAGCGGCGTGTAGGGCGCCACCACGCTGTCGTCCGCCGCCAGCTGCGAATTGAGCCAGCGCAGCCGGGTGAGGTCGGCCGGCACGTCGTCGCCGTGGTTGGGCGCCACCGTCGCCGACACGGTGAGCGCCAGCGGGATCTCGCGCGTGCCCGCCGCCGTCACTACGGCTAGCCGTCCCCGGTAGGTGCCGGGGCGGGTGCCCACCGGCACGTCCACGCCGAACCAGAGCGCCTGCACGGCCCCGGAGTCCACGCGCAGCGTGCGGGTGAACCGGCGCCCCGACCAGTCGGTCCCCTCGAAGTTGAAGCCGGTGAGCGCCGACGCGGGGATGACGCCCCCGGCGGCGCTGCGCAGCGGCGTGGCCCGGTACCGCACCCCGTCCACGGGACCGCGATGCGCCCACAGCCCCACCTGGAAGCTGTAGAACTCCCCGCGGCGGGCCGTCCCCGCGAAGGGGCGGAAGGCGCCGCGCCGCGCCCACGTGCCGGGGATGTCGTCCGGCATGCGGATGGCCAGCGCCCGATCCTCGGCGAAGGCCAGGAAGGGTTGCGTCCCCTGCATCGCCAGCAGCGCGCGCCGTTCCGCCTGCGTGGCGATGTACTCCATGGGCGTGAACGCCGAGAAGGCGTCCATGGCATCGAAGCCGATGACGGCGGCGTGCGGCAGCCCGTTGGCCACGGCCAGCGCCGCCGCCGGGGGCGCCCCCGCGAGGCCGGTGCGCGCCAGCCAGAGCGAGTCGGCGGTGTCCTCCACCGGCCGGTAGCCGATGCGCGGGTAGTTGGACCGGAAGGTGCCGGTGTACGGCAGGTAGTAGGCGTGGTAGCGCCCTGCGGCCGGTGCCTGGAACACCACCACGCCGCTGTCGCGGTCGATGCGCACCCGGGCCACGTTGAGGATGCGCAGCCCCGTGGTGCCGTTGGTGACCACCACATTGATGCGCTCCGGCGTGCGATCGCGGCGGCGCCACGGAATGCGCACGGTGACGGCGTCGGCCGCCTCGTCCACCTCCAGCACGGCACGGTGGTTCCCCAGCGAGTCGGGTTCCCAGACGCCCGTGCCGTACACCAGCGTGTCGGGGCGCGGCGGCCGCGCCGCGCGCGGGGCGTTCACGGCGCGCGGGGCCGCGCCGCGCCGTCCGGCGGCGATCACGGCGGCCAGCGAGTCCTCGGTGGCCTCGTCCACGTCGGCGTCGTACGGCTTGCCCGCCCCCAACCGCTCGGGCCACAGGCGCGCCGCGGCCACCAGCGTGTCCGCGCGGTCCCAGCGTCCGGCGGCAATCGCCGCGCGGGCGAGCCCCACCTTGGCCTCGCGATACAGCGTGCGCCCGTCGCGCGCCCCCTCGTAGGGGAGCACCTCCAGCCGGGCCAGCAGCGCGTCGGCGTCGGCCCAGCGCCCGGCGGCCACCAGCGCCCGCGCCAGCGTGAGCCCCAGGATGTAGTTGGCGGGGAAGCGGGCGTAGGCGCCCTGCGCATAGGTCACCGCGCTGAGCGCGTCCCCATGCGCCAGCGCATGATCGGCCAGCAGCTTGCCGTAGCGCCATTCCGCGCTGTCCAGGGCAGCCGCACGCCGCAGGTCGCGCCGCGCCTCGGACCCGGGCCGTGCGGGAAGCGACGCGCGGGCGGCATAGAACGGCGCGTGGTCGGGGGTGGTGCCGAGACTCGTGAGGATGGAATCGGCGCGCGCCACCTGCCCCATCCCCCACAACGCCAACCCGAGGTAGTAGCGCGGACGCCACGAGCTGCTGCCCCGCGCCGCCTCGCGCAACGCGGGGACCAGCTCCGGGCGGAAGGGGAACACCAGGCGCGGGGACACGGCGTCGCCGCGGGCCACCAGCCCCGCGCGCTGCGTCGGCGGGGCCAGCGCGGCGCGCCAGTACAGCGCCTCGGGGATCTCCCCCGCCCCCTCCAGCGCCACCATGGCGGCGGCGCTGTCCCCGGCCGCCAGATACCACCCGGCCAGCTCCAGCAATTGCTGTTCGGGCAGTTCGCTGCGGAGGCCGCGCGCCACCGTGGCCGCCGGCGCGGGGTCGCCGGCGGCCAGCGCGCGCTCGAGGCGCAGCTGCACGCTCAGCGGATCCACCGCCGCCAGTCGCGCCATCGCCTCGTCGCGCGCGGCGGCGTTGCCGGCGCGGCGCGCGGCCAGCAGCGCCACACCCAGCGCGTCGGGGTTGTCCCCCGCCACCGCGAGCGCCTTGCGCGACTGCTCGGTGGCGCGCGTCCACGCCCCGGCCGCCGCCGCCATCCGGGCCAGCTCCACCCACGCCGCCACCCGGTACTCCGCCGACTGCGCGGCGATCTCGAAGCCGTCGCGCGCGTCGTCCAGTTTCCCGAGCGCCCGGTTGGCCAGCCCGTAGGCGTAATTCGCCTGCCCGTCATAGCTGTCCACGCTCAGCGCGAGCGCGGCATCCTTGCGGGCGCGCTCATGCTCGCCGCTGCGCACCGCCAGCAGGGCGCGGTCTGCCAGCGCCGGCACGTAGTGCGGGTCCTTCAGCAGGGCGCTGTCCAGGAAGGCGCGGGCCAGCGCGTACTCGCGCTGCCGCAGCCACTCCTTGCCACGCAGCCAGTGCCCGTAGGCCGACCGCCAGTCGAACCCCGGCGGCGCCTCCACCGGCCGCGCCAGCGCGCCGGCCGACTCGGCCAGGGCATAGTCCAGCGCCCCGTCGCCCAGCGTGAGCCGGAGGCTGTCCAGCGGCACCCCGGGGAACGCCAGCGTGTCCGTCCACGGCTGCATGGTGCGCCGCACCACGGCGCGCGCGGCCACCCGGCGGCCGCCCACCGTGGCCACCAGCGTGTCGGCCACGGGCGCCACCGGCAGGATGGTCACCGCCAGCCGGTCCCCCAGGCGCACCACGTTCATGGCCGCCGTGCGCCCCGCCGTCACGAATCCCTTGGTCCCCACCACGGGATACCACGTCTCGGTCCAGCGGTCCACCTGCTGGGGGGTGAAGCCCCGATGCTTGAACGGGGTGAAGGTGCTGGCCTCCGCCGTCTGGTTGAACAGCCGCCCCGACTGCACCTCGGCGTACTGCCCGTCGCGGTCGGTGAGGAGCGACTCCCAGATCATCCCCTGCCGCGACAGCCCCCAGATCCAGATCTTCTTCCCCGCCTTCTCGTCGCGGGCGGCATGCCGCACCATCCCGAAGTCCTGGTCGTGCCAGTAGGCGCCAAAGAAGTCGGTGGCGCGCCCGAACACGTGGTACGACTTGTAGCCGCCAAAGTCGTTGCGGTCGTAGCGCGAGAGGTCGCGCCCGGCCTCGTCCACGGGCCACGGGCCGCGCTCCCCGTCGTGCCCCAGCCGGCTGGTGCCCGGGTAGATGAACTGCAGGCCGCCCCCCACGGGGATCCCCGCGTTCATCCAGCTGTAGTACGGCTGCTCCAGCCCGCTGGCGTTGTGCCAGAAGGAGGTGGTGGTGAAGGCCGCCTCGTCGGCGCCCAGCCGGATCTCCAGCCGCCACGGCGTGCGCGTGAGCAGGTCCAGCGTGCCGATGACGCACGAGACGCTGCCGTCGGGGTGCGTGCGGGTGACGTAGTCCACCGGCGTGGCCACGGCGGGGGTGTGGCCGATGATGCCGTAGTTGGCCTCGATCCCGCCGCTGGTCCACGGGCCACGCATGGCGATGTCGCGGAACTTCACCACGCGGTTGTCGTAGATGAACGACCGCCCGGTGCGCTTCTCCACGGCGTTCCAGATCTTCCCGCCAATCTCCGGGAGGATCTGCACCTTCAGGTAGGCGTTCTCCAGCTCCACCACCTTCCACCGCCGGGGCACGGCGGTGGCCGAGAACCCGTCAAAGCGGAAATACGGATAGATGAGCCCCACCACGGGGATGGGATTGGGGTCGCCGAACGGGTAGGTGGGGTACTCCGCCTCGACCTCGCGCACCGTGGCCGCAGGGCGCGCCTGGCCCCGCGCGGACGCGGGTGCCAGCGCCGGCAGAAGCGTGGCGAGCAGCAGGGCCGCCCGCGGGGACAAGGGTCGCACCGGGAATCCGCGCATGTGGCCCCGTGGGGGTGGAGGTGTCAGGCGGTGCCGCTCAGGGCACCCTCTTGAGGGTGGCGCCCACCAGGCGCCCCACGGCGCCCAGCGTGGTCTGCGCGGCGTTCAGCCCCAGCCGGAAGTCCGCGTCGCTGAAGGTGTCGTAGCGGTCGGAGGGCTGGTGCCAGTGCGGGTTCCAGCCGCTCCCCGTGTGGATGCCGCGCTCGTTCTCGCGCAGCGAGATGGCGGGGACGAGGTCCTGGAAGGGGCCGGAGTCGGTGTTGGTCATGTGCGGCCCCACCTGCGCCGGGTAGTCGGTGGCGTACTTCTCGTTGGCCTGGTGGAACAGCCACGCCAGCTCCGCCGAGCCCTTGGCCTGCTTCGACGCCGACTGGAACTCGATGTTGACGTCGGCCTCCGGGCGCTGCACCGGGCTCATGGTGCCGTCGGGGCTGGGGGCGCCGTGGTCGAACAGCATCATGTCGTGCTGGATCATCCCCAGCCACTTCGGCTCGGGGAAGCGCCCCGATCCCCGGGGCTCCTCGATCCCCTGGCGCGCCTGGCGCTGCTCCACGTAGGCGCGGGCGCCGTTCAGCCCCGTCTCCTCGTTGTTGAAGAGGATGAAGCGGATGGAGCGTTCCGTCTGCACGTCAGGGCTGCTGAAGACGCGGGCCAGCTCCATCACCAGCGCGGTGCCCGAGCCGTCGTCGTTGGCGGCCTCCCCCCACCCGATGCCGTCCATGTGGGCGCCCACGATGTACATCTCGTCGGGACGGGTGGTCCCCACCTTCGTGCACCACACCTGCTGGCGCTCGCCGTCGGTGCTGGGCTCCGCGTTGAGGGCGCGCAGGCGGGCGTCGGGCTGGGCCAGCGAGTCGCTGTTGACGCCGGTGCGGGTGCGCACGCCGCGGGGGCGCCCGCCGCCCTGCGTGGTGAGGGCGGGGGCCGGGCGCGGCACCGCGGGGCGATCCGCCGCGGCCGGGGCCGGGAGGCGCGGGGTGCCGCTGGTGTACGTGTACGTGAGGCGCTCGGTGTTGGTGCACCCGTAGCTCCTGAGCTGCGCCTCGATCCAGTCCAGCGCGGCGCGATTGCGCGCCGTTCCCTGCCGACGGTCGCCGAACTGCGTGAGCCCCTTGATGGTGGCCTTGTACCGCTCGAGGTCGAGGCGCGCCACCATCATCGCCACCGGGTCGGCGGAGTCGATGGCGGCCCGCGCCGGCGGGAGCACGGGGCGGGTGGTGGACTGTGCGGCCAGGGCCGGCGGGGCCAGCAGCACCGCGACGGCGGCCGGCAGGAGTCGGAGGCGCATGATGGCGAAGGCGGAGAGATGGATCAGGCGGCGGGGGCGGGTGCCGCCAGCCCCGGAAGCCGCCGGGCGAACTCGCGCTGCAGCAGCCACCAGGTGAGCGCCGCCTGCAGCGTGAGCGTGATGACCGAGGTCCACCACACGTGCGCCAGCTGGAATCCCGGGCGGGTGGACAGCCACAGCACCGGCACGGCGAAGGAGACCAGGCGGAGCGCGCTGCTGACCAGCGACGGGATGGTGTTCCCCATGGCCTGGAACATCCCCGAGCAGGTGAACAGCAGGCCGGTGGCCACGAAGTTCCACGACACCGTGCGCAGGAAGTCCGAGGCCACCGCCACCACCGGCGGCTCGCTGGTGATCCCCAGGATGAGCCAGTCGGGGCGCCACTGGCACAGCAGCGTGAGCCCGAACATGAGCGCCGCGCCGGTGCCCGCCGCCCACCGGAAGGTGGCGCGCACCCGCTCGGGGTGGCGCGCCCCCATGTTCTGCCCCGCCAGCGGCGCGGCGGCGAACGACACCGCCATCGCCGGGAGGAAGATGGACTGCATCACCCGCGCCCCGATGCCGTACCCGGCCTGCGCCACGGGGCCAAAGCCGCGAATGGCGTAGTACACGATGCCGGTGAACACGAACATCAGCGCGAACTCCACGCCGGGAGGGACGCCGATCTTGAGCAGGCGGGCCAGCACCGACCAGCGCGGGCGCATGAGCGCCCGATCGAAGCGCACCCCGGTGTCCAGCCGCACGAAGAACCCCAGCATCACCAGCAGCGCCCCGCCGATGGCCAGCGTGGTGGACAGCCCCGCGCCGAAGGTCCCCAGCGGGCGGCCGGTGCCCCACCCGGCGATGAGCACCGGCGCGAAGGCGATGTTGAGCAGCACCGACAGGATCTGCACCACCATGCCGGGGCGCACCACGCCGGCCCCGCGCATCGCCGACCCCATGGAGACGAAGGCGAACTGCAGCGCCAGCCCCGGCAGGTAGCCGCGCAGGTATCCCATCCCCGCGGCCTGCACCGCCGGGTCGGAGCCCACGGTGGCGAGGTAGCGCCCGCCCAGCGTGTACCCCAGGAGCAGCACCAGTCCGCCGCACACCAGCGCCCACGTGGTGCTCTGGTTGAACACCACCGAGGCGTCCTCGCGGTCGCGGCGCCCCACGGCGTGCGCGATGAGCGCCATGGTCCCCACCCCCAGCACCTGCGTGAGCGACATCACGATGAACTGCACGTTCCCCGCGGCGCTCACCCCCGCCACGGCGGCGTCCCCCAGCCGCGCCACGAACCACAGGTCGATGAGGTAGTACAGCG
This sequence comes from Gemmatimonadota bacterium, assembly GCA_018969225.1. Lineage (GTDB taxonomy): Bacteria > Gemmatimonadota > Gemmatimonadetes > Gemmatimonadales > Gemmatimonadaceae > Gemmatimonas. Next base: position 3,330 of record JAGWYS010000138.1, on the reverse strand, counting down.
TCTGGAACAGCATCCCCAGCATCATGGGGAGCGCCTGGCGGACCAGGTGGCGCGGGATGGAGCCGGCCGTGAGGTCCCTCACCGGGTGCGCCCCTCCACCAGCCACTGCCACACGATCCGCGAGCAGTCGGCCAGGAGCGCATTCCCGTCCTTGGTGTCGGCGATGCCGCGCGTGAGGATGGCGATGGCATAGGGGCGGCGCCCCGGCGGGTACACCAATCCGGCGTCGTGCTGCGTGGCGGTGATCCACCCGGTCTTGTGCGCCACGCGCGTCCCCGGGGGGAGCCCGGCGGGGATCTCGTCGTTGAAGTGCTGCGCCTCGAGGATGCCCAGCATGTCCGCCGTGGACGCCGAGTCGGCCACGCGCCCCTGGGCCAGCGCCACGAACAGCGCCGCCAGGTCGTTGGCGGTGGCGGTGTTGTTGAGCCCCTTCCGGTACGCGAGGTCATCCTCCACCCCGCGGCGCACGACCATGCGCGCGCCCCCCCAGCCGCGCACCTGCTGCGTGATGCGCACCGGGTCCAGCAGCTGGATGAGGGCGTTGGTGGCCAGGTTGCTGGAGTGCGTGATCATCCGCACCGCCAGGTCGCGCACCGGCACGCTGGTGCCCACCCACGTGTACACCAGGCTGTCGCTGTCCTCGGTGGCGTCCAGTGCGTACGGCGAGCCGTCCAAGATGGACGCGAACCGGTTGGCCAGCGGCACCCGCTGGTCGGGGCGCAGCCGCCCCGCGCGGAACTCCTGATACAGCGCCATCAGCACCGGGACCTTCATGGTGCTGGCGGCGTGGTACACCGTGTCTCCGCGCAGGGAGAGCCGCCGCCCGGATTCGAGGTCCACCACGGCGATGGACACCTGCGCGCCGGGGGTTTGCGCGATGCGCGCGGCGAGGCGGGCCTCCACGGCGGCGGGGGCGGCCACTGGGGCCGGCGCCGGGGGCGCCGCGGGCGCTCCCGGACGGCACCCGCCCGCCGCCAGCAGGGGGAGGGTGGAAAGCAGGACACGGGGCAAGCGCATCCGGGAATCCTCGCACCGCATCGGCGGGGGCGCAAATGCCGCCGACGGCGCCCCCGGGGCTGCCTTGCCCCCGGGTGCGCGGCGTGAAGTATTCCCCCCATGCGCTCCCATCCGTTTCGCCTGCTGCTGGGGCTCGCCGCCGGGGTGGCGCTGGCCGCCTGCGGCAAGCCCGCCGACACCCGCCCGGTGATCGGGCTGGTCACCAAGACCGACAACAACCCCTTCTTCGTGAAGATGCGGGAGGGGGCCGAGCAGGCCGCCGCCGCCGGGGGCGCCCGGCTGGTGGCCGCGGCGGGGCGCAACGACGGCGACAATGCCGGCCAGGTCACCGCCATCGAGAACCTCGTCGCCGCCGGGGCGCGTGCCATCCTCATCTCCCCCTCCGACGCCAAGGCGATCGTCCCCGCCGTGCGCAAGGCGCGCGACGCGGGGGTGCTGGTGATCGCCGTGGATTCCCCCACCGACCCGGTGGAGGCGGCCGACGCGCTCTTCGCCACCGACAACTACCGCGCCGGCGAGCTCATCGGGCGCTACGTGCGACAGCGGCTGGGGAATGCGACGGCGCGCATCGCCACGCTGGACCTCCTGCCGGGGCACCCGGTGGGGGCGCAGCGCCACAACGGCTTCCTGGCCGGCTACGGGCTCCCCTCCAATCCGCGCGAGAGCAACGAGCTGGCGGAGCCGCCGGGCGTGGTGTGCATGGTGGACGCCCTGGGCGACCAGGCGCGCGGGCAGGCGGCGATGGAAACCTGCCTGCAGAAGCACCCGGACATCAACGTGGTCTACACCATCAACGAGCCCACCGCCGCCGGCGCCCGCACGGCGCTGGAGCGCGCCGGACGGGCGAAGGATGTGATCCTGGTGTCGGTGGACGGCGGCTGCCGCGGCGTGCAGGCCATTGCCGACGGCCGGCTGGACGCCACGGCGCAGCAGTACCCCCTGCGCATGGCCGAGCTGGGGGTGCAGGCCGCCCTGGCGTTCGTGAAGGGCGCCCCCCGCCCCTCCGGCTACACCGACACCGGCGTGGCGCTCATTACCGCCGCCGCCGACTCGGCGCTGGCCAGCGTGGGGGCCCAGGAGGCGTTGGGGCGCTGCTGGGGAGACCGGTGACGCCAGCCGGCCACCGGTGGCTGGCGCGGCTGGGGCCGCTGCTGGCCCTGCTGCTGGCCGCCGCGTTCTTCGCAACGCAATCGCCGCGCTTCCTCTCGGCCGCCAACGCCTCGCTGATCCTGCAGCAGGTGATGGTGGTGGGGGTGCTGGCCATCGGGCAGACGCTGGTCATCCTCGCGGCGGGGATCGACCTCTCCTGCGGCATGGTGATGGCGCTGGGCTCGGTGGCCATGAGCCTGCTGGCCACGCGCGCGGGGTTCCCGGCCTGGGGGGCCGTCGCCGGGGGCGTGGCGCTCACGGCGGCGGTGGGCGCGGTGAACGGCCTGCTCGTCACGCGGCTGTCGCTCCCTCCCTTCATTGTCACGCTGGGCACGATGAACGTGGCCTTTGCGGTGACGCAGCTGGTGTCGCGGTCGCAGAGCGTGACCGGCCTGCCCGACGGGCTCACCTGGCTGGGGAACACGGTGCGGGTGGCCGGCGCACCGGTGGCGCTGGGGACGCTGGCCATGCTGGGCGCCTACGGCGTGGCGTGGTGGCTGCTGCGGGACACCGCGGCGGGGCGGCACCTGTACGCGGTGGGGAGCCATCGCGACGCGGCACGGCTGGCGGGGATCGACACCGATCGCGTGCTGCTGGGGGCCTACATCCTGTCCGGCGTCTGCGCCGGCGCGGCGGCGCTGCTGGCGGTGGCGCGCACCGGCGTGGGGGACCCGCAGGCCGGGCAGACGGAGAACCTGGACACGGTCACCGCGGTGGTGCTGGGAGGGACGAGCCTCTTCGGCGGGCGCGGCGTGGTGCTGGGCACGCTGGTGGGCGCCATGATCGTGGGGGTCTTTCGCAACGGCCTCACGCTCATGGGGGTCTCCTCGGTGTACCAGGTGCTCATCACGGGGGTGCTGGTGATCCTGGCGGTGGCCACCGACCAGTGGTCGCGGAGCCGCCAGTGACCGCGCCGGGGGGGCAGGCGATGGCGGACGCGCCCGTGCTGGAGGCGCGCGGGCTGGAGAAGCGCTACGGCTCGGTGACGGCGCTGGACGGCTGCGACCTCGAGGTGCGCGCCGGCGAGATCCTGGCGGTCATCGGCGACAACGGCGCGGGGAAGTCATCGCTCATCAAGGCCCTCTCCGGGGCGGTGCGCCCCGACCTCGGGACGATCCTGCTGGACGGCCGGCCGGTGCACTTCCGGCACCCGCGCGATGCGCG
>JAGWYS010000137.1 GCA_018969225.1 Gemmatimonadota bacterium | reverse complement strand
CGCGCCTCGGCCGACGCGCGCGGCGCACTCCCGGGGCGCGCCCCCTCCGCGCGCAGCCGCACGAGGGCGCCGCCCGCCAGCGGCACCGCACCACCGGCAGGCGACGGCGTCCCCTCCACCAGCCACGCATCGTCGGGGTCCAGCGCGGGGACAGCGGGTGACGCAGTGCCGGACGCCTCCACCACGGCGGGCGCCACCGGCACGTCCACCGTGTCCAGCAGCGCGTACTGCGCCCCGCTCTCGCGCAGCAGTTCGCCGTACAGCAGGTAACGCCCCGGGGGCACGGGCGGGACCGCCGTCTCGAAGCGGTCGGCGGCCACCCGCAGCGGATGCAGGTGCGCCAGCGTGCGCCGGCCCCCCGCGTCCACGAGGAACAGGTGGAGCAGCTTGCCGTGGTCGGGGACCAGGTCGCCGCCGTCGCCCAGCAGCCAACGGTTGTCCGTGAGCGTCACCGCGAGCACGCGCGTGGCATCCACCGCGCGCAGCCGCACGTCGGCCGCCAGCGGCCGGTCCAATCGCCGCCGATAGGCCTGTGCCTCGGCGCCCCACCAGGCCGTCCCCCCCGCCAGCAGCGCGGCCAGCACGCCCGCCGCCACCATCACGGCGCGACGTCCACGCCGCGGGGCCTCGGGGAGCGGGACGCCGCCGGGGGGCACGCTCCCCTCCCGGGCGCCGGCACGCACGATGACCAGCATGCCCCACACCAGGGCGCCACCCAGCACCAGCAGCAGCGCGCCCAGCGCACGGTCCATCCCCATCACGCGCGTGGCGCGCGTCTGCAGCGGCACCACCACGCTGCCACCACCAGCGGGCCCTTCCACGGTGACGTGGACCGCGTAGCTGCTGGCCGTCATGATCCACAGCGCCTGCGACCAGGCCGTCGCATCGCCGCGCACGGGGGCCGCGGTATCGGGGGGCGGGGAGCCCGCCAATCCCACGTTCCACTGCGCCGCCCGCACCAGCACGTGGTCGGGGGTGCCCTCCAGCACGCGCACCAGGATGGGGACCTGCGCCGGCACCACGCCGGGCGGGTTGATGAACACGCGCACCGGATACCCCCCCGCGCGCCCCTCGAACACCACCTGGTTGGTGCCCACGTGCGCGGTGAGCAGCGCCCACCCCAGCAGCACCCCCACCAGGCGGTGCCACCGGTCGGTCCACGGGCGCGAGCGGGTCATCGCCGCACCGTGCGCAGCCAGTTGCCGATGCCGAGTCCCGCGCGCGCCGACAGGATGGCCAGCCCCACCGCCAACGCCAGCCCCGCCACCGTGGCGCCCCGCGGTTCGGGCTGGAACAGCCCCTGCGGCTTGAGCCAGGTGGGGGGCATCTGGTAGGGGATGTTGTCGGCGGCGAAGAAGGGGGTGCGCCCCAGGGGGCTCATGAGCAGCGTGGCGAAGGGCCACTGCGTGGCCACGTGCACCGCGGTGAAGACCGCGCCCGTGATGGCGGCCTGCGCCCACGCCCCCAGCGCGGCCAGCCGCGGCCACAGCAGGTCCAGCGCGATGGCCGGGAACAGCAGCAGCAGCGGGAAGTCCATGTTCACCATGTGCGTCACCGGCGTGCGGATGGGCCCCAGCAGCGGACTCCCCGGGAACAGCGGGAGGATCCACGCCTGGAGGCACAGCAGCAGCGTGAACACGCCAGCCACCGCCGTGGCAGCCCACCGCAACCGCACCGTGCGCAGCGCCGCCAGCAGGATCTTGGGGTAGGCCAGGGCCGACGCGGCGTAGAAGCCGGCGCTGTGCATCAGCGTGCGGTCGTGGGCCTGCGTGGTGAAGATGGTGACCATCACCAGCCAGATGCCCATCACGTACGCCACCACCCACGGGGAGGTGGTGCCCGTCGCATCGGCGTCCTTGGCGCGATGCTGCGCGCTGGCGGCCATCACCAGCGCGCCCAGGAGGATGGCCAGGAACCCCAGCGCCAGCACCGTGTGCGGCGGGCTCACGATGCGCACATCCAGCCCGTAGGCGTTGTGCCACCAGTCGTCGAAGGGCGCCGAGGTGAGCATCGCCACGCCCCCCCAGATGGCCAGCCATCCGCCCAGCGGACCACGGAAGGGCCCCACCACGCGCACGCCGTCCGCAGGGGCAGCCGCACCCAGCCGCCAGCGACGCAGCACCTCGAGGCCACTGACGCCGGCCGCCATGGCGCCGCCGGTGTAGATGAGCAGGTGCGCCGGCGTCCAGAACGTGTCGCGGCCGATGGTCATGTGCCACGAGATGTCCCACACCAGTCCCGCCACGATGCAGCTGTTGGCCAGCACCACGGCGGCCAGGTGCCAGGGCCAGGCGGAGGCGCGGGCCGCGGTCCGGGCATGGCCCGGGGCGTCGGCGAGGATGGGCGGTACGGTGGTGGCCATGCGGCGGGGAGAGGGCGGGAGCGGGACCAGGCGCCGTTACACGACGCCGCTGGAAGAACGCTCGCACGGTGCGCATGCTTCGATCAAGAGCCTCTTCGTCCCGACGGCGGGGGGGGGAGGTCCCCTAGCCCGGTCTTGTTGCCATGCCTGCCGCCAGAGCCGCTGCCCTGCCCGCCGCGCGCGTCCTGCTCCCCTTGGCCCTCGCCGCCACCGTGACCGCGGGGGGCTGCACGCCGGCATCCGACCGCCCGCGCCCCGAGGCGACGGACCGCGCCGGCGCCGTGACGGACACGCTCGTTCCGGCGGTGGTGACCGACACCCTCCCCGGCGACAGCGACGACCCGGCCATCTGGATCGCCCCCGGCGGCACCGACGCTCGCATCCTGGGGACCGACAAGGGGGACATCACGGGCGGCCTGTACCAGTTCGACCTGACGGGGCGCATCGACCTGGCGCACAGCGTCACGCCGCTGCAGCGCATGAACAACGTGGACGTGCGGCAGGGGGTGGTGCTGGGCGCCGACACGCTGGATGTGGGGGCGGCCACCGAGCGGCGCCGCATGATGCTGCGCGTTTTCCGACTCCCCAACATGCGGCCGCTGGACCAGGGCGGGGTGCCGGTGTTTGACGGCGACCGCGGGCGCGAGCCCATGGGGGTTGCACTGTACCGCCGCCCCCGCGACGGGGCGCTGTTTGCGATCGTGGGGGGGAAAGGAGGGCCGGCCGAGGGGTACCTGTGGCAATACCGGCTGGAAGGGGACGGGCGCGGGGGGGTGCGGGCCACCATGGTGCGCGCCTTCGGCCGGTACAGCGGGCGCAAGGAGATCGAGGCCATCGCCGTGGACGACGCGCTGGGGTACGTGTACTACAGCGACGAGGGGGTGGGGGTGCGGAAGTACCACGCCGACCCCGACTCGGGCAACGCGGAGCTGGCGCTGTTCGCCACCACGGGCGTGGCGGAGGACCACGAGGGGCTGGCCATCTACCCCACCGGCCCGGCCACCGGGTACCTGCTCCTCTCCGACCAGGGAGCCAACCGGTTGCAGCTGTTCACCCGCGAGGGATCGCCCGGCGCGCCGCACGACCATCGCCGGGTGGCGGTCATTCCCGTGCGGGCCCGGGAGACCGACGGGCTGGAGGTCACCGCCACGCCGCTGCCGGGGTTCCCGCAGGGGCTGCTGGTGATGATGTCCAACCGCGGGGCGTTCCACTACTACAACTGGCGCGAGGTGGCCAAGCGGATCCCGCCCGCCCGCTGACCTCCCGCCGGATCAGCGCGGGGCGCCGATGCCCCGCGCGCGCAGCAGCCGCCCCACCGAGTCGGCGGGGAGCGGGAGCACCTGCTGGGTGCGAGTGCGGACGGGGGTGGCCATGAACAGCGCGTTGTACAGCGCCTCCTCGGTGGCCTCCACCACCGCCTGGAAGAGGGGCGACATCGCCTCGTTCCCCAGCTCCTGGAGCGCGGCCACCCCCTCGGCGCTGTTGCGCCGGACCGCGGGGTGGGTGGAGAAGGCCAGCACGTAGTCCCCCGAGCCGTTGGAGGCCGCCGAGCCGGTGCGCGCCAGCCCCATCACCGCGCGCGCGGCCAGCCGTTCGAGGTTGCGCGCCAGCAGCGGGGCGTCGGTGGCCACCACGATCATGCACGACCCGTCGCCGCGTTCGGCGTTGGGGTCACCCGGAGGGGGTGCGGCGGAGGGCCCCGCCGGCCAGGGCGCCTCGCGCTGGAAGCTGTAGCGCCCCAGGAGCGGCCCCACGGGGACGCCTAGCATCTGCAGCACGCCGCCGTAGTTCCCCTGCACCAGCACCCCCACGGTGTACCCCCCCAGCGCGGCAGGGAGGCGACGCGACGCGGTGCCCATCCCCCCCTTCCAGCCGAACATCACGGTGCCATGCCCGGCGCCCACGCTCCCCTCGGCCACCGGGGCGCCGTCCCCCGACGCCTGCGCGGCCGCCAGCGCCGCCGCCACAGCCGCGCCAATGCCGGGGCGCGCGCGGGTGGTGTTGAGCGACCCGTCGTTGGTCTCCCCCACCACGGGGTTGATGGAGCGCACCGCGGCATTCTCCGGCCGGGCGAGCATCCACTGCGCCAGCGCATCCCCCGCCTGCCAGATGCACAGGGTGCAGGTGAGCAGCAGCGGGGTTTCCAGCTCCCCCAGTTCGCGCAGTTGCGTCACCCCCAGCAGCTTGCCGAAGCCGTTCCCCACATGGAGCGCGGCGGGGACGCGGTCGCGATACAGGTCGCCGGCGTGCGGCAGGACGGCGGTGACGCCGGTGCGCACCGAGTCGCCGCTGCTGACGGTGACCTGCCCCACGCGCACGCCGGCCACGTCGGTGATGGCGTTGCGGGGCCCCGGGGCGAAGATCCCCGGCGCAATCCCCAGGGCGCGGGCGCGGACGGGGGCGGAGGGGGGCGCGGCGGGGGCGGCGCCCTGGGCGCCGGCGGTCCACGGGGCGAGGGCCAGCAAAATGACGGTGCGCTGACGGCAGGAAGGCATGGTTCCAACCTACCGCGCCCCCATATTTCTGCCCATGTCGCTGCGCCCCCTGCACGGTCATCACGCCATCCGGTCCCGCCTGGCCGCCGCCGCCGCGGACGGGCGGCTGCCGGCCAGCCTGCTGTTCACCGGCCCGCGCGGCGTGGGGAAGCAGCGGCTGGCGCTGTGGCTGGGGCAGCTGCTGCTGTGCGAGCAGGCCACGCGGGAGCGGCTGCCGGAGCCGTGCGGCGGCTGCCTGCACTGCCGGAACGCGGCGCGGTGCGCGCACCCCGATTTGCACTGGTACTTCCCGCTCAAGCTCCGCAAGGGGAGCGAGACCCCCCCCGAGGAGGTGGCGCTGGACTACGCGGAGGCGGTCCGCGAGCGGATGGACGCGCAGGGCGTGTGGGGCGGGAGCGACGGGTCGGTGGGGATCTACATCCGGGCGGTCAACGCGCTGGTGCTGCGCGCCGCGATGCGCCCCGCCATGGCGGCGCGCGCGGTGTTCGTGGTGGGCGACGCGGAGCGCATGGCGTCGCAGGAGGCCTCCAAGGAGGCCGCCAATGCGTTCCTCAAGCTGCTGGAGGAGCCGCCCCCGGGGACGACGCTGGTGCTGACCTCGTCGGAGCCGGGGCTGCTGCTTCCCACCATCCGGTCGCGCGTGGTGACGGTGCGGGTGCCGCGGCTGTCGCGCGACGACATGGAGCGGTTCCTGGACGATCCCGAGGTGGTGCGCGCGCTGGGGAAGCGGTCGCGCGAGGAGGCGGTGCAGGAGGCGGAGGGGGCGCCCGGCCGCGTCTTCGGGGATGCGGCGCACGAGCAGGCGCAGGCGCAGGGCGAACGGCTGTTGCGGGCGGCGCTGCTCCCCGCGTCGCCGGACGGCACGGCGGCGCGGGTGCTGGTGGCGGCGCAGCAGGGGGGGAAGGGGGCGCGCGGGGGGTTCTCCTCGGCGCTGGATGTGCTGGTACGACTGTTGCATGATCGGGCGCAGCAACTGGCCATGGCCGGGGAGGAGGGTGCGGCGCGCCGCATCGCCGCCTCGGTGCTGGCGGTGGAGGAGGCCAAGGTGCGCGCGCACGGCAACGTGAATCCCCAGCTGCTGGCGTCCCAGCTGCTGGTCACCCTGCACCGGGCGCTTGTGCCATGACCGACGCCGAATCGTCTGTTTCGAAGGCCGGACCGCAGGACGGAGGGCTGTCGCATGTGCAGGCGGACGGAACCTTCCGCATGGTGGACGTGTCCGACAAGGCGGTGACGGTGCGTCACGCGGTGGCCCGGGGGGCCATCCGCATGCGCGCCGAGACGTTGCAGGCCATTCGGCAGAACACGCTCGCCAAGGGCGACGTGCTGCCGGTGGCGCGGTTGGCGGGGGTGTTGGCGGCCAAGCGCACGTCGGACCTGATACCGTTGTGCCATCCCCTCCCGTTGTCCGGGATCGACGTGGTGGTTACCTTTGACGATTCCCTTCCGGGCGTTGTGGTGGAAGGGTCCGTCACCACCGCAGCCCAGACCGGGGTGGAGATGGAAGCGTTGACCGCCGTGTCCGTGGCGCTGCTCACGGTGTACGACATGGCCAAGGCGGTTGACCGGACCATGGAGATCACCGGCATCACGCTGCGCGAAAAGCGCGGCGGGCGATCCGGCAGCTGGCCTCCAGGTTCGTGAGTTCCCCGAGCCCCGGGAGGGCCCATGCAACATCCCGACGCCATTCGGCGGCGGAATTCGGCGGAGGTGCGGCGCCGTCGCATGGCGCGACGCAAGGCGGGTCGGCGCCTCTCGCGGGTGGCCCTGGCGGCCTCGGTCACCTTCGCGCTGGCGGTGGCGCTCACCCCTGAGCCCACCCTGCGCCCCGACGCGGCAGGCCCCTTCGCCGCCGCACCGCGCGGCTCCTCGCACGCCTCGCTCCAGCGGTGGAATCGCATCTACCGCTTCAGCACCCGCTTCCGCGTCACCCCCGAGCTGGCGCGTCTCGTCCACGACATCGCCGTCGAGCAGGGGATCGAGCCCGAACTGGCCTTCCGCCTCGTGCAGGTGGAGAGCCGCTTCAACCCCCGCGCCGCCAGCCCGGCCGGCGCGGTGGGGCTCACGCAGCTCATGCCCGGCACGGCCCGCGAGTTCGAGCCGGACGTCACCCGCGAGCAGCTGCTGGACCCCGCCACCAACCTGCGCATCGGCTTCCGCTACCTGCGCGCGCTCATCCGCGAGCAGCGCGGCGACCTGCGCCTCGCGCTGCTGGTGTACAACCGCGGCCCGATTGCCGTGGCGCAGGACCTCGCCCGCGGCGTCGACCCCGCCAACGGCTACGAGCGCGTGGTGATGCGGGGCTACCGCGGCCGCGGCATCCTCGACTAGCCGCCCGCCAGCCGCCTACCGCGCGCCCGGCTTCTTGGCGGGAGCCTTCTTCGCGGGAGGCTTCTTCCCCGGCGGCTTCTTGGCGGGGGCCTTCTTCGCAGGGGCCTTCTTCGGCGAGGCCTTCCTGGTGGCCGGCTTCTTCGCGGCCGGCTTCTTCGCCGAGGCCGAGGAGGCCGCCGGGACATTCCCGCGCACCCGGAGCGTCTGCCCCGCGATCACCCGCGTGCCCTGCAGGCGGTTGAGCGCCTGCAGCCGCGGCACGGTGGTGTTGTAGCGGCGCGCGATGCCGCCCAGCGTCTCGCCACGCTTCACCACGTGCACCCCGCCGCGCGACAACGCCGCCGAGGAGCGCCCGTAGCGCTCGATCCCCGGATCGGGGACGTCGCGCGCCAGCCCTACCACTGCCTCCACGGGAATGCGCAGCCGCTGCCCCGCCACCAGCCGTCCCTTGCGCGCGGTCTTCATGCCGGGGTTGAACTGCCGGAGCTGCGCCAGCGTCACCCCTTCGCGCTCGGCCAGCGCGCCCGGCGTGGTGGCGCTCCCCTTCACCGTGACCGTGCGATAGCCGCGCGTGGCCTCCGCAGGAAACGCGGCCATCCCCATCTCGGCCTGCGCCGCGCTCCCCACCGGCAGCCGCACCCACACCGCCGCGTCGGGCGGCGTGATCCCGCGCAGCAGCGCGGGGTTCAGGTCGCGCAGCTCCGCCGGCGTCACCCCCGCCGCCTCGGCCACCGCCGCCAGCGACGTCCCCGCCTCCACCCGCACCGAGTCGTACCCGTACGGCGGCAGCGACTCCACGGCAAAGCCGTACCGCTCGGGCATCTTGGCCAGCAGCGCCGCGGCGATCAGCTGCGGCACGTAGTCCTTGGTCTCGTTGCGCAGGTAGTCCTGCTCCGCCAGCGCGAAGAACCGGTCCTCCCCCTCCGACCCCTCCATCTGCTCGGCGAAGCGCGTGAGCCCGCGCGCCACCCGCCCCGGGCCACCGTTGTACGCCGCCGCCGCCAGGTACAGCGACCCGAACTGCCGCGTGAGGTACCCCAGGAAGGTGATGGCCGCGTCGGTGGCGCGCGCTGGGTCCCGCCGCTCGTCCATCCACCAGTCCACCCGCAGCCCCACGCCACGCGCCGTGCTGCTCATGAACTGCCACATCCCCACGGCCGCCGCGCGCGAGTACGCGTGCGGGTCGTAGCCGCTCTCGATGAGCGCCAGGTAGGTGAGGTCCTCGGGCATGCCCTTCGCGCGCAGCTTGCCGCGGATCATGGGCTCGTAGCGCGTGCCGCGCGACAGGCGGCGCGAGAAGTTCGCCCGTGCCGTGCCGCTGAACAGCGCGACATAGTGCTCCACCCGGTCGTGCGTCTCGTAGCTGCGCACGTCGATGTCCCAGCGGGGGCCGTCCCCCTCGGCGCCAAACACCCGCGCGGCAGTGGTGGCCACCTCGTCAGGGGTGGCGGGGTCCTGGGGCGTCGCCGTGGTGCCCGCACCATCGGCCCCGGTCGCGCCCGCGCCCTTGGCCGCGGGGGCCGAGGCGCGCGGCGTAGGCGGCGCGGCATCCCCCTTCCCCTGCCCGCCGGGCTGCGCGCCCCCCTGACGCGCCGGTTCGCGCGCACCGGGAGACGCGCCCCGCGCGGGCGCCTGGGCCGGCGCCACGGGGGGGAGCGGCGCGATGGCCGGGGCGCACGCGCCAACGGCCAGCGCGGCCAGGACGGACAGCGCGGCCAGCGACGCCGGACGGGCGCGGATTCCGTGGGGAAGCCGAGGCATCCCCAAAGCTAGTCCTCCACCACGCGCGCCTCCAGCGCAAAGCGGGTGAGCCCCGCCACGCTGTGGATCTCCAGCTTGCGCATCAGGCTCTCCCGGTGCGCCTCCACGGTGCGCCGGCTGATCCCCAGCTCCGCCGCGATGGCCTTGTTGGTGAGCCCCGCCGCGATGCGCGCCAGCACGTCGCGCTCCCGCGGGGTGAGGGCGCGCAGCTGCGCGGCCGGCGCGTCCTCGGAGGCCGGGGGCGACGCGGTGAGGCGCCGCATCACCGCGGGGCTGAAGAACGCCCCCCCCGCGTGCACCGCGTGGATCGCCGCCCGCAGCTCCTCGCCGGCGCTGTCCTTGAGCAGGTAGCCGTTGGTGCCGATGCGCATCCCCTCGCGCACATACTCCGGCTGGTCGTGCATGCTGAGGATCAGGATCCGCACCGCCGGCAGCAGCGTCCGCAGCCGCTCGGCGGCGCGCAGCCCGGTCTCCCCCGGCATGGTGATGTCCAGCAGCACCACGTCGGGACGGTGCGCCTCCGCCGCCGCCACCGCCTCGACGCCATTGGCGGCCTCGGCCACCACGACGATCCCGGGGTCCTGGTCCAGCACGTGGCGGATCCCCTCGCGCACCAGCGCGTGGTCGTCGGCCAGCACCACGCGGATGGGCGCCCCGCTCATGCGCCCCCCGCCGTGCCGGCCACGGCCGCAACCGCCACCGCAGGCGCCGCCACCACAGGCGCCGCCACCGCAGGCGCCGCCACCGCAGGCGCGGGGACCGGCACCGTGATGCGGACCTCGGCGCCCGGCGCGTTCCGCAGTCGCACTGCACCGCCCGCGGCATGGATGCGCTCGCGCATGCCGGTCAGCCCCATCCGTCCCGCCCCTTCGTCCACGCGCCCCTCCTCATCCACGCCAAAGCCCCGGCCGTTGTCGGCCACCACCAGCTGCACCGCGCCCCCCGACGCGCCGGACTCCACCGTCACGGTCACCTCCGCCGCCGACGCCCCGGCGTGGCGCGCCACGTTGGCCAGCGCCTCCTGCAGCGCGCGAAACAGCGCCAGGTCGGCCTCGTCCCCCAGCGCGGG
>JAGWYS010000369.1 GCA_018969225.1 Gemmatimonadota bacterium | reverse complement strand
GGTTCTCCGTGCGCTGCCAACGCCCGACGCCGCGGCGGCTCCGGCAGGTCCCGGATCGCCGTCACGATGGTCACCCGCGTCACCCGCCACGCCGCGATCGCCACCGTCGCCACCGTCAGCAGCAGCCCCACCGCTCCTGCCAGCACGATGCTCCGCGGCTCTGCCGACCACCGCGCCACCTCCGCCACCCGAGCCCCCGCCCCCGTGAACCCCGCGTACCCCGACTCCACCGCCCACACCAGCGTCGCCAGCAGCCCCCGGCTCACGGCCAGCCCTGCCGGCACCCCCGCCACCGTTGCCAGCGCCGCGTACGCCGCGCCCTCCAGCGTCACCAGCGCCACCAGGTCCCCTGCCGAAGCCCCCAGCGCCCGCGTAATGCCCAGCTCCGGGCGCCGCGACGCCACCAGCAAGCTGAAGATCAGGAACACCAGCAGCAGCCCCGCCGCGATCGACAGCAGCGAAAACAGCAAGAAGATCGTGCTCAGCACGTTCCCCGCCCGATCCGCCGCCACCAGCACCGTCTCCTTGATCGGCAGCACCAAAAACCCGGTCGCCCGCTGCAGCGCCCCCTCCAGCTGCGGGCCCTTCGATGCATCCGGCAGGTCACGCGCCGCCTGCACCAGCGCCGCGCGCACGCCCCCCACGCGCAGCACCCGGTCGGTCCGCTCCCGCGCCTCCTTCGCGTCCGCCGGCACCGTCAGCGCAAACTCCCCCGCGCCCGGCGCATCCGGCAACGCGGGCGCCACCCCCGTCACCAGCACGTCCAGCTCATCCAAGGCCCGTTGCACCCGCAGCGGGAGGTTCGGCCGACGGTTCGCCAGCGCCACGCGGAACTCCGGCTCCTGCAAGAACGCCACCAGCGCCCGGTCCGCGTCCACGTCCACCAGCCGCGACCGCAGCGCCGCCGCGACCCCCGGTGCCAGTGCCGCACTCGAGATCGCCGACCCGCGCACCGAGACCCACACCTGGTTGATCAGCCCGCCGCCCTCTGCGCCCGGCGCATCCGGCGAAGGGGAGAACCCCGACCCCGCCGACGCCGCCAGCCGCTCTTGTAAGAACGCCAGCGGCACGGTCAGCGCTACCGTCGACCCGGTCCCCAACCCCGAACCCCCCGCAATCGCCGCCACCCGCAACCGCAGCGACGCCGACGCGCCGGTGCAGGTCAGCGCGTCCCCCACCGAAGCCGCCAGCGTCAGCGCCCCCGCGCCATTGAGCACCGCGTCGCCCGGCCCAAGCCTGCCCAGGTCAATCGGCGTCCCCTCGCGCGAGACGAGTTCCCCAAAGGCCCGGTCATAGTCCGGCGGAATCCCCCGAACCGCCGCCCCCGCGCCCTGCTTGCTGTCCAGGTTCACCGCCCGACACGTCAGCCAGATCGCCGGCGCCATCCCCGTCACGTCCCGGGCCAGCACCGGGTCCACCGCGCGCGCGTCCCGCAGGCGCGCAAACGCCGCCATCGGGAACGGCGCCACCTGCGCAAACGGGTCCCCCGATCCCACCGCCTGCGCCGCCAGCCGCGCCACGTTGCTGTACGTCACCACCACGTCCAGCCGCCCAATCTCGTCCACCGCCGCCGACCGCAGCGAAAAGGTCAGCGTGT
>JAGWYS010000136.1 GCA_018969225.1 Gemmatimonadota bacterium | reverse complement strand
TTGCAGGAAATGATCACACGAAAGGAATCCAACGCCGCCCTCCGGGATATGGCCCGTTCCCAAGGGATGCGGAACCTGCGGGAGGATGGCTGGGAAAAAGTGGCCGAAGGCACCACGACCATCGAGGAGGTGGTGGCGTACACGGCGGAGGCGACCACGGGGAACATGAGCCCCACGGCCACGTCGAGGCGGTCGTCCTCGTGCCCCGCCTCCGGCGGGAAGAACTTCCCGGCCAGCACCTCGGCCATGCCGAACGAGGCGAAGAGGCCGAAGATGACCAGGAGCTGGAACAGCTGGGGATCGTTGGGCATGGCGCGAATCTACGGGGGCGCCCCGACCCCGGGGAGGCGGGGGCGGGGTGCCGCGGGGGGGAGCCGTTAGCTTCCACGGCATGGCACGGATCCTCCTGGGCACCCTGGGCTCCCACGGTGACGTGGACCCCTTCATCGGCCTCGGGGTGGCGCTGGCCGCCCGCGGGCACACGGTGACCCTGGCCACCAGCCCGTACTACCGCGAGGCGGTGACGGGCGCCGGGATCCGGTTCGCGCCGGTGGGCCCCGACCTCAGCCCGGCCGATCCCGCGCTGGTGGCGAGGGTGATGCACCCGTTCCGCAGCGCCGAGTTCGTCATCAAGGAGCTGGTGGCGCCCTGGATCCCGCACTTCGCCGCCGATTGCGCCCCGCTGGTGCGGCAGGCCGACCTCGTGGTCACCCACCCGCTCACCATGACGCTGCCGCTGCTGGCGCAGCACCACGGCATCCCGTGGGCCAGCACGATGCTGTCGCCGGTGACATTCCTCTCGCCCACGGACCTCCCGGCGGTCCCCATGGCGCCATGGCTCCCCCGCCTGGCGCGGGCGGCGCCGTGGGTGGCGCCGGCCATCGTGGCCTCCGGCAAGTGGCTGAGCCGCCGCTGGCTGGCGCCGGTGGACCGGCTGCGCGAAGAGCTGGGGCTCCCCGACCGAGGCAATCCGCTGTTCGATGGGGGGCACAGCCCCACGCTGGTGCTGGCGCTGTACTCGCGCGCCCTGGGGGAGCCGCAGCCCGACTGGCCGCCGCACACCGTGCTCACCGGGGCCATTGGCCACGACGCCCCGTTCGGCGCCGCGCTTCCCGCGGAGCTGGCCGCCTTCCTGGACGACGGGGCGCCGCCGGTGCTGTTCACGCTGGGCTCCTCCGCCGTGATCGCGCCCGGGCGCTTCTGGGGGGCCAGCATCGCGGCGGCCCGGCGGCTGGGCGTGCGCGCGGTGCTGCTGGCCGGCCCGTTGGCGTCCACGCTCGCGGACGCGGGGCTGCCGCGCGGCATGCTGGCCGTGGAGCGCGCCCCCCACTCGCTGCTGATGCCGCGGTGCGCGGCCGTGGCCCACCAGTGCGGGGTGGGGACGCTCATGCAGGGGCTGCGCGCCGCGCTCCCCGCGTTGGCGGTCCCCTATGCCAACGACCAGCCGGACAACGCGCACCGCCTCGCGCGGCTGGGCGTGGCGCGCGTAATCCCGGCGTGGCGCTACCGCGCGCGCGGTGCCGCGGCGGCGCTGGACGCGCTGCTGCACGACCCGGCGTATCGCGACAACGCCGCGCGGGCGGCGGCGGTCGTGGGCGCGGAGCGCGGCGCGGAGGCGGCGTGTGACGCGCTGGAACGGGTCTTCGCGCTGGCGTAGCGCCCCAGCCGAAACCCGGTCGGGGGCCCCGCGTAGGGCAGGGTATCGCCCGCCGCCCGGGCGCACCTCTCCCTCCTCCTCCCGGCTCCATGTCGCTGCACATCGACGGCCTCTCCAAGACCTACCCCAACGGGGTGCGCGCCCTCCGCGATATCTCCCTCACCATCGCCCCGGGGATGTTCGGGCTGCTGGGCCCCAACGGCGCCGGCAAATCCACCCTGATGCGCACCATTGCCACGCTGCAGCCCCCCGACGCCGGGAGCATCCGCTTCCGCGACCTCGACGTGCTGCGCGAGCCCGCGCGGCTGCGCGCGCAGCTGGGGTACCTGCCGCAGGAGTTCGGGCTGTACCCCAACATGCCCGCCGAGGCGGTGCTGGACCACTTCGCGTCGCTCAAGGGGGTGACGCACCGCGGCGAGCGGAAGGCGCTGGTGGAGCGGCTGCTGCAGCAGGTCAACCTGTACGAGGTCCGCAAGAAGAGCGTGGGGGGCTACTCGGGGGGCATGAAGCAGCGGCTGGGGATCGCCATCGCGCTGGCCGGCGCCCCGCAGCTGCTCATCGTGGACGAGCCCACCGCCGGCCTCGACCCCACCGAGCGGAACCGCTTCCTCAACCTGCTGGCCGACATCGGCGAGGAGGTGGTCGTCATCCTCTCCACGCACATCGTGGAGGACGTGCGCGAGCTGTGCGCGCAGATGGCCATCATCAACCAGGGGACGGTGGTGGTGCAGGGGGCGCCGCAGCGGATCCTGGACGAGGTGCGCGGGCGCATCTGGCGGCGCACGGTCCCGCGCGCCCAGGCCGAGGCGTACAAGGCGCGCCACCAGGTCATCTCCACGCGGCTGGCCGCCGGGAGCACGGTGCTGCACGTGTACAGCGAGGCAGACCCGGGCGACGGCTTCGAGGCGGTGGAGCCCGCGCTGGAGGACGTCTACTTCCACCGCCTGGCGGCGGCGTCGGGCGGGCGCGTCCCCGCGGAGGCCTGATGTTCGGGCTCCTGTTCGCCTTCGAGCTGCGGGGGCACTTCCGCCGCCCCGCCACCTGGCTGTACGTGGCCATCATGTTCCTGCTGGCCTTCTTCGCCGTGGGGACCGACGCCGTGTTCGTGGGGACGGCGCTGGGGAAGGTGAAGAAGAACAGCCCCTTCGCGCTGGCGCAGCTGTACGCCATCGTGCTGGCCATCGGGCAGATCATCACCAGCGCGCTGGTGGGCACCACGGTGCTGCGCGACGTGGACATCCGGGTGCACGAGCTGCTCTTCACCACCCGCCTCACGCGGGGCGGCTACCTGGGCGCCAAGTACCTCGCGGCGTTCGCGGCCATGCTGCTGGTGTTCGCGGCGCTGCCGGCGGGGGCCATGCTGGGGACGGTGTCCCCGTGGGTGGAGCCGGACGCCGTGCAGGCGATCCGGCTGTGGGACTACCTGCAGCCGTTCCTGCTCATCGGCGTCCCCGGCGTGTTCTTCCTCAGCGCCATGCTCTTCGCCACTGGGGCCCTCACCCGCAGCGCCTTCGCGGTGTACGTGACCGGGATCCTGCTGCTGGTGGGCTACGCGATGGCCGACAACCTGGTGCGCACGCTGGACCACGACCAGGTGGCCAACCTCATCGACCCCTTCGCCGTCCGCTCCGTGGGGCTGGACACGCGCTACTGGACGCCGGCGGAGAAGAACGTGCGCCTGCTGCCGCTGGACGGCTTCGTGGCGGCCAACCGCGCCCTGTGGGCGGGGGTGGGGGCGGTGCTGCTGGCGGTGGCGCTCCGCTTCACGCGCCTGGAGGCGGCGGCGCCGTCGCTGCGTCGCCGGGCACGCGCCGCCGCCCCCGCCGCGCCCCCGACGACCCCGGTGCCGGCCGCCCCCGCGGTTCCCCGTCCCGCCGCCCCGGTCGCCCCACCCGCGCTGCTGGCCGCCTGGTGGAGCGTGGCCCGCTTCCAGGGCGCCGCCATCGTCCGCTCGGTGCCGTTCCTGGCCATCGCGGCCATCGGGATGATCAACACCGTGATGAACGCGTGGTTCGCCGACCAGACGGGGATCAGCCGCAGCTGGCCCATGAGCTGGCTGGTGGCCGAGTCGCTGATGAACGGCAACACCCTCATCATGATCGTGCTGCTCACCTTCTACGCCGGCGAGCTGGTGTGGCGCGAGCGGCAGCTGCGCACCGACCAGGTGATGGACGCGTCGCCGGTCCCCACGGCGGCGGTGCTGCTGGGGAAGTACGCCGCCATGGTGGGGGTCCTGCTGGCCTATGCGACCACCACGATGGTCGCGGGCCTGCTGGTCCCGCCGCTCAAGGGATACCCGGTGGTGGACCTCCCGGTGTTCCTCTGGCACGTGTACGCGCTGAACTTCCCCGGCTGGATGGCGCTGGCGGCGCTGGCGTTCCTCGTGCAGTCGCTGGTCCCGCGCAAGCCCATCGGACACGTGCTGGTGATCCTGGCGTTCGTGGGCAACATCGCGCTGCTCAACCTGGGGTACGACCACGCCCTGCTGCAGGTGGGGCCCACCTACCTCCCCACGTGGACCGACCTCAACGGCGCGGGGGGATCCACCCCCGCCGTGGCGACGCTGCACGGCTACAACCTGTCGCTGGCGGCACTGATGCTGGTGGGGGCGCTCCTCGCGTGGACCCGCGGCACCGCCGCCGCGCCGTGGCGCGCGCGGGTGGCCACCCGCTTCCGCGGCGGCGCCCGCCTGGCGGCGGCCGGCGGCGCGCTGGGGATGGCCGGGTTCGGCGGCTTCTTCTTCTACAACGCCAACCTCCGCAACACGTACCGCACGCGGGACACCACCGAGGGGCTGCGGGCGGCCTACGAGCGGCGCTGGCGTCCGCTGGAAGCCCTCCCGGTGCCGAAGATCGTCGCCACCTCCCTGGTGGTGGACCTCGCCCCCTCGGCGCTCACCGCCCGCCTCTCCACCCGCTACACCCTGGTGAACCGGGCGGGGCGGCCGCTGGACAGCGTGCTGGTGAACATCGACAGCGACGGCGGCGGCGTGGCGGTGACCACCGACACGCTGGCCTTCGACCGCCCCGCCGCCGTGGTGGCCGCCGACACCACCTTCGGCGTGCGGCTGCTGCGGCTGGCCACCGCGCTGGCGCCGGGGGACACGCTGCGCCTCCACGTCGTCCAGCGGCTGGCGGTGCGCGGCTTCCCCAACGACGCCCCCGACCGCGCCCTCGTGCGCAACGGCACCTTCCTGAACCGGGAGCGGTTCCCGTCGCTGGGGTACAGCCAGGGGTACGAGCTGGGCACCGACGAGCTGCGCCGCAAGTACCGCCTCCCGCCGACACGCCGTCCCCTGCTGCGCACCGACTCGGCCGCGCTGCAGCGGCAGGACTTCTTCCAGGACGCCGACTTCGTGGCCTTCGATGCCACGGTGAGCACCGACCCCGACCAGATCGCCATGGCGCCGGGGTACCTGGAGCGCGAGTGGACCGCCAACGGCCGGCGGCACTTCCGCTACGTGATGGACGCGCCCATCCCCAACTTCTTCGCCGTGCTCTCGGCGCGGTGGACGGTCACGCGGGGCGCGTGGGAGGGGATCCCCATCGAGGTGTACCACCACCCCGCGCACCGCTTCAACGTGGCGCGGATGATCGAGGCGTCGCAGGCGTCGCTGGCGCTGTACAGCCGCGAGTTCGGTCCGTACCAGCACCGGCAGCTGCGCATCCTGGAGTTCCCGCGCTACGCCGGCTTTGCGCAGTCGTTCCCCAACACGGTGCCGTACTCCGAGGGGATCGGCTTCACGGCGCGGGTGGACAGCACCAACGTGGAGGACACCGACCTGCCGTGGTTCGTGACGGCGCACGAGATCGCGCACCAGTGGTTCCCGTACCAGCGCATGGCGGCCAACGCGGAGGGGGCGCAGATGCTGTCCGAGGCGCTCTCCGAGTACGCCGCGCTGGTGGCCACGGCGCGGGAGCACGGGCTTCCCTTCACGCAGAAGTTCCTGCGCTCCGAGCTGGACGGCTACCTGCGCGGGCGCGCCGGGGAGACGCGCGGCGAGCGCCCCCTCACGCGGGTGGACCGCGAGAGCTACGTGTGGTACCAGAAGGGGTCGCTGGCGCTCTTCGCGCTGCGCGAGCTGATCGGCGAGCCGGCGCTGCACGGCGCCATCCGCGCCTACCTGGACGAGGGGCGCTTCACCGGCCCGCCGTACGCCACCACGCTGGACTTCATGCGGCACCTGACGGCGGCCACCCCCGACAGCCTCCGGTACGCGCTCACCGATTACTTCGACACCATCACGCTCTGGGACGTGCGCGCCGACAGCGTCACCAGCCGGAAGCGCCCTGATGGGCGGTACGACGTGACCGTGGTGGCCACCGCGCAGAAGTTCCGCGCCGACTCGCTGGGGAACGAGACGGCGGTGCCCATGGCCGACTATGTGGACGTGGGAGTGTTTGACGAGGCGGCCCCGGGCGCGCGGCTGGGGGCACCGCTGGCGATCCGGCGTGTGAAGGTGATCGGAGGCACCAGCCGCCACACCTTCGTGGTGGCCAAGGCGCCCGCGCGCGCCGGGATCGACCCGTATTCGCTGCTGATCGACCGCAATCCGGGGGACAACACCCGGGAGGCGAAGGAGTAGCCTCCCGGGGCCTCCGGGCGCCGTTAACACCGGGGGTGGGCAGGCGTCGAAGGACACATGCCTCTCCACCCCCGATGCCCGCGAGCGACGATGTTCCCGGCGCGACGGCTCCGTGTGCCGCTTGGCACGGGGCTGTTGCTCCTGGGGCTGGCTGCCTGCGCCAGCCCCGACGCCCCCGCCCCCACCACGCCGGTTGGCACCACGCCGGGCGGCGGAGGAGGCCCCACCAATCCTCCCGCGGGCGCGACCACGCCCAACGTGGTGGTCATCGTGGGGGAAGCGCAGGGGTGGACCAGCACCTCGGTGCAGATGGACCCGGCGCTGGCCACCTCGCGCCAGGCACAGCTCAAGACCCCCGGGCTGGAGCGGATCGCCACCGAGGGGATGCGCTTCACCAACTTCTACGCCCCTTCCCCCCGGTGCACGCCGTCGCGCGCGGCGTTCTTCACCGGGCGCAGCCCGGCCGCGCTGCACATGACCTTCGTGGGGATCGGCAACGACGAGACGGCCGTCACCGGCCCGCTCATCACCCCCGCCAACGTCACCGACCTCCCCACCACCCTCCCCACCGTCGCCTCGCTGCTCAAGGGCGCCGGCTACGCCACGGCCCACTTCGGCAAGTGGCACGTGGGGCGCTCCAACCCCTCGGCCTACGGCTTTGACGCCAGCGACGGCCCCACCAACAACGGGGGCCCGGCCAACGTGGCCAACCCCAACCCGGTGCAGTCGTACGGCATCACCGAGCGCGCCATCGCCTTCATGCGGCAGCAGGTGCAGGCGGGGAAGCCGTTCTACGTGCAGCTGTCGCACTACGCCGGCAAGGCGGCGGTGGATGTGCGCCCCGAGACGTGGGCGGCCGCCAGGGCGCAGATGGTGGGGCAGAACGACAACACCGTGGGGATCGCCGCCGCCACGCTGGAGATGGACAACACCATCCGCCTCGTGCAGGGGGCGCTCGACTCGCTCGGCGTGAGCCGCAACACCTACATCCTGTTCTGGTCCGACCACGGGCAGCAGAGCACCACCTACAACGCGCCGCTGGCCTTCGGGAAGGGAACCGTGTGGGAGGGGGGCGTGCGGATCCCCTTCGTCATCGCCGGCCCGGGGATCGCGGCGGGGAGCAGCTCGCGCGTGGTGGCCAGCGCCACCGACCTGATGCCCACCATCCTGGACCTGGTCGGTGCCCCCGTGGCCCCGACGGTCACCGGCATCGAGGGGGGGAGCCTCAAGGCGGTGCTCCGCGGGGGAGGAACCGGCCAGGTCACGCGTCGCTTCGCCGACTTCGTGGTGCACTTCCCGCACTATGACTTCGACGCCATCGGCCCCGCGTCCACGATCCTCTCGGGGAACTACAAGCTCATCCGCTCCTACGAGGACGACGCGCGGCGGCTCTACGACCTCTCCACGGACCTGGCCGAGCGCAACGACCTGGCGCGCACGCTCCCCGCCAAGGTGACGGAGCTGGACCAGAAGCTCACCGCGTACCTCACGGCCGTGGGGGCGCAGCTGCCGCGCCGTCCGTGAGGGCGCGCGCGTCACGACAGCCACCGCTGCTGCGGCTGGGGCTCGTGCTGGCGCTCGCCGCCGCCTGCCGTGAAGCCCCCGCGCGGGACGCCGCCGGTCCCCTCCCACCGCCCCCCGAGGGGATGGTGGTCATCCCCGCCGGCCGCGTGGCGGCGTTCTACCTGGACCGCACCGAGGTCACCAACGCGGCGTTCGCGCGCTTTGTGCAGGCCACCGGGTTTCGCACCAGCGCCGAGCGCCCGGTGGACTGGGCCGTGCTGCGGCAGGAGCTTCCCCCCGGGACGCCGCGCCCACCCGACGCACAGCTGCAACCTGGCGCGCTGGTGTTTGCCCCCACCGCCGCGCCTGTGCCGCTGGACGACGAGCGGCAGTGGTGGCGGTGGACACCGGGCGCCAGCTGGCGTCACCCCGAAGGGCCCGCCAGCGGGCTGGCCGGACGCGACGAGCACCCGGTGGTGCAGGTGGCGCACACCGACGCCGCGGCATTCTGCGCGTGGGCAGGGAAGCGCCTCCCCACCGAGCCGGAATGGGAGCACGCGGCGCGCGGCGGGCTGGAGGGGAAGCGCTTCACCTGGGGGGACGCGCCCATCACCCCCGCGCTGGCCAACACTTGGCAGGGGACCTTCCCCGTGCGCGACCTGGGCGACGACGGGCACGCCGGGACCGCGCCGGTGGGGAGCTACCCTGCCAACGGCTACGGCCTGGTGGACATGGCGGGGAACGTGTGGGAGTGGACGGCGGACCGATACGTCCCGTCGATGGCCGACCACGACATGGGCGGGGGCGGCATGACAACCGCCCCGGACGAGCGCGTCATCCGGGGCGGTTCCTTCATGTGCCACGCGAGCTACTGCGAGGGATACCGGGTGGCGGCGCGCATGCATGCCACGCCGGCCACCTCGCTGCAGCACACCGGGTTCCGGTGCGCCGCCTCCCCCGCGGTCCCGGCTACATCGCAGGCGGACGCAGCCCCTGCAGGGCGCCCTTGAGCAGGTCGCCCTTCTTCGGATCGCAGCCGCGCTCGGCGTCCGCCAACGCGATGGCCTTGTCCAGCGCCGCGTTGCGCGCGGCCCCGCTGGCCTTCTCCGCCTCGGCGATGCCGGCGCGCAGCGCGCCGATGCGCGCCGGTGCCACGCACCCCTTCCGCTCCAGCTGGTCGGTGTAGGCCTTGGCCAGCGCGAAGCTGGGCGGAAAGGTGATCTTCGGCTGCCCCTGGGCGTTCAGCTCGCTCCACCGCACCGTCTTCGCGGCGTCGATCTCGTTCTGCGTGAGGAATGGCGACGGCACCAGCTCGGCCACGTCCAGCCCGCGGGCGATCTCGGAGCTGACGATGTGGCCGTTGTACCAGTACACCGACCAGGAGCCGCCCATCTCCATGCGCGTGCTGTCCACCGGCCCGCGGTCGAACGAGGCGATCTCCAACGGCTTGGCGGGGTCGGTCCAGTCGAACACCGAGATCCCCCCCTGGTACCACGCCTGCACCATGACGTCGCGCCCCGGGATGGGGATGAGCGAGCCGTTGTGCGCCACGCAGTTCTCGTTGGCCGTCTGGTAGGTGGGGATCTTGTAGTAGCTCTTGAACACCAGCTTGCGGTTCACGATCTCGAAGATCGCGTTGGCGCCCCACTCGGGCTTGTCCAGCGGGCGGCACTTGGGGGCGCCGCCGCCGCCCCACTCGTCGCTGAACAGCAGCTTGGTGCCGTCGTTGCTGAAGGTGGCCGAGTGCCAGTAGGCGAAGTTGGAGTCGGCGACGGCGTCGAGGCGCACCGGATTGGCCGGGTTGCTGATGTCCAGCAGCAGGCCGTGCCCCTCGCAGGCGCCGCCGGCGAGGCCAAGGGCGGGGTAG
The DNA here is from genome assembly GCA_018969225.1 of Gemmatimonadota bacterium. Classification (GTDB taxonomy): domain Bacteria; phylum Gemmatimonadota; class Gemmatimonadetes; order Gemmatimonadales; family Gemmatimonadaceae; genus Gemmatimonas. The sequence continues at coordinate 497 of JAGWYS010000136.1, read as the reverse complement.
ACGGTGATGTCATGGCACTGCGCGCTCTCCACCAGCGACTTCCCCGGGGTGGGCATCTCCATCCCCTGCCCCTCCAGCATCTTCGTCACGCGCGCGGTCACCACCGGGCGCGCCGCCGCCGTGTCGGCCGCGGTGGGGGTGGTGCCGCCGCGCGCCTTCATGATGCTGTCGATCACCGGCGCCACGAAGGGGGGCGGCAGCACGATCTCCTGCCCCACCGCCGGGATGAAGAAGGTGAACGCCCCCGAGGCCTTGACCTTGTCCAGCTCGGCCTTGTCGGCGGGGGAGACGCCGTGCGGCGTGGGATTGGTGAGCCCGGCGAAGATGTTGGCGCGGTTCACCACCGCCGCCTTGGACGGGTCGGCCAGCGGCACCTTGATGACCTCGATGCGCAGCTTCGCCGATCCCGGGTCGCCGGCCGGGACCGACGCCCGGCACTCGGCCACCTCCTCCGACGGGCGGATGGGGGAGGAGCCGGAGACGTAGATGTAGAGGTT
>JAGWYS010000368.1 GCA_018969225.1 Gemmatimonadota bacterium | reverse complement strand
GCTCGGGGGCCGCGAGCAGGGCGGGGGCGGCGGGGGCCACCGCGCGCACCGCGGCGGGGGCCCCGGGATTGCCGTCCAGCTGCAGGTCGATGAGGGTGTTCTGGCTGGTGGCCGTGCTGTAGAGCATCACCAGGTAGCGCGCCGCGCCGCCGGGGGCGGCCAGTTCGTTGCAGGCGCTGAGGTCGGCGCTCTCGCGCAGCAGCACCTCGCCCACCGCGAGCGCGTGGCGCGGCACCACCATGGTGACGGGGCGTGGCGCGGAGGCGGCCCCCTCCACGGTCGCCACCACGTTGGCGCTTCCCCCCGGCACGCACGGCACGCGCACGGTGAGCTGCGTGGCCGTGGCGGCCAGCACGAACGCGGCGGCCCCGCCCACCGTGACGCGGTTGGCGGTCGGGGTGGCGGAGAAGCCCGTGCCCGTGAGGGTGAGGGTGCCGCCGCCGGCCACGGAGGCCGGGGACACGGCGGCAAGCACGGGCGGGTTGCGCCCGGACACGACGACCGTGGCCGAGGCCGACTGCCCCTCGCTGACCGCGACGATGGTGGTGGTGCCGACGGCCACGCCGGTGACCAGCCCCGCCTGGGTCACGGTGGCCACGGCCGGGTTGGCGGAGGCCCAGACGACGGTGCGCCCGGTGAGCGCCGTGCCCGTGGCGTCGCGCAGCGCGGCCGTGAGGGTGGCCACCTCGTCGAGGCGGAGGGCCACGCTGGCGGGCGCGACCTGCACCGCGGCCACGGCCAGCGGCGAGACGGCCAGCGACACACTCCCCGAGCGGCTTTCCACGCTGGCGATGACCGTGACCTCGCGGGTGAGCGGGCCGGCATAGGCGGCGGCCGTGACCACGCCCTCCGCCGACACCGTGGCCACGGCGGCATCGGTGGTGGTCCACGTGGCGGGGCGTCCGGTGAGCGGCTCGCCGGTGGCGCTGGCGGGCGCGGCCGCCAGTTGCAACGTGCCCCCGGGGCGCAGCGTCCCGCTCCCCTGCACCGCCACGGCGGCCACTGGCACCGGCTGCACGGCCAGCGTGGCCGACCCGCTGACCGCCTCGCTGGTGGCGGTGATGGTGACCGACTCGTTGGCGCCCCCCAGCACGCGCCCGGCGGTGACGACCCCCGCCGCGCTGACGGTGGCGAGGGCGGCGTTGCCGCTGCTCCAGGTGACGGGGCGTCCGGCGAGGGCGCCCCCCTTGGTGCCGGTGAGGGTGGCGGTGAGCGCTTGCGTCGCGCCACTGGCCAGGGTGGCGCTGGGGGGCGACACGGTGACGCGCTGCACCGGATCGGGCGGTTCGGCACCGGTGCAGGCGACCAGGAGGAGCAGGGCGAGTCCCGGGAGGCGGGACGCACGGCAGCGGGGCCCGCGAGGGGAGCGGTGCATGGCGAGGCGGGGAGGCGGGAGGCGCGCGCCTGTGCGGATGCGCGCTGACGCCCGCAAGCTAGCGCGCCGTCCCCCCCGCCGTGGGGCGCCCGTTCAGCGCCGCCGGGCGCCGCCGCGCGGGCCCCCGCCACCGGCCCCTACCACGATGGGGACGCCCACGAAGCCGCGGTACGGCCCCCCCCCCCCCCCCCCCCCCCCCCCCCCCCCCCCCCCCCCCCCCCCCCCCCC